>NZ_PVXO01000075.1 GCF_002995785.1 Clostridium liquoris | reverse complement strand
TCACCCGTCCGCCGCTAATCCATTCCCGAAGGAACTTCATCGCTCGACTTGCATGTGTTAGGCACGCCGCCAGCGTTCGTCCTGAGCCAGGATCAAACTCTCAATTTAAAAGTTTAATCAAAAATTGTTATAAGCTGCGCATTACTCCGTCAACAAGTTCACTGCGGTGCTCATTTACTGAAGTAAACTCCGCTCCTCGTTTCTCTTGTTTCCTCGTACTGCTTGCTTCTACCAATTTTTCTTATTAGCTCATCGCTATTTTTAACACTTTCGTGTTGAATTGACTGGTTTCTCTTCTCTGTTTAATTTTCAAAGACCATTGCTGTCATGTGACAGCTTATTTATAATATCATTTGCATTTAAACTTGTCAAGAAGATTTTTTAAACAAGTTAATATTTTTTATTTTCTTCTAAACTATATATCTGGTTCAAATAATATGATTTATTTTAGCATAAATCATAGAGCTGTCATAGCATACATATTTTAAATTCACGGGCTATCTTATCCGTTCTTTATTTTTCTTTTATAATGTACTTTATTTACTATATTTAAAGTAGGCACAGTAAAAAGAAGGGGATCATCTATATAAATCGCCTTCCTTCTCCCTACTTTATAAATTATTTATTATCTCTTTAAATCTATTTCCTCTCACTTCAAAGTTTGGAAACATATCAAAACTTGCACATGCTGGTGAAAGAGTAACTATATCTCCATTCTCAGCAATAGTATTCGCCTTATTCACTGCTTCTTCAAGAGTACTTACAATAAAAATAGGTATATTTATTCCCTTTTCACTCATTATTTTTTCAAAAGCTTTTTTAATCTTGTCTTTAGTTACTCCTAGAAGTATTAAACTCTTGATATATGTGTATCCTTCCTTTGCTAGTGGCTCAAAAGAAATCTTTTTGTCATATCCTCCTGCTATTAATATAACCTTTTTATCAAATGCTCTAAGTCCAGCTATAGTTCTTGTTGGGCTTGATGCTATAGAATCATTGTAGTATTTTACTCCATTTATTTCCCTTATGAATTCCATTCTATGTTCTACCCCAGTAAAGGATATAGCAACATTTCTCATACTTTTTATGGATACATCTTCATTTACGCAACAAAATGCCGCTAATAAGTTTTCTACATTATGCATTCCTTTTAACTTTATTTCATCTATATTACATATTCTTTTATTGAATATATATAATTCACCATTGTTATAGAAGGCTCCATTTTCCACCTTTCCCTTTATACTGAATTGTAGAATATTTCCTCCTCTTTCTGTTGCAATAGAATTAGTTATTTCATTATCTTTATTGAGAACCAGTAAATCCTCTTCTCTTCCATATTTAAAAATATTCTTCTTGGCATCAATATATTCTTCCATATCCTTATGAATGTCTAAATGATTAGGAGATATATTAGTTATAAGGGAGACCTCTATAGGTTCAGTTATGGTCATCAACTGAAAGCTGGATAATTCTAATACTACTTTATCATCCTTTTTTATTTCTTCAATTTTTGAGAATAATGGGGTTCCTATATTGCCGCCTATCCAAGTATTATATCCCTCTTCCCTCAACATATTATAAATTAAAGAGGTTGTAGTGGTTTTTCCATCACTTCCTGTGATGCCAAAAATCTTTGCTGGACAATATTTTATAAATTCCTCCATTTCTGAAGTTATATAAGTTCCCTCTTCTTTAGCTCTTAATAAAGCTGGACTATCTATTCTCATAGAAGGCGTCTTAAATATAACTTCAAAACCATTTAGTTTATCTAAATAATCTTCCCCTAATACTAATGTTACGCCTTTGTTTTCTAGCTCTACTGCTGCATTTCCTAACTGTTCTTTATCTTTCTTATCAAAAGCAGTGACTTCTGCTCCTAACTTAACTAAAAAATCTATTAATGGTCTATTGCTTATTCCTATACCTACCACAGCTGTCTTTTTTCCCTTTATAAACTTTTTAAATTCTTTAAAGTCTTTATTCATTTATTACCTCCGCTATATAAAAACATAAACTTTAATATAAATAATTATATCACCTTTATTCTTTAAACCTTAAAAATTGCAAAGTTTTTTAATATTTAAATATCTACAAAAGATTCTATTTATATGAGATAGTAAAGTCGAAATTGTGAGAATATATTTAATTTAAAGACTTTATTATCATGTATTGCAATATTATATACATATATGTTATACTTAGTATGTGCCGTAAGGAAACATTAATATAATTCCCCAAGTTTTAATTGAACATATAACATATCCCCATGATTAAACCCTATTTAAACCGGATGATTTCATCCGGTGATTTTTTTATTTTATTTAAATATTTACAAAAACATATTATAATTGTTGTATTTTTTTATAAAAAATCGGGCCTTTACTTGTAGCAAAGGCCCTTAATCTTTTATTAAGGCTCTATTTTATCTTGTATAAATTTTACTAATTCATCTATGCTTAATCTAACCTGCTGCATTGTATCTCTATCTCTTACAGTTACTGTATTGTCTTCAAGAGTATCATAATCTATAGTTATACAGTAGGGAGTTCCTATTTCATCTTCTCTTCTATATCTCTTTCCTATACTCCCTGTTTCATCATAATTAACATTAAAATATTTTGATAACATGCTATAAACTTCTGTAGATTTTCCGGAAAGCTTTTTAGTTAATGGAAGTACGGCAGCTTTAAATGGTGCAAGAGCTGGATGAAGGTGTAATACTGTTCTTACATCTCCGCCTTCTAGTTCTTCCTCATCATATGCGTCTACCAAGAAAGCAAGAGTTACTCTATCAGCTCCTAATGATGGTTCAATACAATATGGTACATATTTTTTATTAGTAGTAGGATCTAAGTATGATAAATCCTGACCTGAGTGCTTCATGTGTTGTTTTAAATCATAATCTGTTCTATCAGCAACACCCCATAATTCACCCCATCCAAATGGAAATAAGTATTCTATATCGGATGTAGCATTACTGTAGAAGGATAATTCTTCTTTAGAGTGATCTCTAAATCTTAAGTTTTCTTCTTTCATACCAAGATTTAATAAGAACTTCCAGCAATAATCCTTCCAATACTTGAACCATTCTAAATCCTTTCCTGGTTCACAGAAAAATTCTAACTCCATTTGTTCAAATTCTCTTGTTCTAAATGTAAAGTTACCAGGAGTGATTTCATTTCTAAATGATTTACCAATTTGTCCTATACCAAAGGGTAATTTTTTTCTTGATGTTCTAAGTACATTTTTAAAGTTAACAAAAATCCCCTGAGCAGTTTCTGGTCTTAAATATATTTCTGACTTAGCATCTTCAGTAACCCCTTGGAAGGTCTTAAACATAAGATTAAACTTTCTTATATCTGTAAAGTTCTTTTTACCGCATTTTGGGCAAACTATTTCATGAGTATCTATATAATCTTTTAATTGCTCATTAGTCCAACCATCTGCACTGGCAACCTCTGCTCCATGGGCGGTCATATAATCTTCTATAAGTTTATCTGCTCTAACTCTTCCTTTACACTCTTTACAATCCATTAATGGATCCGAAAAACCTCCTACGTGACCTGAGGCTACCCATACCTCACTATTCATAAGTATTGCACAGTCAAGGCCTACATTATATGGGCTTTGTTGAATAAATTTTTCCCACCATATCTTTTTTACATTATTTTTAAATTCAACACCAAGTGGCCCGTAATCCCATGAGTTAGCTAATCCACCATAAATATCTGAGCCAGGAAAAACATAACCCCTATTCTTTGCTAATGCAACTATTTTGTCCATAGTCTTTTCAAAAGCCATAACTACTTCCTCCTTTTACGTATATTGGTTATTTTTATAATTTTTTGTATAAAAAAAGCAGTTACCTCAAGGGACGAAAGATATCTTCCGCGGTTCCACCCTTTTTGGCAACAGCCCTGCTTTCAATATATTGCACTCAGAAGCTCCCTTCATAATAAACCTTTAGCTATTTTCACCAACCATAGCCTCTCTTAAAAAGCATTACCACTACTCTTCTTCATCATCGTGATTTATTCAGTTTAAAATATATTTTAACAAATAATTTAAAATTGTCAATATAGGCAAAAAATAAAATGGCTCCGTGGAGAGGATTTGAACCTCCAGCCCTTCGGTTAACAGCCGAATGCTCCACCATTGAGCTACCACGGAATGTTTATTATATGATTTAGTATATCATATTATTTTATAAATGCAAGCATTTTTTACTAAATTTAAAGTTATTTTTTATCATTAAAAATAGGTACTACACATATCGTGCAATACCCTTATTTTATCCTTATACCATATTAGAATTACTGATTGTTACTTGGTTTCATCGTTGGGAATAAAATTACATCTTTTATAGAATAAGCATCTGTTAAGAGCATGACAAGCCTATCAATTCCTATTCCAAGTCCTCCAGTTGGCGGCATACCTATTTCTAATGCATTTATGAAATCATCGTCCATCATATATGCCTCATCATCACCCAATTCTCTTTCTCTTAACTGCTGTACAAATCTATCTTTTTGTACAATTGGGTCATTTAGCTCAGAATAAGCATTACATAATTCTCTTCCGTAAATAAATCCTTCGAATCTTTCTGTAAAATCAGGATTTCCTCTTTTCTTCTTAGTTAAAGGAGATATTTCTATTGGGTAATCGTATATAAATGTAGGCTGAATTAAATTCTTTTCGCCATATTCTTCAAATAAAGCATTTAATATATCACCCTTAGAACAATCTTTTAATTGTTTCTTTAATTCAAGTTTTTTCTCTTTAGCAATTTCTCTTGCTTGTTCATCTGTTTTTACTTCGCTAAAGTCTATTCCCGCATATTCCTTAACTGCATCCACCATAGTTATTCTTCTCCAAGGTGGAGTAAGATCTATTTCTGTTCCTTGATAAGTTATTTTTGTAGTTCCACAAACCTTTTCCGCTGCATAAGCTACCATGTTCTCAGTTATCTCCATCATATCATTATAATCAGCATATGCTTCATATAATTCCATCATTGTGAATTCTGGGTTATGTCTTATATCAATACCTTCATTTCTGAAGTCTTTGCCAATTTCATATACTTTTTCAAAACCGCCAACTATAAGTCTCTTTAAATAAAGCTCTGTAGCAATTCTTAAGTACATATCTATATCTAAAGCATTATGATGAGTTACAAAAGGTCTAGCAGCAGCTCCACCAGCTATTGGTGAAAGTATTGGAGTTTCAACCTCTAAATAATCTTTAGCATCTAAGAATTCTCTAATTGCTCTTATAGTTTGAATTCTCTTCATAAATGTGTCTTTTACATCTTGATTCATTATTAAATCAACATATCTTTGTCTGTATCTTAAATCCGGATCTTTAAGTCCATGCCACTTTTCTGGAAGTGGTTTTAAAGATTTAGCTATAAGCTGAAAATCAGTAATGTGTATTGAAACTTCTCCTGTTTTTGTTTTAAACACTCTACCTGTTACAGCAACTAAATCTCCTATGTCAAAAGATTTATATTCTTTTAATCTTTCTTCACCTACATCATCAATTCTTATGTACAGCTGGATTTTTCCGTATCTATCATGAACATCTGAAAAACCAGCCTTACCGTGTACCCTTTTGGACATAAGTCTTCCAGCTATAGTAACTATCTTATCCACAAGTTCTTCATAATTATCTTTTATTTCTTTTGATGTATGAGTTCTTTCCACTTTATATACATCAAAAGGATCTTTTCCAGCTGCTTGAAGGTCGAGAAGTTTCTGTCTTCTTTCCGTAATTAGCTCATTAAACTTTTGTTCCTCTTTCATCAAATTCTTTTCTTCATTTGACATACTGACATTCCTCCATTAATCTCTTCTTACTGATAGTATTTCATATTTACTTACTCCATCTGGCACAGATACTTCTACTATATCTCCTACCTTTTTACCTATTAGAGCACTACCAACAGGTGACTCGTTAGATATTTTATTTTCCATAGGATCTGCTTCTGCTGAACCCACTATAAAGAATTCAACTTCTTCATCAAGATCATAGTCTTTTACTTTTGCTATTGTTCCAACACT
Organism: Clostridium liquoris; assembly: GCF_002995785.1. GTDB lineage: Bacteria > Bacillota > Clostridia > Clostridiales > Clostridiaceae > Clostridium_AO > Clostridium_AO liquoris. The sequence goes on along the minus strand of NZ_PVXO01000075.1, from coordinate 14,335 downwards.
AACTGTATCAGCTGGTATTTCATTCTCATCTATTATGGTAGCATTTTTCAGCATATTTTCAAGTTGAATTATTCTTCCTTCTACAAAAGCTTGTTCATTTTTGGCTTCATCGTATTCAGAGTTTTCACTTAAATCTCCAAAGGAAAGGGCTACCTTTATCTTCTCAGTTATTTCCTTTCTTTTCACTGTTTTAAGATATTCTAGTTCTTCTTCTAATTTCTTAACTCCTTCATATGTCATAACATACTTTTTTGAATCACTCATGTTTTTCTCCCCTTTTAAATCTTTTTGCTATGGTTGCTTTTTATATATTATTATATTTTTTGAAAATTTATGCACTAATTATACACCTTACCCATTAATCATTTAAGCTATTATAAAACAGCATAATTTTAATGTCAACTTTTTAGATCTTCAAAATTCAAGATGTTATCATTAAACTTTATACTATTTAAAGTAACTCCATTCTTCTTAATAGATTCCTCAATATCTCTCTCATCCATCTGACATAAAATAGCTCCCAACAACTCTAAGGATACTTCTTTTAGATCCCATAAAGCAGGCACACTGTATTCTACATCATTTATTTCTATACCCTTAATATTTCTGGGTTTATATAAATTGTTAAAATACCATATAGGAGCTGGGCAGTCAATTTCGACCTCTCTAGAAGTAAATATAAAATCGCAATTATTTAATGCAAAACTTTTATCTTTAGTAATAATTGGGGATATACCATAATTGGCCATAACATAATCTGCAATTATTGAAGTCTTTTCTACATTATCCGTTAGAAATACTATATATTTAGCTACTCTACATAAATACAAAATTCCTTCAAAGACCTGATCATCCGCCGGATCATATACTACTATACAACTATTCTTAATGCTCTTATTATTTAATCTTAATATTAATTGGATACTTTTTGCTAGACTATATCCGAATAGTTCTTTTTGAAATGTGTTAAAAAAATTGTAGTCAATCTTTCTCCATACTTTCGGCGCAATATAAACTTGATTATTTTTTATAAACCTCTTAGTAATTGCTATATTGTTAGTATAGGCTTCTTTATTTAAATTAAGAGGAAAGCTTACTCTAGTTATTTTAACATTAAGCTCTTTAATGAAGTTTTCCTCTGTTAAGTTAATTTTAAATCGATCTTTTAATTTGGTTAAAATATTACATTCATTATAAATCTTGTTTCTGTCTAAGGGTTTAATATATAAAATAGGCTGCATTTTTATATCCTAATAATTAATATTATTAGATTATATGCTTTTATAATTTAATAAATTCAGCCCTTTATTAATTCATCCTTGTATTCCTCCAATATATTTATAACCTGACTAGCTTCATGTTGAGAATTTATCATATTCTTTACTTTAGTGCAATTTTTTAAGCCTTTTATATACCAAGCTATATGTTTTCTCATTTCCTTAACAGCTCTATACTCTCCATGATAGAATACTGCCCTTTTAAAATGTTCAATACAAATATCAATTACTTCCTCTGGTGCAGGATACTGCACTTTTTCTCCACTTAGCTTTTGCTGTATTTGTTTAAATATCCATGGGTTTCCCAAAGCTCCTCGCCCAATCATTATTCCATCACAACCTGTGTACTCAGCAATGTTTATAGCATCTTCTGGAGTAAAAACATCACCATTCCCTATTACAGGTATACTTACAGCTGCTTTTACCATTCTTATTATATCCCAATCTGCTTTTCCCTCATACATCTGCTGTCTAGTCCTACCATGTATTGTTATTGCATCTACTCCTGCATCTTCTAATACTTTAGCAAATTCCACAGCATTAATATTATTTTCATCAAAGCCCTTTCTAAACTTTACTGTCACAGGCTTACTGCTTGCTTTTTTTACACTTTTCACTATTTGTGCAGCTAACTTGGGATCTTTCATTAAAGCCGATCCTTCTCCATTTTTTACTATTTTAGGTGCTGGGCAGCCCATGTTAATATCAACTAAACATATATTTTGGTTATCATTAAAGTAATCACACGCTTTAGCCATAACCTCTGGCTCACTTCCAAATATCTGCACTGCCACTGGAAGCTCTTCCTCTGAGAACTCTAACATAGCTTTTGTATTATCATTATTATAATACAAAGCTTTAGCACTTATCATTTCAGTATATACAAGTCCACAACCCATTCTTTTACATAGACCTCTAAAAGCTATATCTGTAACCCCTGCTAAGGGAGCTAAGAATATATTATTACTAAATTCCAGATTAGCTATTCTCATTAAAAGTTTTGCTCCCTATTTTTTTCATATATAAGTCTTAGTCCTTCTAGTGTTAAGAATGGATCTATCACATCTATTGTCTTTGCTTCTTCACTTATAAGTTTTGCCAGGCCCCCTGTAGCAACTACAAAAGCATCCTTTTCTCCTAAGTCGTTCATTTCTTTTTTTATATTATTAACTATACAATCTACTAAACCACCATATCCATATATAATACCCGCTTGCATACTAGATACAGTATTTTTGCAGATAACTGTATTAGGTTTTATAAGTTCTACCCTAGGCAGCTTCGCTGCTCTTTGAAATAAAGCATCAGATGATATTTTTATTCCAGGACAAATTGTTCCTCCTAAATAATCTCCTGCGGCGGTTACAGCGCAAAAGGTTGTAGCTGTCCCAAAATCTATTATTATAAGAGGTTTTTTATATATTTCATGAGCTGATACTGCATTTACTATTCTATCTGCTCCTACTTCCTTAGGATTATCATATTTAATATTTATTCCTGTTTTCACCCCAGGACCAACTATTATAGGCTTAACTTCAAAATATTTTAATATCATATGTTCTATTGAATACATTATATTTGGAACCACAGAAGAAATTATAACTCCCTCCACATCAGAAGGATCAAGTTTATTTTGCAAAAATAACTGTATAACCTGAATGCCATATTCATCCGCAGTTCTTATTGGATCAGTAGACAACCTCCAGTCAGCTATAAGTTCTTTACCTTCATATAATCCAAGAACAATATTAGTATTACCAGCATCTAGAACTAAAATCACAATACCACCACTTTCTTAACATTATTCAAAAATTAAATTTATTTTATATGTTTGTATTATGTAAATCATAATGACATTTATTCATAAATATTTACATACACCCAATTATAAATTAAAAAAGAGCATCTGTAAATTAAAAAATGCAGATACTCTTTCATAATAAATTATTTGAATAAAGTTAATAATATTCCAGCAGCTATTGCTGTTCCAATTACACCGGCCACATTTGGTCCCATAGCATGCATAAGTAGAAAGTTGCCTGGATCTTCTTCTTGCCCAACTACTTGAGACACCCTGGCTGCCATAGGCACTGCAGAAACTCCTGCTGAGCCTATTAAAGGATTTACTTTTCCACCGCTTAATTTATACATTATCTTACCAATAACTACTCCCCCAACGGTGCTTATAGAAAATGCAACTACTCCTAATATAATTATTTTAATAGTATCCGCCCTTAAGAATAGTTCTGCCTTTGCAGTTCCGCCTACTGTAACTCCCAGAAAAATAGTTATTATATTTATTAAAGCATTTTGCGCTGTATCAGATAATCTGTCTACTACCAATGATTCCCTAAATAGATTTCCAAGCATTAACATACTTATTAAAGGTGCAATGGAGGGAAGAAAAAGAGTGACTAACACTGTAACAACTATAGGGAATATTATTTTTTCTACTTTTTTTACATGTCTAAGTTGATCCATTCTAACAGTTCTTTCTTCTTTAGTAGTTAATGCCTTCATAATTGGCGGTTGGATTAAGGGAACTAATGCCATATAGGAATAGGCTGCTACAGCTATAGGTCCCAATAATTCCTTAGCCAGCTGCGATGCTAAGTATATAGCCGTTGGCCCATCTGCTCCTCCTATTATACTAATTGAGGCTGCCTGTCTACTATCAAATCCTAAGAGAAGAGCGCATATAAAAGTAAAAAATATTCCAAACTGTGCACCAGCCCCCATTAATATGCTTGATGGATTTGCAATTAATGGTCCAAAGTCTGTCATAGCTCCTACCCCTAAGAATATTAGAGGAGGGTAAATGTCCAACTCTACTCCTTTGTATAGATAATAAAACAATCCCCCTATCTCCTTGGTGATAAGTTGCCCATCCTTAAATTCATATATGGGAACCTTATCCAAACCTCCAAGTGGTAAATTTGCTACAAGCATTCCAAATGCAATAGGCAATAACAACAAAGGTTCAAATTCTTTTTTTATAGCTAAATATATTAATAAACACGCTATCATGATCATTATAACTTGTTTCCAAGTAATTACTACAAAGCCAGATGAAAGCCATAAATTTTCAAGAGATTTAATCAAGTCCATATATTAACACCCCCTTAAATTTTCTGCATTAAGCCCTATTCTATAACTGCTAATAGATCTCCTGTATCTACTTTACCACCCTTTGCTATATCTACGCTTAACACTTTGCCATCCCTTGGGGCCATTATTTCATTCTCCATTTTCATAGCTTCTAATATAAACATTATCTGTCCTTTAGCAATTTTATCACCTTCATTAATATTTACACTAAGAATAATTCCTGGCATAGGAGCTTCTATTTTTTCTCCATTTACTTTTTTATCAAGTACAGATTTTGCTTCCCTTAGTCTATTACTAGTATCTTTTTCTATTAAAACGTTGTTAGATATTCCCTTATTAATAGTCTCAGCAGCACAACTATCTTTAGAACTTTCCGCTAATTCCTCTACTTCTACTTCATATCTATTGCCATTTACGGTAACATAAAATTTTTTCATAAAATAATTCCCCCTAAACATTTATAGATTTAATACCGGATTTTCTCCAATCTAAACTATTCTTTATCTTTTTTATGCTTTTAATATTTATGCTATTAACAGGTGTGTCCATGTACATAGCTAAAGCGGCAGCTATTGCAGCTACTATTTCCTTATCATTTTCTAATGAAATCTCATCTATTTCACTAGTTCTTATTATTTCCTCATCTATATTTTTAACCTTTTCCTTATCTCCTACATTTTTTAAACATATGGTCTGCAGCTTAATAATATACATGAGTATAGTAAGAACTACGAATACTATTGCCATTGCAAATATTGTTACCTTCAATCCTTCTAAAAACAACTCTAGCATAATTGATCCCCCCAACTCTTAAATTAAAATGCTACCATGTTTTTTAGGATAATTAACTTCTCTCTTACTTTGAAGCATTTCTAAGGCATTTGAAATTCTAGCTCTTGTTTCATCTGGTAATATAATATCATCCACATATCCTTCTTCCGCTGCACTATATGGATTTGTTATATTATTTATCCTATCTTTTATTATTTCTTCTTCTTTTTTAATAGGAACTTCACTAGATAATATTTCTTTTCTATAAACTATTTTTAATAACTTGTCTGGTTTAGTAATGCAAATTTTAGAATTAGGCCATGCATATACTACATCAAAACTTATTCCCTTTCCAGCAAGCATAGTATAAATAGCTCCATAGGAAGTACCATAAATTAAGGATACCTTTGGAACGGATGCTTGTGATATTGTTGCTAATGCCTTTGCTGCCTCCAATAAAATACCGTTTTTTTCTTCCTCCAAGTTTTTTATAAATCCTTCACAATTAACCAAGGATATAATTGATATATTAAAACAATCACATACTTTTACTAGCTTTGTAATTTTATTAAGATCCTTTATGGTCAATCCATTATTATCATCACTGTTAGCTAGTATGCCAACTGTCATGCCATGAATTTTCCCTAAAAAAGTTCTTAACTTTTCTGATACATCTTTATTTATTTCAATAATACTTTCTTTATCACAAAGATATTCTATGATTCCATCAATGTTATATTCATTAACAACATTATCAATATTAGCAGATAAATTTTCATTTACATCTAAATCACTATATGACAATTCAATATTATTTGAGGGCAAATAGGATACAATCTTTCTAACCATATTTATGCTTTCTTTTTCGTTATCTGCTACTATTTGTACATTACCAATATTACTACAGTGTTTACTTTGTCCATACATTTCTATACTTATATATTCACCCTGACTTTCTATAATATCTTCTGGATCATTTATATATACCTCAGCCTGATCTTTAACCATTACTGTAAAGTCGCTCATGGCAGCACTCAATGCTAAAAGCCCTGTACAAGATCCACATACTAAAGATATTTGTGGTATAACCCCCGACAATTTAGCATTTCTATTAATTATAGATCCATAGCAATTGAAAATATTTAAATTTTCTGACAATTCTCCTCCTATAGAATCATAAATTTGTACAAGAGGAGCTCCCATTTTTCCTGACATATCTATAAGATTGCATATTTTCTTGCTATTTATCTTGTTTATTGCTCCTCCATTAATATTATAATCAATACTATAAGCATAAACTAACCTTCCATTAATTGTTCCATATCCTGTTATAACTCCAGAGTTTTTATTAGCCACCAAACCTTCTATCTCTACAAAAGTATCTTCATCAAAAAGCAGTTTTATTCTCTCTAAAGCTGTTAGCTTATCCAATTTATGTTGCATTGATTCCCTGCTAATTTTTAAATCCCCATTCATTTTTTGCACCCCTTCCCAATAAAATACTACTCTTATAATACCATATCATGTAAAAAATGTATATTACTTATACCAATAATAATTCAAAAATAAAAGGATATAAGTTTTATATTAACCTATATCCTTCAATATTACTTCAATTTATTCATAAATTCTTCACTATTTACTATATATCTTATATGGGTACCCTCTCCTATTTGGCCTTTTTCATCCCAAGCTTTCAGCTTAAAAAATAATCTTTTGCCATCTATTTTAGTAAGAATAGCTTCACATTTCACTTTCATGTTTATAGGAGTAGCTTTAATATGTTTAACACTAACCCCTATTCCCACTGTAGTATAACCGCATTGTAAATGTAGCCCCACACAACTTTTAGCTGCATTTTCCATAAGGGCAATCATAGCTGGAGTTGCATAAACTGGCAAATCTCCAGAACCATAATTAATGGCGGTTTCCTTTTCCGTAACTTTTATCTCTGTAATAGAGTTTATTCCTTCTTTTAAATTACATTCCATGGCATCATCTCGTTTCTATTAGGTTTTTAGTAATACAATATAATTATATCATTAAATACAAATATTAACTAAATTTAAAAGAAAAAACAGAGGATTAACCTCTGTTTTATTTAACTATTAACAAATATTTCTTCAAATTCTTCAGCTTCAAGTTTTTCTTTCTCCAAAAGGGCTTTAGCAACTGCATGAAGCTTATCTGTATTATCAGTAAGAAGTTTCGTTGCTTTATTATATCCTGTATCAACAAGTACTTTAATTTCCTCATCAATCTTTGATGCTACCTCTTCACTAAAGTTTTTAGCTTTTCCAAAATCTCTGCCTATGAAAACTTCATCATGTCCGCTGCCAAAAGCTATTGGCCCTAATTTTTCACTCATTCCATAATCCATAACCATTTTCCTTGCTATAGTAGTAGCTCTCTCTATATCATTTTTAGCACCAGTGCTAATATCTCCTATAATTAGTTTTTCTGCAACTCTTCCTCCAAGAAGCCCAACTATCTCATCTTCAAGTTTTAATTTTGACATATAAGAACTATCCTTTTCAGGTAAGTGCATTGTATATCCACCTGCCATTCCTCTTGGAATTATACTTATTTGATGTATAGGATCAGCATTTGGTAATAGCCTCATAACTACTGCATGCCCTGCTTCATGATAAGCAGTAATTTTTCTGTCTTCTTCGTCCATTACTCTGCTCTTCTTTTCAGGTCCTGCTATAACTCTTGTTACAGCTTCTTCTAATTCATCCATGCCTATTTCTTTTTTATCTTTTCTAACAGCTAAAAGCGCTGATTCATTCATTAAGTTCTCTAAGTCTGCTCCTGTAAATCCAGGAGTTCTTTTCGCTAATACATTTAACTTTACTTCTGGTGATAAATGTTTATTTCTTGAATGAACTTTAAGTATTGCTTCTCTTCCTTTAACATCTGGTGCTCCTACTAAGATTTGTCTATCAAATCTACCTGGTCTTAAAAGGGCTGGATCCAATATATCTGGTCTATTAGTTGCAGCTATCATTATTATTCCTTCATTAGCTCCAAAGCCGTCCATTTCAACTAATAGTTGATTTAGAGTTTGTTCTCTTTCATCATGACCTCCGCCTAATCCTGCTCCCCTTTGTCTTCCTACTGCATCAATTTCATCTATGAATACAATACATGGTGAATTCTTTTTAGCTTGCTCAAATAAATCTCTAACTCTTGAAGCACCTACTCCTACAAACATTTCAACAAAGTCAGAACCTGATATACTGAAAAAAGGTACTCCCGCTTCTCCTGCTATAGCCTTTGCAAGCAAAGTCTTACCTGTTCCTGGAGGTCCTACAAGAAGAACACCTTTAGGAATCCTTGCCCCCATATCTATGTACCTTTTAGGTTGTTTTAGAAAATCAACTATTTCCGCTAGTTCTGCCTTTTCTTCATCTGCACCAGCCACATCATTAAAGGTTACCTTCTTCTTATCTGGCGTAGCCATTTTAGCCCTACTCTTGCCAAAATTCATTACATTTCTATTGCCGCCTCCACCTTGGGATTGCTGCATAAACATAAACCAAAATACCACGAACATTAGTATTAACAAGGCTGTAGGTAACCAGTTCAACCACACTGGAGTTCTTGCTGGTAATACATAGTTTTCAGTTACATCTCCATTTTTTTCATGGGTACTTATAAACTGATTTAGTCTCTCAAAAGGGACTATAGTTTGATATTGAGTACCATTTTTTAAGGTACCTACTACCGTCATTCTATCTTCTTTAACTTCAAAACTCTTTATCTCATTATTTATCCAATATTTTTCAAATTGATTGAAATTTATGGTTGTTACACTTTCATTTGATCGCGATAAATACAGAGCTGAAAAAATGACGAATATAAATATAATAACCCAGGCCGTTGCACTTGAAAATTTCTTATTCATTACTGGCCCCCCTCTCTTTCTAGTTTATATTGTAAAATTGTATCATATCAAATATTTGTTTACAATATTATTAATATTAATTATTTATAAATTTCTTCTTTTAATATTCCAATATATGGTAAATTCCTATATTTCTCTGCATAATCTAGACCATATCCTACCAAAAAATAATCTGGTACTTCAAATCCTATGTATTTAGTATTTATTTCTACTGTTCTTCTATCAGGTTTATTTAATAAACATGCTATTTCTATACTAGCTGGCTTTCTACCCTTTAAATAGTCCACTAAATATCTTAAAGTTACACCTGAATCTACTATGTCTTCCACAATAAGAACATGTTTATCTTCTATTTCAAAATCTAAATCCTTTAGAATTCTTACTACTCCAGAAGTCTTTGAGGAATTTCCATAACTTGATACCGCCATAAAATCCATAGTACAAGGAATATCTATTTCCTTCATAAGATCTGCCATAAAAGGTACTGATCCTTTTAATACCCCAATTAAAAATAAATCTTTTCCACGATAATCCTCACTTATTTGCTTGCCAATTTCTTTAATTCTAGCTCTTAGTTCCTTTTCAGTAAATAAAACTTCTTTAATATCCTCTTTCATTTTGTTCCTCTCTTTCTATATTAATTTTCAATATATTTTTTGTAGTTTTTTGTACTTTAAAATTTTCGCTTATTCTATACCCTACCACCCACGCAATATCTTTGTTGAAACAAATTAGTGGTATTTTATTTCTTTCCTCTTTGGGTATTTTCAAATCTATAAAAAAGTCCTTTAACTTTTTACTTCCCTTCATTCCAAGAGGTATAAACTTATCTCCATCCCTTCTATATCTTAACACTATATTACCATTAATTTTATCAAAATCAAAATATTTAACATTTTCCCATTTACCTAATTTGAGAGCATTATTATTATCTATCAGTTCTAGTTTCACTCTCATTTTATCCCCTATGTAATTATCTCCCAATGTTAATATATACTCATTATCCTCTTTAATGTGATTATTGGGTAAGTATTTGAAAATATGAATATCTCCATAATTATTTACGACTTTTATGGCCCCTGGTAATAATAATTCTTTACCTGTTTCATTTTTTTGTAATTCTATAACTTGATCTATATGTATTTTTTCGTAATTATATAAATTTCCCTTTATACCACATATACCATATCTTATCATTCTAGTAACAATGGCTCTATGTTCATTAAAAGCATTTTTTAATATTATTATTCTATCCTTTTTAACTACTGAGTACTGTTCGAAACTTTTTTTTGCCATAAATTCAATGTAATCACTATCTATATCTACATTTATTGCTAGTCTATTAATTGCACCTACTATATCTTCATTAAAATTCTTTCTTATATAAGGTATAAGTTCTAATCTTATCTTGTTTCTAGTATATATAGTTTCTAAATTTGTCTTATCTATTCTAGGATTTAAATTATTTGAAACACAATATTCCTCAATTTCATCCCTTGTAATATTTATCAATGGTCTTATGTATATATTATCTCTTATTGGTTTTATTCCCGCAAGACCTTCAATGCCTGTTCCTCTCATAATTCTCATAAGTATAGTTTCACATTGGTCATTGGCATTATGTGCTAGGGCAACTTTTGTCCCATTTATATCCTTCATTACTTTTTTAAAAAATGAATATCTAGCTTCTCTTCCTGCGGTTTCACAGGATAAATTCTTTTCTTTTGCCAGCTTATTTATGTCTATTTTAGCAGAATAAAATTTCAAATTATTTTTTCTGCAAAAATCTTTTACATATTCTTCATCCTTTTCCGCTTCTTCTCCCCTGAGGCAATGATTTATATGAGCTGCTACTACTTCTATACAATATTCTTTGCTTATAGACCTTAAAATATGTAGTAAGCACATAGAATCCGGGCCTCCAGATACTCCAACTATTATCTTGTCTCCCTTTTCTATCATATTATTTTCTTCTATAGTTTTTAAAACCTTTTCCAGCATTAATAACCACTTCCCCAAAAACTTATTTCATGAAAAATTTATAGTTTTTATTATAACATAAATAAAAATTAAAATACCAGAAATCATATAATAAATGTTGATTTCTGGTATATAAATTAAAACAATGCATAAACCTTTGAAACCACTACAGTCATATCATCTTTAACCTTGCCCTTACATAATTCCTTTGCCTTGTCAATAATGCCTTTGCATAATTCTTCTGGATTATTTTGATTACACTCCTGCAGATATTTTACAAGCCACTCTACCTTTCCAGCTTCATCATTATTATAATCTAATATACCATCACTTAACATAACAATTATGTCACCATTTTTTGCCTGCTTTTTTATAATGTCCACATCTACTTTATCCAAAACACCTATAGGTAATGTTCTAGATTTAATTACGTCTACCTTATCCTTTGATTTTATAAAACTAGCTACAGCTCCTACTTTCATAAAGTCAACTTCGCCTGTGTACAAATTTACACTACTTAAATCTACAGTAGAAAATTTTTCATCCTGAGAAAACTTGATAGTCATAAGGGAATTTACTGTATTTATTGCAGTAATTTTGCTAAAACCTGCTTTAACAAACCCCTCAATCAGATTCACTGCAGCACTGCTCTCGTGTCCTGCCTCTGGTCCAGAACCCATCCCATCACTTAAAACAGTTATATAAGTTCCATCCTTTAATTTATTGAAAGAATAACTATCTCCATTATATTTTTCTCCATCTTTACACATTCTCCCTGCATAAGATGCTACATGATACTTAGGAGTTTCTTCTAAGGTCATATTACACATCTTACTGTCTAAATTTAGATTACATCCTTCATCTGCTACACACATTACCTTACCCGTTACTGAGTTTATCAACGGCAATATTTCTTTTATGCATTTCTGCTTTCCACCGCAAGCCTCCATGGACAATTTTATTACGATTCTCTGATTCTTATCATTGTAGCAAAATACATCTCTAAACTTTATGTTATTTTTATTTAATACCCTTCTTATATCATTTTCTATATATTTATTAAATTGAATGCTTGAACTAAAATCTTCTATCATCTCATCTACAGAATACGAAATATTACTTATTTGTGTAGCTAAAAATTGCCTACATTCACTTAGTCTATTTCTCCACATTTCATCTATAATATAATTCTTTATTATCTCCTCTGCATTTTTTGTCAGCGCAGATCTCCTTATACATTTTCTTTCTATTTCATAAGGTACAGCTTCTTTTTTATTTTGATAGTTTTCAATTAACTCTGAAAAAGCCGAATAGGTATAAAAGCTTTCCCTTTTCCAACAAATAGATTTCATATTACAATTGCTGCAAACCCTATCCGCCAGATTTTCTACTATTCCACTACTTTTAGTTTTCAATCTTAACTTATCATTATCTGCCAAGTCCTCTAAGGTTTTTCTCATATCTAATAATAGTTGAGAAAAATCATTTAGCTTATTACTATACAAATCTTTTATTTTACCAACATAGTTTTCCCTTAAATTTTCTCCCTTCATCTCCCAATCTAACTCCAATTCCATCCTCTTGTAAATCTTAACAGGTACTATATAAAATATTATCAGCGCAATTAACGCCTCCTGTATTTGAAATTGCACTCCTATATCTGAGTATAACTTCAATATTGAAAACATTACTATATAAGCAATTCCACTTATCCATTTTCCTGTTTCCTTAAACACACCTGCTATTAAACCGCATATACCATAAGTACCTATAAAAGTAACCATATTATTTGTGGAAATACCTATTATAGCACCCATAGCTACCCCAGAGGCCCCACCTGCAGAACTTCCCTTAATATAACCTATCATAACTATAAATGTTAAAGCTAGTATATTCCTTAGGGACATTCCAAATATGTTAATTCCCCAAGTACCTCCAATAACTAAAGATAAAGATATGGAAATACTTATAATTTCTTCACTACTATATATATTCTTTGTTTTAAATTTTTTTAGACATGTTATGGAATAATTAAGAATATAATATATTGGAAATATACATGCCATTTCAAATAAAGCATTAAAAAAAGCTACAAGCATTGTAATGTGCATTAAAAACTTATTATAAAGTATTAATTCTAAAAATATAATTCCAAAAGCTATATAAAGTTTCTTATTTGTCCTAATGCTATCAAATGTATAAGCTATTGAAGCTATTATGCAGACACCAATGATATATAGCCATACGTTTTTAATGCTACTATGTAATGATAGGTACCCTAAGATGGAACCAATTCCTGCCATCAAGGATATTCTTTTATTTTTATTTGATATAGTAGTCATTAAAAAGGCTATCCCAAAAGGAGCCATTAAGTTAATCATAATTACTCTGCTAATTAACAAGCTTGTAAAAAAATAAAATAGAGTCTTATAGATTAAGACTATATTATATTCTTTCTTCCTATGTTCATCATTATTGACTTTCTTAATCCTTTCATATGGAAATATTTCTGCTCCATACTGCATAACAACCCCACCACCCTCATAAATTGTTTTTCTTAATTATAGCAAAACCAATTGGAAATTATTGTCACAACATAGGATGGCTTCAACTTTTTTTTAGGACATTTATCTCTCCTATTTACTTATAAAATTAGTTTTATGGGAAAGATTGTACTTTAATGAAATAAATAAGAAATAATATAAATTTATGTTAGATATGTAAGTTAGAAATAAAACGAAAACTCACAGACTAATCTGTGAGTTACTTATGTGGTAGCGGAAACGGGATTTTAATCTACAACACTTCGGATATGAACCGAATGCTCTAGCCAACTAAGCTATTCCGCCATGTCTTTCAATTTGGTTGCGGGGATAGGACTTGAACCTACGACCTTCGGGTTATGAGCCCGACGAGCTGCCAACTGCTCCACCCCGCGATATTGGTGCCGAAGACCGGAATCGAACCGGTACGGTGTTTTAAGCACCGCAGGATTTTAAGTCCTGTGCGTCTGCCAGTTCCGCCACTTCGGCTTATAATATATATGGTAGCGGAAATAGGACTTGAACCTACGACACTTCGGGTATGAACCGAATGCTCTAGCCAGCTGAGCTATTCCGCCATGTCTTTCAATTTGGTTGCGGGGATAGGACTTGAACCTATGACCTTCGGGTTATGAGCCCGACGAGCTGCCAACTGCTCCACCCCGCGATATTGGTGCCGAAGACCGGAATCGAACCGGTACGGTGTTTTAAGCACCGCAGGATTTTAAGTCCTGTGCGTCTGCCAG
>NZ_PVXO01000074.1 GCF_002995785.1 Clostridium liquoris | reverse complement strand
AACTGAATTAAATCTGGTGATTATGGCTCAAAGGTAACACCCGTTCCCATACCGAACACGATGGTTAAGCTTTGAAGCGCTGATGGTACTGCAAGGGAAGCTTTGTGGGAGAGTAAGTTGTCGCCAGATAATTTTGTATGGCTGGATAGCTCAGTCGGTAGAGCAGAGGACTGAAAATCCTCGTGTCCCTGGTTCAATTCCTGGTTCAGCCACCAAAAAGCATACCCAATTGGGTATGCTTTTTTTTATGTGCGCCTGGCATGGGCATTTACTTGTCAGTGGAGATCCGGCAATAGTGCCAAGCGTCAGCCTAAGACAAGGGTATCCACCATGAGGTGGAATCTGAAGGAAGTCGGCGGCAAAACTTTGACCTGACAAACAGAAATTACATATAAGGCATATGCTTGCAGGTGAGTTTGCATAACGAAACAAAGCCCTAAACTATTTGAAACAGGCGGTGTAAGTGAATTATTCAACAAGCTATTACTTAGGTCATAATACTATAATATATGGAAAGAAGTTTTCAGACAGTAATTATGGTTTTAGATCATTAAGAATTATAACTCTATATAAATCTAAGAACCCTGTTTATATATTAAATTTTGTTTCCTCTAGCAAAATAAATTTAATTATGACATAATGAAATCGTTGTTTAATAAATCATTCTAAAAGGAGAGCAAATATGAATAATAAGGTTTTAGCAGTTTTAAATGGCAAGGAAATTACACAAAGAGAATTAGATGAGACAATATTAAGGTTTCCACAAGAACGACACCCTTATTTAAGAACAGAGGAAGGACAAAAACAACTATTAGACGAAATTATATGTTTTGAATTAATTTATAATTATGCTAAGGATAATAATATGGAAGCTGATAAGGATTATATTTTACAAATTGGAAAAGTGAAGAAAGAAGTACTAACTCAAGTAACTATTAGCAAGTTGCTTTCTCAAGTTAAAGTAGAGGAAGAAGAAATATCAAAATACTACGAGAATAATAAGGATATGTTTATGAGGGAAGAGACTATATCAGCAAAACACATATTAGTAGAAACATTAAATAAAGCTAATGAGGTGTTAAAGCATATAAATGAAGGTATGACTTTTGAAGAAGCGGCAAAAAAGTATTCTATTTGTCCATCTAAAAGTTCAGGAGGTAATTTAGGAACCTTTGGCAGGGGGAGAATGGTACCCGAATTTGAAAAAGTAGCCTTTCTATTAAAAGTAGGTACAATAAGTGAACCTGTTAAGACTCAGTTTGGATACCATATTATAAAAGTAGAAGAGAAAAATCATGAATCAATCATACCATTAAATGAAATTAAAAATGATATAAAAGCCCAGTTATTACAAGAAAATCAGAAAAAAAGATATATGAAATTCACTAATGAATTAAAAAATAAGTATTCTGTAGAAATTAAAAAGTGATATTTTAATCATAAACAAAAAGAATCTCTCATCTTTTATAGATGGAAAGATTCTTTTTATTTATAAGTTATATATGTATGCATAAAAGTTAATAATAAGAACATACTATGTGCTACATGTAACTTATAATTTAAAATTGGTCAAAAGTTTGTAAAAAGGTTTAAAATAGATGTTGACGTGGGGGCATATTTGTTATATAATAAAATTCGTCGCTAAGAGATGCGGCAAAAAATGCTGAAAGTTGAAAAGGTCAACATAAAAAATTTTTAATAAGACAAATTAAGAAATATGTTGACAAAGTAAATCAGAAATGATATTATATAAAAGTTGTCAAATGACAGCGATGGTCTTTGAAAATTAAACAGAGAAGAGAAACCAGTCAATTCTTAACAGGTAACTGTTAAAATAGCGATGAGCTAAAAAATTGATAGAAACAAGCAGTACAAGGAATGTGGTGCAGTGAGGAGCGGAGTTTACTTCAGTAAATGAGCACCGGAGCAAGCCAACATGACGAAGTAATGCGAAGTTTATGGCAATTTTTGATTAAACTTTTAAA
>NZ_PVXO01000073.1 GCF_002995785.1 Clostridium liquoris | reverse complement strand
TATAGTAATATCAACTTACATTATAATGGATTTTTTATGTATGTGGGAGATACTTTTTGTATCTCCTTTTAATTTTTTAAGCAGTAATTATTACTACTTTTGCCTACTAAAATTATACTCTAAGTCATTCCTATACAATTGTTTTGCAGCATTATATTAGAAATGGTAGGGAAAGATTTATTTCCATTTTAACAAAATATAAATTATAATAATCTAAGCGTAATAATTTTTAGTTAAAGGAGAGTATTTAATGTTTCAGTCAAAACGTGATAAATTATTTAATGGAATAGAATTAATTTCTGTAAAAAAAGACACCCAGATTTTTTCTATTCATATAGGCATAAAAGTAGGCTCATTATATGAAAAAAGCTCAGAAAGAGGTATTTCCCACTTTATAGAACATATGTTATTTAAAGGAACAAATAATAGGGATAATGAAAGATTAAATAATGAATTAGAAGCTCTTGGGGGGGAATACAATGCATATACAGATCATAATTGTACTGTTTTTAGTATAACAGCATTGATAGATGAATTGGAAAATTCCATTGAGCTTTTAAGTGATATGATGAAGAACTCTATATTTCCTAAAGATGAAATGAAAAAGGAAAAAGGAGTGATTTTATCAGAAATAAGGACAAGCAAAGACGATATAGAAGACTATAGCTTTAATAGAATAAATGAAATAGGTTTTAAGAATGGTCCATTAAAGTATGATATCTTGGGAACAGAGGAACATGTTAATTCTTTTTCTAGAGAACTACTACTGGATTTTTATCATAGATATTATGTACCAAATAATTGCTATATTTCTATAGTATCTCCTTATGAGCATGATTATATATTAGAAATTATAAATAAATACTTTGAAGATTGGACACCTAGGAATTTTATAAAAAATACTGTAGTAGAAGAAAATAATATTCCAGGAATATTTACTTCATATAAAAGTGACATAGAGCAAAGTACTATATTATATTTATTTACTTTCCACAACCTGGATAAGCATGGAGAACTAGCATTAAAAATATTAAATTATAAATTTGGAGATAGTGCTAACTCCATACTTTTCAGAAAGCTTAGAGAAGAAAAAGGATTAGCTTATGATGTATATACAAGTATAGATACCACTAATTATGTTAAATCCTTATATATATATACTGCTGTAGGAAAAGAAAATGTAGAGGAAACAATTAAAATGATAAATAGCTGTATAGAAGATATTAAAAAGGAAAACATTGTATTTGATGATAGTAGTATAAATCTAATGAAAAAGGTTTTAAAAACAGCTGTAGCTTTTACCTTAGAAGATGGCACGGATTTAAGTAATTACATTCTTCATCAAATGATAGATGGAGAAAATATATATGCTTTTATTGAGGACATGAAAAAGATTGATGATATAAAGAAAGAGGATATATATGATGTAGGAAGAAAGGTATTAAATAATCCAACAATTCATATTTTAAAAAATCAATAATAATTTAAATTTTTTAGGAGGAGTATTTTGGATAAGCATCTAGATAAAATCGATAGTTTAAATAATAGAATAAGCAAAATAGAGTTACAAAAGAAAAATAAAAATAGAGTTAATATATATGTTGATGATGAATTTTTATTTGCCTGTAGTGCAGAGATTATTTATAGGTATGGTTTGAAACCCGGTGAAAGCATAGATATTTCTTTCATTAAAGAAATAATAGAACAGGATAATTATATTAAATGTAAAAATGACGCATTAAAATTATTGGAAAAAAGTTATAAAACAGAAAAGCAAGTTTATGATAAACTATTTGGTAAAGGTTATGAGAATAAAACTATAGAAAAAGTTGTAATTTTCCTAAAAGACTACAATTTTATAAATGATTCAAAATATGCTGATATGTATATAAAGGAGAGGATTGGGGTAGAAGGCAGAAACAAGATAAGGTGCTCATTACTACAAAAGGGTATAGATAAAAGTATAATAAGTGAAAGATTAGAAAATATGGATTCAAATACAGAAGCGGAAGCTCTTGTAAAAATAGCAGAAAATAAATATAATCAATTAGTAAAAAGAGAAAATGACAAAAGAAAGTTATATAAAAAGTTAGGGGATTTTCTTATAAGAAAAGGATATAGCTTTGAAGATGTTAAACACGTAGTAGATAAGTTTATCAATAATGATTAATTATTATTTTTGGTTGAAGGGGTGATTTTATGCCTGATATTAATCCTATAACAGCGGTGATATTTTTAGCCATTATTTGTCCTTTAATAAAAGGATTTTTATTTAAATTTTCTTCTAATGATTTAAAAATTGACATAGAAGACCTTAACAAAACTACTTCTTTTATTGCTGCTCTTTTTTTAGGAACATATTGGGGTAAAAAATTATTTTTTCAACATGACAGTGGAATATATAAAACAATATATGAATCTATTCCAGCAAATATAATACAATATATAGAGGACAAACCTTTTGTTATATATTTGATATTAATGCCATTATTTATGCTTCTAATATATAAGGTTATTGCTGTGATATTAAATATTATAAGCAATATAACTTTATATCCATTTTTGGATCATATAGAGAAGTACTTAAAGAGAAAAAGTAATATATTTAGAAGTGCTGTAGGGGCATTATTTCAATTTCCAAAAGCTATAGGATATGTGTTATTCATAACTTTTTCCTTAAATATTGTATCCATTTTCTATACAAATGAAGCATTTAATAGGTATTTAGAAAGTTCTGAAGCATATAACTATATATGTAAAAAGGTAGTTATTCCAGTTACAAACTCAAAGTTAGCTAGAAAATTACCTGATATAATTAATAATTCCTTTAAAATAGTAGTAAAGGAAAATAGTTATTCTAAAGATACTTTAGATAAAAATACAAAGGGTAAAACTATAGTATATTATAATGGAGTTACACTAAATGAAGGGGTACGATCCAATAAGCAAATTGATAGTTTTGCTAGAGACTTAGTGGAAAATCAGTCTACAGAAGAAGAAAAAGCTAAAGTATTGTATAATTGGATAGGAAACAATATCTCCTACGATCATGATAAGGCTTATAAAGTATTAAACAATGAATTTGATGTGAAATCCGGTGCTATACCAACTTTTCAAAGTAAAAAAGGTATTTGTTTTGATTACTCTTGTTTATA
This sequence comes from Clostridium liquoris, assembly GCF_002995785.1. GTDB lineage: Bacteria > Bacillota > Clostridia > Clostridiales > Clostridiaceae > Clostridium_AO > Clostridium_AO liquoris. Next base: position 151,411 of record NZ_PVXO01000073.1, on the reverse strand, counting down.
TGTAGCAATGTGTAGAGCAAATGGAATAAAAGTAAGGCTAATAACAGGTCAGGGATTTAATGGCGTTAGTTGGGTAAGTCATGCCTGGAATCAAGTTTATATACCAGAAGAAAATAAATGGATTAATGTAGATACTACTTTTTATAAAGGCGGGAATTATTTCAACAGCAAAAGATTTGACTTAGACCATAAGAATTCAAATATTGCTGGAGAATGGTAATTATTTTACCTGTATAATAGGGGGATGGATAGAGTTGAATAGGCAATATAAACAAGGCAAATTTAAAAAGACCATGGGTTTATTTATATGGTTTTTAGTTCTTTTTTCTATAGGTTTTTTAGCTGGAAGCCATGCAGGGAAAAAGAATAGTGTAGTAGTTAGTGCAGTTAAGAATAATGAAGATATTAAAAATCATTCGCAAAAGAATAACAACATTGTAGAGAAGACAAATGAAAGCAAAGTAGAAAATAATATACCTAAAAGTGAAGAAAAGTTGCAGCCAGTATTAGATCCATATAAACCTGATGGCAAAAAAATTGTATATTTAACTTTTGATGATGGGCCATCTGCAAATGTAACCCCTGAAATATTAGATATATTAAAAACATATAATGTAAAAGCTACATTTTTTTTAATAGGGAAAATGGCAAATCAGAATAGCGCATTAGTGAAAAGAGAAAATAAAGAGGGACATTCAGTATGTATTCATACCTATAGTCACGATTATAACCAGATATATTCTAGTACAGAAAGTTTCTTAAATGATATAAGAAAATGTGATAATGTAATAAAATCCATATTGGGAGAAAACTATGACAATAAGTTGATAAGATTTCCAGGAGGGTCTTTTGGGAATAGGATGAATCCATTTAAAGAAGCAGTGAAGGAATCAGAATATAGATATATTGATTGGAATGCTCTTAATGGCGATGCAGAGGCAAATTGTGTACCAGCAGATAGACTCCTTTCAAGGCTTGAGGAAACTGCTGCAGGACAAGAACATCTAGTAATTTTAATGCACGATGCACCAGCAAAAGAAACAACTGCACAAGCATTGCCATCAATTATAGAATACTTAAAAAGTCAAGGATATGAATTTAGACCCTTATATTAAAATATAAAAATAAGTTTGTGAAGATACTTTTTCTTCACAAACTTATTTTTTCTTATAACTGTTTATTATTAAATTAATTGCTCTTTCACAATCCTTATCTTCATTATCTAGGGACCAAGCAGTGTTAAAATATATTAAAGCCTTTTTATTATCTTTCATCATAGTATAACAATATCCTAAATTAAAAAAATACTTACTTTCTCTTTTTAAGGATATGGCGGATTTTAATAATGAAATTGCTTCATTGTATTCTTTTAATTTTATAAAGCAAACTGCTGAATTATACAAAGAAGCAGCTTCATTTTCCTTTGCATCAATGGCTTTCTGGTATAGTGATATTGCTTTTTTATAGTCTTTTAAATTATAGTAATCATTAGCTTTTTGAAAATAATTCATCTTAAATCCTCCCTTAGTATCTTTCTAAAAGATATAGACCTTAATAAAATATATTTATCTTAATTAAATAATATTCCATTAGAAATAATAACCAGATTTTTATTTATTATACACTTAAAAAAATTGACCACAATTTTTTTAAGAGTTAATCCTAAATTTTTTTTCTATAATGGCTACTACTTCATACATTAAATAAGCTAGAATTGAAAGGATTATTATACTCATCATAACCATATCTAATTGGGAGATTTGCCCGCCAAATATTATTAAGAAGCCTAATCCATCTTTTGCTACAAGGAATTCCCCCATTATTACACCTACCCAAGACAAGCCTACATTTATTTTAAGAGCAGATATTAAAGTAGGTATTGATGCAGGAACTATAAGATGAATTAATATTTGAAATTTTGATGCACCAAAGGTTTTTAACAGTTTTATCTTATCTTCATCCACCTCATTAAAACCATTTAAAACGCTTATAGTTGTCACAACCACTGAAATTAATAGAGCTACTATTATAATAGCTTTTTGACCATTTCCAACCCAGAAGATTATTATTGGAGCTAAAGCTACTTTAGGAAGGGCATTCAATACTACTAAATAAGGGTCTAAAACCTTGCATAGAAAATCCGACCACCATAATAATACGGCTACTAAGGCACCTAAAACAGTTCCTAAAATAAATCCTACTATTGTTTCAAAACAGGTAATGCCAATATGGCGAAATAAAGTTCCTTCGTTATATATTTTAACAAGGCTTTTCCACATTCTTGAAGGTGTACTAGTCAAGAAAGGATCTATCCATTTTAAGTCACCAGCTATTTCCCAAAGGAGAAAAAATAATATAAGTATCAGTATCCTAGTAATAATAATTTTTCTTTTTTTGGTTTCTATGCTTTTAATATATATATCATGTTCTTTTTGAAAGTCTACCATATTAAGAATTCAACTCCTTCCACAATTCATTAAAATACCCTCTAAATTCAGGAGCTTCTCTACGTTTTAGTGGAGAGACACTATCTAATTCAAAATTAATATTGAGTTCTTTTTTTATTTTTGCAGGTCTATTGGAAAGTACTAAAATTCTATCAGACATAGAAATAGCCTCTGATAAGTCATGGGTAACCATTATAACGGTTTTGTTTTCTTTTTTTAATATTTTGTAAATATCGTCACTAACATTAAGTCTTGTTTGGTAGTCTAATGCAGAAAATGGCTCATCTAACAGTAGAACTTCTGGATTTAATGCTAAGGTTCTAATAAGGGCTACTCTTTGCCTCATTCCACCAGATAATTCATTGGGATAATGATCTTTAAAATCCCAAAGGCTATAATCTTTTAGTAAATTAATAATTCTATCTTTTTTTTCTATATCCAACTTGTGTTGAATTTTTAGTCCAAGCATTATATTATCCCAAACAGTTAACCATTCAAATAAATGATCCCTTTGAAACATGTATCCAATTTTAGGTGATACACCATTGATTAACTCGCTATCTATATATACTTCACCAGATGAAGGCTTTAAAAGTCCAACAATAATATTAAGGATAGTAGATTTACCACAGCCTGAAGGCCCTACAATACTTAAAAATTCACTATCATTAACAGAGAAAGATATGTTATTCAGTGCACTAGTTGAGCTTTTTAATGAATGATAATTCATGTAGACTTCTTTAATTTCTACTTTTCCCATAATAATTCACTCCTATATTAAGTTATAAAACTAATGAAATCATAATTTAGTATATGTGAGTGGACAAGATAATGTTAAATAATAAGGTTAAATTAATAATATTAATTATTTGAAAACTTATATGAATTACATTTGTAAGCCATGGTTGCGTGTGCTATAATTGGGATATATTTTAAGGGGTTATAAAATAAGGGTATATATAAACCATTAATTTCAAGCAATTATTTTAGAAATAGGGGTGATTAATATGGAATTTACAATTAAAAGAATTATAGCAATAGATGAAGGAGCAGAAAGATTTAGAGAGAACAAAAAAGAGGAAATAGAGAAAAAAAGAGAAGAATTACAAAACGAAATACAAGCTATGACTAGAGAAGAAGAAACTGATATAAAAAATATTGAAAAGGAAACTAAGCAAAAGACTATAGTAGAAGCAGAAAAGCAGGTAGAGAGTATAAAAAGTCAAAAGGAGGAACAGGTTAATTTATTATATGAAAAATTTAAAAATGCAAAAGATAAAATAATACAAGAAACTATTTCTGATATTTTGAGTTCTCCTAAGGAGGAATAGGAAATGGGTAGTATAGCAAAGTATGCTGCTGTAAATACAAAAATAAAGGCACTAGAAGGAAAGTTCTTAAGTAGTGATCAATATAATAAAATCATAGAAACTAAGGATTACAGTGAGGCTGTTAATTATTTAAAAGAAGAAACGCCATATTATGATGTCTTAAAGGAATACGATATAGAGGATATTCATAGGATACAACTTGAGCATATATTGAAGGAAAACTATATTAAAAATTTTTATAAATTAAGTCATTATTTTAGTGGAAATTATAAAAAATTATTCAGTATATTGTTTATAAGATTTGAAGTAGAGGATTTAAAAAATATTTTTAGAGCTAAATATTTAGGAAAAAGCAAAGAGGAATTAGAATCTTTGATCACATATAGAAGCCCACTAAGCAATGTAGATTATGATAAGTTAATTGAAGCCAAAGATGTGTATGAAGTAGGAGAATATCTTAAGGATACAAAATATTATAAATACTTGGGTCATATTATAGAAGGGATAAAAGAAGAAGGGCTATTTAGAATAGAAACTGCACTAGATTTTATCCATTTTAATTCTATAAAAAAATTTATAAATAACCTTAATAATGAAGATAAAGAATTAATGAATAAGTTTTTAGGTGTATATAATGATCTGTTAAATATTCAATGGATATTTAGAGGAAAAAAATATTACACAATGAGTCCTGAGGAATTACTAAATTATACTGTCTACAATGGGTATAAATTAAATATAAATTCATTAAAGGAGCTTTGCTATTCAAAGGATATGGAGGAGTTTTCTAAATTGGTAAGTAAGACTAGCTATAGTGAGGTATTTGAAGATGGTAAAAAAGATGAATACTTAATTCAAAGGGATATTCACAATTACTTAAAGAAAATGTATCTTCAATATCAGAAAAAAAATGAGAACAATATATCCGTAGCTATAGCATATTTAGAATTGGCATTGTTAGAAATAACAGATATAGTATCTATAATAGAGAGCAAAAGATACAGCATAAGCAGTGAAGAGACTTTAAAATATGTGACCACTATTAATTAGGGGGTGATTTTGTGTCAATTGAAAAGATGACTATGGTGAATGTAGTAGGGTCTATGGATATTTTAGAAGATGTAGCTGAATATGTAGTCCTATCTAATTCCCTTCATCCTGTAAATGCAATTGATGAAATAGGCAGAAGTGATTTTAATTTATCTGTTACTGAAAATAATTTAGATGCATTGATTGATTTTAATCATGTAAGACCATATGTTAATAAAACAGATTATTCACAAATTAAGATGAAGATAAAAAAACTAGATGAAATAATTGAAAAAGATGATGAAAAAGTACGTGACGATGAGCTAATATTAGACTCCAGCAAATTAGAAGAAAAGTTAGATTTTATTATTAAAAAATTTGAAAAGGCTAATAAAGATTTATCTTTTTATAGGACTAAAAAGGAGAAACTAGAAGAATATAAAGAAAATATTAGCTATATTAAGGATATAGATTTAACTATAGAAGACTTAAAAAACTTAAAAAATTTTTATATAAGGGTATTTAGATTGCCCAAAAGTAATTATTTAAAGATTAAATCAAACTATGAAAATATACCTGCTATCATTATAAGTGATTATAAGGATAGAGAATTTCAAGTAGCTGTAGTGTTTGCCCCTAAAATAATGGAAGGTGAAATTGAAAAATTATTTAAGTCATTAAATGCCAAGAAATTAATTTTACCCATAGATTATACTGGTACACCTAAAGATATATCAGAAGGAATAGATAATGAACTAATAAATGTTAATGCAGATATAAAGGATTCAGAAAAGGTACTTGAAGATATATACACTCAATACAAAAGGGATATAGCCATAATTAGGAGAAGCTTTCAGCTAAAACAGAAAAGCTTGCATTTAAAAGAGTATGTTGCGCATACTAGGGAATTCTTCTATTTATGTGGATGGGTAGCAGAAAGCATGATGGATAGATTCAAAGAAAAAATGAGTTATTTTGATTCTAAAATAGTTATTATAGAAAGATCCCCAGACAGAGTACATGATGATATAGAACCACCAACAAAATTAAAAAATAACCCCGCAGTAAAGCCTTTTGAGAGTATGGTATATATGTATGGAGTACCTAGTTATACTGAAACAGATCCTACATGTTTTTTTGCAATAAGTTATATGATAATGTTTGGATTAATGTTTGGAGATGTTGGACAAGGCTTAGTCTTTCTATTGGCTGGTCTTTATCTAAAATACAAAAAGAATAATTACAATTTCGGAGGCATTTTAGCTAGGCTTGGAATAAGTTCCACCATTTTTGGATTCTTATATGGAAGTGTATTTGGATTTGAAGATGTAATAGATCCGTTATTGATAAGACCTATGGAAAATATAAAAGAAATGCTGATTTTTGCAATAATCCTTGGATGTGGTTTTTTAATTATAGGATTTATATATAGCCTTATTAATAATGCTAAAAAAGGTGATTTGGAAAATGGATTGTTTGGTAAAAATGGATTGGTTGGTTTGGTATTCTATATATCATTATTAGTATTTGCATATACAAAAATTAATAATGTTAAAAGTTTAAATACAAATACATGGGTAATCTTATTTGTAGTGCTTTTAGCACTTATGGTATTTAAACAGCCTATAGCTAATATTATTTTGAAAAAAAGGCCCTTATATAATGAAGACAAAAGTGATTATTATATAGAGGGTGGTTTTGGTGTTATTGAAACTTTATTAAGTATGTTTTCAAATACTATATCATTTATAAGAGTTGGTGCATTTGCACTAAACCATGTTGGGTTATTTATAGCTTTTGCATCCATGGCTCAAATGATAAACAACGGCTTTGGAAGTGCATTTATGTATGTGCTTGGCAATATTATTATAATTGGATTGGAAGGGTTAATTGTATTCATACAAGGCCTGAGGTTAGAGTATTATGAATTGTTTAGTAAGTACTATGAAGGTTCAGGATTTGAGTTTAACCCTATAGGATTTGAAAAATAAATAAAATAATAATTAATAAATTTGGAGGTAATATTATGATTTACATGTTAGTAGCAGCCTTTATAATAGTAATAGGGACAATAACTTATGGTTTTGTAGAAGGATTTAAAGAGGATATGTCAGGAAAGTCAAAACTAAAAAAGGCTTTAAGAATAAATTTAGGAGTATTTGTACCAATAATAAGTGCAGCAATAATATTTATGATACCTAACATTGTACATGCAGCAGGAGAGGCATCAGTAGGAACAGCAGTAGGACTTGGATATATAGCAGCAGCCCTTTGCACAGGACTTGCAACTATAGGAGCTGGATATGCAGTTGGTTCAGTAGGTTCCTCAGCCTTAGGTGCTGTATCAGAAGATCCAAAAATATTAGGTAAAACATTAATATATGTTGGGCTTGCCGAAGGTATAGCAATTTATGGCTTGATTATTTCAATTATGATTTTAGCAAAACTTTAAATTGAAGGTGTACAACCCTGCTAAATGAGGTGATGTGATTATGAAAACATATTTAATAAGTGATAATATAGATACCCTTGTAGGATTGAGAATGGCTGGTATACAAGGAACTGTGGTTCATACCAGGGAGGAAGTTTTAAAGATTATGGATGACTTATCTAAGGATAAGAATATAGGTATTATTGTTATAACTGAAAAAATAGAGTCACTTGTAAAAGAGGAAGTGAAGACAATAAAATTATCTAAATATCTTCCATTGATAATAGAAATTCCTGATAGATATGGCAGTTCAAAAGAAGCAGACTGGATTGTTGGTTATATAAGAGAAGCTATTGGATTGAAGATTTGAGGTGATAAATATGGTTACTATAGATGATAAATTAAAACTTTTCTCTAAAATAGTTTTTGATAAAATAGATGAAGAGATAAAAGGAGATTTAAAAGCTTTTGAAAAAGAAAAAGAAGAAATATTAAAAAAGGAAAAAGAAAAAATAGACAAAGATAAGAAAAAAACAATAAATGTTATAGAAAAAAGATCTGAAATAAAAGCCAAAGAGATTGTATCAAAAGCCCAAGTACAAAGTCAAAAGGAAATATTAAACCTAAAGGAAAAAATGATAAATGATCTGTTAGAGGAACTAAAGAGTAAACTTAAAGAGTATTCTCAAACAGAAGAATATAAATCATATTTATATAAGGGAATAGATTCAGCTGTAAAAAAATATAATGAAAGAGAATTTATAATTTATTTATCCAAAAATGATTATGATAGATATAAAGATGAACTGATAAATAGATTAAATGATAGTGTGCAGATAAAAGAAAGTAAAGATGATATTATAGGAGGTTTTATTCTTCAAGATAAAGATATGAAGTTTAGAGTAGATAATACTTTACTTAGCAATATTTATCATGAGAGAGAGAAGATAGGAATAATGGTAACAGAAGCTCTTAAATAAGGGGGTGTAGTCTTGGAGAAGATCGGAATTATTATAGGAGTAAATGGCCCTGTAATTAAAGGAACAGGGATGGCAAATTTTAAAATGAGAGAAATGGTAATGGTAGGTGAGAAAAAGCTTATCGGAGAAATAATTATATTAGAAGGAGATATAGCCACTATACAGGTTTATGAAGAAACTTCTGGACTAAGAGTAGGAGAAAAAATATTTTCCACGGAAATGCCACTATCTGTGAAATTGGGACCAGGTATAATAGGAAATATATTTGATGGTATAGAAAGACCACTTAAAAAGATAAATGAAATAAATTATGGATTTATTCAAGAGGGTATTGGATTAATAAACATAGATAGTGACAAGAAGTGGGATATAGAAGTAGTAGCCCAAAAAGGCGATAAGCTAAAAGGTGGAGATATTTACGCTAAGATTCAAGAAACACCACTTATTACTCATAAGTTAATGGTTCCACCTAATATAAAAGGCGAAGTTATTTGGGTAAATGAAAGTGGTAAATATAATATAGAGGAAAATATAGTTAAAATTAAAGATGAACAAAATGTATATGAACTGAAATCATATCAAATGTGGCCAGTTAGAAAGCCAAGACCTATTAAAGGGAGAAAGAGTTTAAACATACCTCTTATTACAGGACAGAGAATTTTGGACAGCTTTTTCCCAATTGCCAAAGGAGGAACTGTTGCTATACCAGGAGGATTTGGCACGGGGAAGACTATGACTCAGCACCAATTAGCCAAGTGGTCAGATGCAGACATAATAATATATATAGGCTGTGGTGAAAGAGGAAATGAGATGACAGAGGTATTAGAGGATTTTCCTAAGTTAATTGACCCAAAGACTAATACATCACTTATGAATAGAACTGTGCTAATAGCTAATACATCTAATATGCCTGTTGCAGCTAGGGAAGCAAGCATATATACAGGTATAACTATAGCAGAATATTTTAGAGATATGGGATATCATGTAGCAATAATGGCAGACTCCACATCTAGATGGGCAGAAGCTTTAAGAGAGATTTCTGGAAGACTTGAGGAGATGCCGGCAGAAGAGGGGTATCCAGCATATCTGCCTTCTAGAATAGCTGAATTTTATGAAAGAGCAGGTTATACGGAAAACTTAAATGGTACGGATGGTTCTGTAACAGTTATAGGTGCAGTATCTCCAGCAGGAGGAGACTTTTCAGAACCTGTAACATTAAATACTAAAAGATTTGTAAGTGCATTTTTAAGTTTGGATAGAAAGCTTGCTTATTCAAGACACTATCCTGCTATTAACTGGCTTACAAGTTACAGCGGATATGTTCCCACATTAAAAAATTGGTATGAGGATAATATAGCACCAGACATGATGGCTTTAAGGGGAAAAATGCTTAGAATATTATTTGAGGAGAATAAACTTCAAGAAATAGTAAAATTAGTTGGAGAAGATGTATTACCTGATGATCAAAGATTAATTTTGGAAGTGGCAAAAATATTAAAAGTAGGATTTTTACAACAAAATGCATATCATAAAGTCGATACCTATGTTCCCATGGAAAAGCAATATAAGATGTTAAAAGCTATAGAATTGTTATATGACGAAGCATCTTCTTGTGTAAAGATGGGAGCTCCAATCTCTCAAATTAAGAATAAGGAAATATTTGATGGTTTATACAAAATGAAATACAATATTCCTAATGATGATTTTAGTGGTATAGATAAATTAGAAGAAAAAATAAAAAGTTTTTATGAAGAACTTATGATGAAATATAAGCAACAGTAAGGAGGGATTTGAAAGTTGGAGAAGCAATATTTAGTTTTAGATAAGGTTCAAGGTCCTTTAATTGTATTATCTGATGTAGAGGGAATATCCTATGATGAAATTGTTGATATAGAAGTAGACGGAAAAGAGAAAAGAAAAGGTAAAGTAGTTCAACTATACAAGGATAAAGCAATAATACAAGTTTTTGAGTCTACAACAGGCATATCCACTCGTAATGTTGTTGTATCTTTTAAAGGAAAACCACTTGAGATTAGCCTTTCTACAGACATTTTAGGAAGAGAGTTTAATGGTGTAGGAGAGCCTATAGATGGAGGAGGAGAGATATACAGCTCAAAAAAATACAACGTAAATGGTATGCCAATGAACCCAGTAGCACGTAAATATCCAAGGGACTTTATACAAACAGGAATATCTTCTATTGATTGTTTTACAACTTTAATAAGAGGACAAAAGCTTCCTATATTCTCGGGAAATGGTATGCCTCATAATGAATTAGCTGCTCAAATAGTAAAACAAGCAAAGATAAGCGAAAATAGTAATGAAAAATTTGCAGTGGTATTTGCTGCTATGGGAATAAAGCATGATGATGCAGATTTCTTTAGAAAAAGCTTTGAAGAAGCAGGTGTATTAGAAAGAGTTGTAATGTATACAAATTTAGCTGATGACCCTATAGTAGAAAGAATAATAGCACCAAGATGTGCCTTAACAGCGGCAGAATATTTAGCATTTGAGGAAGGAATGCATATTTTGGTTATTATGACGGATATGACAAACTATTGTGAAGCATTAAGAGAAATTTCATCATCAAGGGAAGAGGTTCCTAGTAGAAAAGGATATCCAGGATATTTATATTCAGATTTAGCATCATTATATGAAAGAGCAGGAATGATGAATGGGAAAAGTGGTTCTATAACTCAGATACCTATTTTAACAATGCCAAATGATGATATAACTCATCCAATACCAGATTTAACTGGATATATAACAGAAGGGCAAATAGTTTTAAGTAGATCCATACATGGAAGAAATATATATCCTCCAGTAAATATATTGCCTTCTCTTTCTAGATTGATGAAGGATGGAATAGGTGAAGGATTTACTAGAGAGGATCATGCAGAAGTTGCAAATCAAATATTTTCCAGCTATTCTCATGTACAAGATGTAATAGCTTTAGCACAGGTAATAGGAGAGGATGAATTATCACCAGCAGATAAAACATATATGAAATTTGGAAAAGAATTTGAAAATAAATTTTTAAATCAAGGATTCTATGAAAATAGAGATATAGATGAAACTTTGGATCTAGCATGGGATATGTTAAGTATTTTAGATAAATCAGAACTAGATAGAATAAGCCCAGATTTATTGGATAAGTACTATAGGAGTGATGTTTAATGGAAAATATAGCTCCAACTAAAGCCAATTTGATTAGTGCAGAAAGTTCTTTGGATTTTTCAGAAAAAGGCTTTGAATTATTGGATAAAAAAAGAAATGTACTTATTAGAGAAATAATGTCATATGTAGAGATGTCAAAAAAATTAGGAGAAGAAATAAATGTAACTTTTAATGAAGCCTATGAAGCATTAAAAAATGCTAATATAACCATGGGAATACAAGTTGTAGATCAAATAGCACTGACTATACCTGAAGCAAAGGATTATAATATAATTTTCAAATCTGTTATGGGGGTAGAAGTTCCACATATTCAATTTGAAAAACAGGATATAAACCATAACTATAGTTTTTATAAAACTAATACAGCTATGGACATTGCCTATGAAAAATTTAATAAAGTTAGATATTTAATATATGAACTAGCAGAAGTTGAAAATGCAGTATATATATTATCAATGGAAGTTAAAAAAACTCAGAAAAGGGCTAATGCACTTCAAAACATACAGATTCCAAGGTTTAAAGAATTAATTAAAAATATTGACGAAGTACTAGAAGAAAAGGAAAGAGAAGATTTCTTTAGACTTAAAGTTGTTAAGAAGAAAAAGCATAGATAACTGGCTTAAATATGATAAATTAGCCATTTATGTCTATTGATTTAAAGTAATTAAAAGTATATAATAGCCATATATTTTAAATATATGGCTATTTTTTTAAATATTTGGTTATTTTTTAGTTATATAAAGGTATAAAATTTTATTATTATTGTAAGGGTGATAGCATTATGGAAAAAGTATTACATTTAGGACTAGACATAGGATCAACTACAATAAAGATTGTAGCCTTAGATTGCAATGATAAAATAATTTATAGTAAGTATCAAAGGCACTTTTCAGATATAAAAAGTACCATTGTTGATGTAGTAAATGAAGCTTATGCAGTTATTAATGATAGAAATATTAATGTTATGGTAACTGGATCTGGCGGCCTTTCTGTATCTAAGTGGCTTGACATACCATTTATACAAGAAGTTATAGCGTGCACAAATACTATAGAAAGGTTTATACCTAGTACTGATGTAGCTATAGAATTAGGTGGAGAAGATGCTAAAATTACATTTTTTAGAGGCGGAATAGATCAAAGAATGAATGGTACATGTGCAGGTGGAACTGGAGCATTTATTGATCAAATGGCTGCATTGCTGCAAACTGATGCAGCAGGATTAAATGATTTAGCAAAGAATTACAAAGTTATACATCCCATTGCAGCTAGATGTGGTGTGTTTGCAAAAACGGATATTCAGCCTTTATTAAATGAAGGTGCAGCAAGAGAGGATATAGCAGCCTCTATTTTTCAAGCAGTAGTAAATCAGACCATCAGTGGGTTAGCTTGCGGTAAGATTATAAAAGGAAATGTAGCTTTCCTTGGAGGACCATTATATTTTTTATCAGAATTAAGGAATAGATTTATAGAGACTTTAAAATTAAAAGAAGATGAAATTATATTTCCGCAGAATTCACAATTATTTGTTGCCATTGGAGCGGCTTTAGCTGCCAAAGGAAATAAGACTATAAGTTTTAAAGAGTTAAAAGATAGATTAGAAAATATGAAAAATTGTACTAACGAAAATGTAAAAATCTTAGAACCTTTATTCCCTACCAAGGAGGATTTGACTGATTTTAGGAAAAAACATAATAATAGTACAGTAACTAGAGGAGAACTATCCAATTTTAAGGGACAGTGTTTTTTGGGAATAGATGCAGGGTCTACCACTACAAAAGCTGCATTGATAGATAAGGAGGGAAGGCTTTTATACTCTTATTATGGTAGCAATGAAGGAAACCCATTAAAGTCAACCATCAATATTTTAAAAGAATTATATAGTATAATGCCTAAGGAAGCTAAAATAGTAAATTCAGCAGTAACAGGCTATGGAGAGGCTCTTATAAAAGCTGCATTATCCGTAGATTTAGGTGAAGTTGAAACTATAGCACATTATAAGGCAGCGGAATTTTTCCTGCCAGGAGTAGACTTTATTTTAGATATAGGCGGGCAGGATATGAAGTGTTTAAAAATAAAAGATGGCGTTATAGATAGCATTATGCTAAATGAGGCTTGCTCATCTGGATGTGGATCTTTTATTGAAACTTTTGCTAATTCACTAAATATGAAGGTACAGGATTTTGCTGAATGTGCATTATTAGCAAAAAACCCTGTAGATTTAGGATCAAGATGTACTGTATTTATGAATTCTAAGGTTAAACAAGCGCAAAAGGAAGGAGCCTCAGTAGGGGATATTTCTGCCGGATTATCTTATTCTGTAATAAAGAATGCACTATTCAAAGTAATTAAAATAAGAAATCCTAAGGAACTTGGCAAAAAAATAATAGTTCAAGGCGGAACATTCTATAATGATGCAGTGCTTAGAGCATTTGAGATTGTATCAGAAAGGGAAGTAGTAAGACCAGATATTGCAGGGCTAATGGGAGCATTTGGAGCAGCATTGATTGCAAAGGAAAGATATTGTGAAGGGTATATTAGCACATTAGTTAATTTAGATAGACTAAAAGATTTTAATACTTCTGTTCATATGAGAAGATGCGGCAAGTGTGCTAACAACTGCCTATTAACTATAAATAAATTTGGTAATGGTAAAGAATTTATATCAGGAAACAGATGTGAGAGAGGAATAGGAAAAGAAGAGGATAACAAGGATATCCCTAATCTTTATAAATACAAATATAATAGACTATTTAACTATATACCTTTGAGTAAACAAGAAGCTACAAGAGGAACAGTAGGTATTCCAAGGGTACTTAATATTTATGAAAATTATCCATTTTGGTTTACCATGTTTACAAATTTAAAGTTCAGGGTACAGTTATCTCCTAGATCTTCCAAAAAGTTATATGAGTTAGGTATAGAAACTATTCCATCAGAGTCTGCTTGTTATCCTGCAAAATTGGTACATGGACATATTGCCAGCTTAGTAAACAGTGGAGTAGATTTTATATTTTATCCATGTATTCCACATGAGCAAAAGGAAATAAAGGAAGCAAATAATCATTTTAATTGCCCAATGGTTACTTCTTATCCAGAAGTAATAAAGAATAATATGGATGTACTTAAAGAAAAAAATATAAGATTTATGGATCCTTTTTTGCCAATTGATGATAAAAAGCGACTGATAAAAAGACTCTATGAAGAGTTTCATGACTTTGGCATATCAAAAGACGAGATAAGCAAAGCAGTAGATAAAGCATATGAAGAAGATAGAAAATTTAAAGATGATATTAGGAAAAAGGGTGAAGAAGTTCTCCAGTATTTAAAATCTACCGGCAAAAAAGGCATAGTTCTTGCAGGGAGACCTTATCATGTTGACCCAGAGATAAATCATGGCATACCTGAGGTAATAACTTCTTTTGGTATAGCTGTACTTACTGAGGATTCAGTATGTCATTTAGATAAAGTTGAAAGACCATTAAGAGTTGTAGACCAGTGGATGTATCACTCAAGACTTTATGCAGCAGCCACCTTTGTAGCTAAAAAGAAAGATTTAGAACTTATACAGTTAAATTCTTTTGGGTGTGGATTGGATGCTGTTACTACTGATCAGGTTCAAGAGATATTAAATTCTTATGGGAAAATATATACTGTATTAAAAATTGATGAAGGAAGTAATTTAGGTGCAATAAAGATTAGAATAAGATCCTTAATGGCAGCTATGGCAGAAAGGAAAAAGAATAATTTTAAACCTGAAAAACGAATATCAGCACAGAAAAGAATAATTTTTACTAAAGATATGAGGAAAACTTATACTATATTGTGTCCTCAGATGGCTCCTATACATTTTGAATTAGTGCAAGAGGCTTTTAAAGTATCTGGTTATAAATTAGAGGTATTGCCTTCTGTGGATAAAAAGGCTATAGATCAAGGATTAAAGTATGTTAATAATGATGCTTGCTATCCTTCTATAATTGTAGTAGGTCAAATAATTGAAGCATTGAAATCTGGTAAATATGATTTAAATAGTACCTCAGTTATTATCTCACAAACTGGAGGTGGCTGCAGAGCTACTAATTATATAGGATTTTTGAGGAAGGCATTGAAAGAGGCTGGTTTTTCAAACATACCTGTAATATCTGCCAATGTAATCGGAATTGAAAAAAATCCAGGCTTTAAAATATCATTAGGTCTTATAAATAAAGGACTAATGGCTGTAGTATATGGAGACTTGTTAATGAGGGTATTATATAGAGTAAGACCTTATGAGAAAATCCATGGATCTGCTAATCTGCTATTTGAAAGATGGATGGAAAAATGCAAGATTAATGTAAGGAATGGAAGCAGAAAAGAATTCAAAGAAAATATATTTAATATTGTAAAAGATTTTGATGGTTTAGAAGTAGACAATGTTATTAAGCCTAAAGTAGGCGTAGTAGGAGAAATACTAGTAAAATTCCACCCAACGGCCAATAATAATATAGTCCATGTGCTTGAGGAGGAAGGGGCAGAAGCTATAGTACCGGATTTATTAGACTTTTTCATGTATTGTGCTTATGATGCAAATTATAAATATGAAAAATTATCTGGCAGTAAGATAAATATGGTAATAAGTAATGGTGCTATAAAGGCTATGGAGTTTTATAGAAGAGAAATGAAAGAGTGTTTAAATAATAGTAATAGATTTACCCCTCCAAAAGAAATTGAAAAGTTAGCAGAATCAGCTTCACCTATAGTTTCTATAGGCAATCAGACTGGTGAAGGTTGGTTTTTAACTGCTGAAATGATTGAACTTATAGAAGGGGGAGTAAAAAACATAATTTGTATGCAGCCTTTTGCTTGTTTACCTAATCATGTTACGGGAAAAGGTATGATTAAAGAATTAAAGAGAGTTTATCCAGGAACTAATATTGCAGCTATAGATTATGATCCAGGGGCTAGTGAAGTAAATCAGTTAAATAGGATAAAGTTAATGCTATCTGTAGCTTATAAAAATTTACAATATGAAAGTGAAAATAAAAAATATGATCAGGGAGAGGAAGGTGAGGATAAAAAATATAATAATGGAAAAGAAAGTGAACATGTGGTTGGCTAGTTAGATGGCAGCTATAAGATAAATTATTAAAAAAATGCTTTTCTGAATTTTTTCAGAAAAGCATTTTTTTAAAATAGCTATAATTTTTTATTTAAAGAAGTTAACAAAAGTTGTAATTATAATTGCATTAGTAAAGTCAATTAAGAATGCACCAACTATAGGCAATACGAAGAATGCTCTTGGGGCAGCTCCATATCTTTCTGTAACAGCTGTCATATTAGCGATTCCATTAGGAGTAGCTCCCATACCGAAACCACAGTGACCGGCAGCCATAACAGCAGCATCGAAGTCTTTTCCTACCAAGTTAAATGTAACAAATGTTGCGTATAATGCCATAAGTATAGTTTGAGCAATTAATATTATAAGCATTGGACCCGCAACAGCAGCAAGTTCCCATAATTTTAATCCAACTAAAGCCATTGAAAGGAATACATTAAGCCCAATGTTACCAAGTATGTCTGTACATTTTTGATTAATGTGCCATTTACCAGTAGATTCACCAACGTTTAATATAATAGCAGCTACAATCATTGAGTTAACGTATGATGGCAATGTTATATGTATGCTTATAAAGAATTTTTCAAGTACTGCACCAATACCAATAGATATTAATACAATAGCTAAAGTTTTGAAAAGTTCTTCATAGTTTACAACTTCATTTGTTGCTTCAGCAGCAGCAGCAGCAGTTTCCTGTTTAGGTGCAACTGATTTTAATCCTTTTTTTTCGATTAATCTTTTACCAACTGGTCCACCGATTATTGAACCCATAACAAGTCCAAAGGTTGCAGCAGCCATTGCTGTTGCAGTAGCACCTACAACGCCATAATCTTTTTCAAATAATGGACCAAAGGCTCCACCAGTACCATGTCCACCTGTCATTGTTATAGAACCACAAAGTAATCCTAGGAATGGACTTTGATTAAGTGCTTTAGCTAAAATAACTCCTAGAGCATCCTGGAATATACATAATACTGAAGCGCATAACCAGAAAATAACAACTTGTAATCCACCTTTTTTTACAAGTTCTATACTTGCTCCCATACCTATTGTTGTAAAGAATACCATCATAAATGGTTTTTGCAATGTAGTATCAAGATCTAAATTTAAAAGCCCGTTTTGTCTTAGTATAAGGTTTACAATAGAAAAAATAAGTCCTCCTACAACTGGCGCTGGAATACAAAATTTTTCAAGTAGTTGCCATTTTGTCTTTACCCAAGCACCAAAGTAGTAAATTACTACTGCTACAGCTGTAGTTTGCATCATGTCCAATTTGATGTTCATATTAAAAAACCGCCTTTCTATCATTTTTTTATTATTTAAAGTTTTAATATTGGTTTAGTCAATTAATCCATTATAGATAATGGATTAATTGACTAAGCTACAACATGTACAATATTAGCATAAATTTTTTTTAAATTCAATATTTTTTTTAAAAACTTGTCAAAGTACATGAAAAAAGTGTAATAAAAAGGTAGAATTTTATAGAAAAATAGAGGAATATAATAAAAAATGAATAATAGATAAAGCTAAGAAAATCAATTGATTAACTTATATTTAAAGTATCTTAATTATGAAAAATTAAAATATACAAAAAATAAATAAAAAAAAGACTGTGAATTTCTCCACAGTCTTTTTTATTTATTTTTAAACCAACATATTTGAGAAAACCGTGATTATAATTGCATTGATAAAATCAATTAAGAATGCACCAACTATAGGTAGTACGAAGAATGCTCTTGGAGCAGGTCCGTATCTTTCAACAACTGATCTCATGTTAGCCATAGCATTTGGAGTAGCTCCCATACCAAAGCCACAGTGTCCAGCAGCCATAACAGCAGCATCATAATCTCTACCTACTACATTGAATGTTACAAAGTAAGCATATATAGCCATCAATACAGTTTGTGCAAGAAGTATTATAAGCATTGGACCTGCAACTGCAGCAAGTTCCCAAAGTCTTAAATCTATTAAAGCCATGGATAAGTATATGTTAAGTCCTATTGAACCCAATATTTCAGTACATTTTTGATTAACATGCCATTTACCACTAGATTCCCCAACATTTAATATAATAGCAGCTATAATCATTGAATTTACGTAAGATGGTAATTTAAAATGTATACTATTGAAGAATCCTTCAAGTACAGCACCAAGACCTATTGATATTAGTATTATAGTTAAAGTTCTGAATAATTCTGGATAATCTACTGCTTCATTTGTAGCTTCTTCTTTAATTGCAGCAGATTCATAAGCAGATGCATTTGACTTTAAATCTTTCTTTTCAATAAGTTTCTTGCCAATAGGTCCACCAAGTAATGAACCCGCAACAAGACCAAAAGTAGCAGCTGCCATTGCTAGAGTTGTGGCACTAGCTACGCCATAATCTTTTTCGAATGACGGTCCAAAGGCTCCAGCAGTACCATGTCCACCTGTCATTGTTACAGAACCACAAATTAATCCTAAGAATGGGGTTTGGTTAAGTGCTTTAGCTAAGACAACTCCTAGAGCGTCCTGGAATATACATAATACGGAAGCACATAACCAGAAAATAATAACTTGTAGTCCACCTTTTTTAATAATCTCTATACTAGCAGTCATACCTATTGTTGTAAAGAATACCATCATAAATGGTTTTTGCAGTGTTGTATCAAGGGTTAATTTTAATAGACCACTTTCTCTTAAAATAAGATTTAAAATTGCGAAGGTAAGTCCACCTACAACTGGTGCAGGTATACAGAATTTGTTAAGTACTGACCATTTTGTTTTTAGCCAAGCGCCGAAGTAATAAATTACTACAGCTAGGGCGGCAGTCTGCATCATGTCCAATTTAATTTCCATAATAAATCCACCTTTCAATATAAAATTTGGTATATAAGGAAACGTTTTCTCATATAAGATTATTATACTCAATTCATCAAGAAAAAGCAATGCGAAAATTTAAAAAAGTGAATATTGTTTTGAAAAACTTTCATTTTCTCGCGTAAAGTTAAACAATATTAAAATAATTCCTAAATAATTCATATTTCGCTATTGAATTAAATTCAATTTGCAGAAAAAAGGCGTAAAAAAATGCTATATGTATTTAGCATATAGCATTTTATAAAATTTATTATCAGAAATATTGGTTTATATTTTAATTTATATTAATGGAATATATTTGCGAAAGTTGTGATTATAATTGCGTTAGTAAAGTCAATTAAGAAAGCACCAACTATAGGTAATACGAAGAATGCTCTTGGAGCAGGTCCAAATTTTTCAACAACTGATCTCATGTTAGCCATAGCATTTGGAGTAGCTCCCATACCGAAACCACAGTGACCAGCAGCTATAACAGCAGCATCAAAGTCTCTTCCTACTACGTTAAATGTTACATAAAGTGCAAAAATCCACATTAATACAGTTTGAGAAGCTAGTATAACAAGCATTGGACCAGCTAAAGCTGCAAGCTGCCAAAGTTGTAAACTAATTAAGGCCATTGAAAGGAATACATTAAGTCCTATAGTTCCTAAGATTTCAGTACACTTCTGGTTAATATGCCATTTACCAGTAGATTCTCCAACGTTTAATATAATAGCAGCGATGATCATTGAGTTAACATAGGATGGTAATGTAATACCTAAGTTCTTAAAGAAACCTTCAAGTACAGCACCTACACCAATTGCTATTAACAATAATGCAAGACTCTTAAATATTTCTTCATAGTTAATTAATTCATGTTTAGTTGCTTCAGTTTCTTCAGCAGATGTATAAAGTTCTGGGTGAGGTTTTAAGTTTTTCTTTTCAATTAATCGTTTACCAAGAGGTCCACCTATTAAAGAACCAAATACTAAACCATAAGTAGCTGCTGCCATAGCTGCAGTCATTGCGCCTTGTAATCCCATTTTCTCAAACACTGGAGCAAAAGCAGCACCAGTACCATGTCCACCTGTCATTGTTACAGAACCACAGATAAGTCCAAGTAATGGGTTAACATTTAAAGCTTTAGATAAGATTACGCCTAAACCATCTTGAAGTATACATAGCACAGAAGCACATATCCAGAAAATAATAACTTGTAATCCACCTTTTTTAACAAGTTCTATACTAGCTGTAAATCCTATAGATGTAAAGAATACCATCATAAATGGTTTTTGTAATGTAGTATCAAGAGTAAATTGTAAAATTCCCATTTCTTTTAAAACAAGATTTAAAATTGCGAAGATAAGTCCTCCTACAACCGGTGCAGGTATACAGAATTTTTCAAGCACTGACCACTTTGTTTTTAGCCAAGCACCAAAGTAGTAGATAACCACTGCCATAGCTGTAGTTTGCATCATGTCGAATTTAATTTCCATAATAAGTCCACCTTTCGATACAAATTTTGTATTAAAAACGTTTTAATATAACGTTCCCTTAATACAAGCTTATTATACAAAAATGTTTTATAAAAATCAATGTAAAAATTAAAAAAAATGAAAGTTTTTTTAAAAAAAATTCATTTTTCACATAAAATTAAATAATATTAAAATAATCCTCAAATGATTTTTTGTTTTGGAATAGGGTCATATTTATGTAATAATGTGGGATATATAAACAATCTATTTCTTAAGTAATTAAATGAAACAAAGGGTATATTTAGTGTATTTAATTCTTTAGTAAACCCGCATATACCAATATGTTTCCGTAATTTAACAATTGGCATTTTTTATTTAATAATTAATATTTATGAACTATAATTGAATAAAAAATAAATATTAAATGATATAAAAAACTATAGAAAAATTAACATCAATTGATGTATATTGGATGCGTGGCTTTAAGTGAATTAACATTCATAAATGCAATTTATAAATATACATCTTGCATTATTGGGGGGTTAAAGGAATATATGGAATAAAGTGCCATACATATTAAACGTATGGCATTTTACAAAGTGAACTTATTATTGAAAAATAAAATGGTTAATGTTATATGGATTTTATTTGGATTTTTCTATAACTTTATTGGCTATAGTATTATTAACAATTTTATCAAAGCTCGGCTTTTCAGGAATTAAGTCAGATTTATATGATTGTATTATGTCCATTAATCTATCTAAATTTTTTTCTTCTAAAACAGGGCTTTCTGCATAGGCATGTATATCTTTATAATTTTTGATTACTGAAGTTATAACATCCTCATCAGTTCCTGGAAAGAAGGAAATTATCTCTTTAGCTATGTCTTTATCACTATTATTTAATACCCATTGTTGTCCTTTATAAATAGCTTTTGTGAAATTTTCAATAACATTAGGTTTCGTATCAATGTAAGATTTAGTAGCAAAGAAACAGGTATAAGGTATAACGCCGGCAGATTTACCTATAGAAGCCACTATCTTTCCAGAATTGTCTTTCTCTAGCATTGTAGCTGTAGGCTCAAATAATGCAACATAGTCACCTGTACCAGCTTTAAAAGCTCCAGCGGTGGCTGTAAAAGCAAGATTAGTAATTAATGTTACATCTTTATTTGGATCCAATCCTTTATCCTTTAATACATACTCAAGAGCCATTTCGGGAACCCCTCCAGGTCTTCCTCCTATAATAGTTTTGCCTTTAAGATTTTCCCATTTAAAGTTTTCTTCAGCTTTTCTTCCTACTAAAAATGAACCATCTTTTTCAGTTAATTGTGCAAATATAACGGGATAGTCTTCCCTTTTTTGATTATAAATGTAGATAACTTGCTCCGGTCCGCAAAATCCAATGTCAGCGCTCCCGCTTAATACTTGCTGCATGGTTTTATCTGCTCCTTGTCCCGTAGTTAAGTCTATATCTATGCCATATTCTTTAAAGAAGCCCTTGTTTATAGCTACATACATAGGGGCATAGAATACAGAACGTACCACTTCGTTAAGTCTTACTTTTTCCATGGCTTTTTCTTCAGTTTTTTTGCATGAACAAAATATAGTAGAAGTAAGTAATAATGTAACCAATAGTGATACAATCTTTACATTTTTCTTTCTCATATTAACCTCCAAAAAATTTTTCTAATGTATAATATGACTGGAAATTTATAATGTGAATCATAGTATTGTTACATTAATATTACAGTGTTATGATTGATTTGAGGCAAGAATTACTCCATATTAAATTTCATAAAATTTTAGTAAGGGAGCAGAGAAAAGATGAAAAAGAAACCAAAGTGGATTATTATATTTATTTTATTAGGTGTAGTAGTTTTAGCAGGTATTAGCTGGAGAAATTATAAAAATTATTCAAATAATAAGGACAAGCAGCCTGTTTTGAAAGTAGCAGGGGATATAAATTTTCCACCTTTTGAATACATGGATGAAAATGGAGTGTATACAGGTTTTAATGTGGATATAATTAGAGCCATTTCTATAGTAAGTGGTGTTGATGTACAATTCTATCCTATGAAATGGGAAGAAGCCTGTGAAAAATTGAAAGCAGGGGAGATAGATTTAATACAGGGAATGAAATACACAGAAGATAGGGAGAAATACTATGATTTTTCTAAAGGATATTTACAGAATACTCAATTAATTTTTGTGCTGTCTCAAAATGATAACATTGATGATTATGAAAAACTTAGCGGACATAGAGTAGCTGTACAAGAAGGAGATGTAGCAATAAGCAATTTAAAAACTCTCCCTAAGGTAAATATAGTCTATACAAAGGATCAAGAGGAAGCTTTTAAGAAGCTGCTAAATGGAGAAGTAGATGCATATATAGGAAATAGTTTGACTGGGGTAAATTACATAAATAAGTTAAATGCAAGAAATAAAATTAAAATAGTAGACACACCTTTAAATCCTACTGATTATGCAATAGCTGTAAGAAAAGGTGACAGAAAAACTTTAAATTTAATTAATAAAGCACTTAAAGAAATAAAAGATAATGGCACCTACGAAATTACATTTAGAAAATGGTTTGGATATGATATTAACTATCCAAAATGGTATGTTCAAAATGTAAGTAAAATAGCACTATTAATAATAGTTATTTTTGCTATAGCATTATTAGCATTTTATGAGTGGAATGATTTATTAAAGGAAGAAGTACAAAAACAAACTCATAAGATCAAGGAAACTAATATAGCTTTATTGAAAAAGAACCAACAGATTAATGAGGAAAAAGAATTCAGAGAACAAATATTAAACAAAATGTTTAATGGAATTATTACAATTAATAGAGATGGAATTATTTCCTTCATTAATACAGCAGCACTTAATATGTTAAACTTAAACGTAGATTGTGTAATGGGGAAAAATTATAAACAAACAATATTAAAAGATATATTTTTCCTAGATAGCATGGAGAAAAAGAATGTTGAAAATGAAGTGAATATAAGTGGAAACAAGATGTATATAAATTATAAAATAAATTTACTAAATAATAATGATAAATATAATTGGGAAACCATTATAAGTTTTAGAGATATAACAGAAGAAAAGCTAGCACAGGAGGCTATAAGAACTAAAGATAAAATGCAGTCTTTAGGTACATTGCTTTCTGGAATAGCTCATGAAATAAGGAATCCATTGACTTCTATAAAAACCTATGCAGAACTTATACCAAAAAAATATGACAATCCGAAATTTAGGGAAATGATTTCTATTGATATACCAAAGGAAATAGAAAGATTAAACAGTTTGATAAATGATCTTTTGGAATATTCTAGACCTAGAAAGCCATTTAAAGAAAATATAAATCTATTAGAATCCTTAAATGAAATTTTATTACTAATTAAGGATAAGGCTTTAAAAAACAACGTGGATATAAAAATTAATGTAGGTAAAGACATACACATATTTATGGACAAAAATCATCTTAAGCAAGTAATGATAAATTTAATATTGAATTCTATTGAGAGTATGGATAAAAAATATAAAGTTATTAACATTTATACTAAAATTGAGGGCAAAAAAATTGTATTATATGTAGAAGATAATGGATGTGGAATAGATGAAAAAGATATGGATAAAATATATAATCCTTTTTATACTACTAAAGCCAACGGAACTGGGTTAGGGCTTTTTGTAATTTATCAATTACTGTTAGAAAATCAGGTAAGTATATCTTTACAAAGTTATAAAAATCAGGGGACAAAATTTTTATTAGAATTTCAAAATAATTAAGAGGTGATAATATTGTATAAATTGCTTATTATTGATGATGAAACTTCCATATGTACCTCTTTAAGTTTCGCATTGGAAGATAATTATTGCATATTTACTGCTAATGATGAAGAAAGTGCTATTGAAATGATAAAGGAAAAAGATATAGATATGGTATTATTAGATCTTAAGTTAGGGAAAAGTGATGGCATAAATGTTCTAAAAAAACTGAAAGCTATTAAATCAGAACTAGTAGTGATAATTATGACAGCTTTTGGCACCATAGAATCTTCAGTGAATGCTATGAAAGCTGGTGCATTTTATTATATAACTAAGCCTATAAATATTGAAGAATTAAGCCTATTATTAATGAAAGGCGAAGAATATATAAAGCTTAATACCAAAATTAAATATTTAAGTAATCAAATAGATGAAGATTCAAAATATAGCATTATAGGAAGTTCAAAAAAAATAAAAGAAGTATTTGATTTAATAGATAGAGTTAAAGATATTGACATAAATGTATTAATAACGGGGGAGAGCGGCACGGGAAAAGAATTAGTAGCTAGGGCTATACATTTTCATGGGAAAAGAAAGGATAAGCCTTTCAATGTGATTAATTGCTCTGCCATTCCTGAGAATCTTTTAGAAAGTGAGCTTTTTGGATATAAAAAAGGGGCATTTACAGGGGCTATAGAAGATAAAAAAGGGATTATTGAGCTTTCTCATGAAGGGACACTATTTTTAGATGAAATAGGAGATATGGATATTAATCTGCAAACAAAACTATTAAGGGTTATTCAAGATAAAGAAATTAGACCTATAGGTTCTTCTAAAAGCATACACGTAGATGTAAGGCTTATATCTGCTACTAATAAAGATTTAAAAGAGGAGATTAAAAATAATAGATTTAGACAGGATTTATTTTATAGATTAAATGTAATTAACATTAATATGCCTCCTTTAAGGGAACGCAAAGAAGATATAGCTAAACTTATAGAGTACTTTATAAAAAAATATAATGCAAAGTTAGATAAAAATATTAAAGGTATAACCTCTAAAGCATTAGATGCACTAGAAAAATATAATTTTTATGGCAATGTAAGGGAATTACAAAACATTATAGAAAGGGCTATAGTGCTTACAGAAAATGATTATATAAAGGAAGAAGATTTACCTGAAGAAATATTTAATAAAGAAAATATTGCTATTGATGAAAATGATTTAATTCCTGTATTTGTTGGGGAAGATGTAAAAACAATTGAAAAAAAGGTTTTAGAATATACTTTGAAAAAATTTGACGGAAATAGAAAAAGAACGGCCGAAGTACTTAATATAGGGGAAAGAACCTTGAGGTATAAAATTAAGGAATACAAACTTTAAAAAAGTGTGAAGCACTTTTTTTAGAGGACAGTTGACAATTGGCATCTGTCAACTAAAAAATTACTTTGTAATTTTTTGCTAGCGTCTATAAATTCAACGTCAAAAAATTTTAAATATTAATCAAAAATTTCAGAATATATAAAATACATAGACGCTTTAAAGACGAAGATGTTATATAATAAGCTCGTAAGGTAAAACAAGAATTTAGCAAATAAATATTTAATATAAATAGGGAGGAAAAGATTATGACAAAAAACTTTGATATTTCAGAAGCAATGACAATAAAACTAGATGATTATCTACCAGAAATGCCAAAATTCGTGAAAGGTATAAGAAGAGCACCAGATAGAGGTTTTCATTTAACAAAAGCTCAAACAGAAATAGCATTAAAAAATGCTTTACGTTATATACCAGAAAAATATCATGAGCAGTTAATCCCTGAATTCTTAGAAGAGTTAACAACTAGAGGAAGAATTTATGGATATAGATTTAGACCAGAAGGAAAGATTTATGGGAAGCCAATTGATGAATATAAAGGAAATTGTATTGAAGGTAAAGCTTTTCAAGTTATGATTGATAATAACTTAGACTTTGATGTAGCATTATATCCATATGAACTTGTTACTTATGGAGAAACAGGCAGCGTATGCCAGAACTGGATGCAGTATAGATTAATAAAGAAATACTTAGAAGCAATGACACAGGATCAGACATTAGTAATGGAATCAGGACATCCACTAGGATTATTTAAATCAAAACCAGAGGCACCAAGAGTAGTAATCACAAATGCATTAATGGTTGGTATGTTTGATAACATAAAGGATTGGGAAGTAGCCGAAGAAATGGGAGTTGCAAACTATGGACAGATGACAGCTGGTGGTTGGATGTATATAGGACCACAGGGAATAGTTCATGGAACATTTAACACAATATTAAATGCAGGAAGATTAAAATTAGGAATTCCTAATGATGGAGATTTAAGAGGAAGACTATTCGTAACTTCTGGCTTGGGAGGAATGAGTGGTGCTCAGGGTAAAGCTTGCGAAATAGCACATGGTGTAGGAATTATTGCAGAAGTAGATAAGTCAAGAATAGATACAAGACTTGAACAGGGATGGATTAAAAAATGGTCAGCAAATCTAGAAGAAGTATTTGCTATGGCTAAAGAATCACAGGAAAAAGAAGAAGCAATGTCTATTGCTTACTATGGAAATATAGTAGATTTACTTCAATATGCAGTAGATCATAATATTCATATAGACCTTCTTTCAGACCAGACTTCATGCCATAATGCTTATGAAGGTGGTTATTGTCCAGAAGGAATTACATTTGAAGAAAGAACTAGATTACTTGCGGAAGATCCAGAAAAGTTCAGAGGATTAGTAAATAAAACATTAAGACATCACTTCCAAGTAATTAAAGCTTTAACTGATAGAGGGGTATACTTCTTTGACTATGGTAACTCCTTCATGAAAGCAGTTTATGATGCTGGAGTTAAAGAAATATCAAAGAATGGTATTGATGAAAAAGATGGATTTATCTGGCCATCATATGTTGAAGATATAATGGGACCACAGTTATTTGACTATGGATATGGACCATTTAGATGGGTATGCTTAAGTGGAAAACATGAAGACTTAGTTAAAACTGACCATGCTGCTATGGAATGTATAGATACTAACAGAAGATACCAGGATAGAGATAACTACAACTGGATAAAGAATGCTGAAAAGAATTCATTGGTTGTAGGAACTGAAGCTAGAATTCTTTATCAGGATGCTGATGGCAGAATAAAAATAGCTCTTAAGTTCAATGAAATGGTTAGAAATGGTGAAATAGGACCAGTTATGATGGGAAGAGATCACCACGATGTATCAGGTACAGACTCACCATTTAGAGAAACTTCAAACATTAAAGATGGAAGTAATGTAATGGCTGATATGGCTGTACAGTGCTATGCTGGTAATGCTGCTAGAGGTATGAGCTTAGTCGCTTTACACAATGGTGGTGGAGTTGGTATTGGTAAATCTGTAAATGGCGGATTTGGTTTAGTTCTTGATGGAAGCCATAGAGTTGATGAAACAATTAAATCTGCTTTATCATGGGATGTTATGAGTGGAGTTGCTAGACGTTCTTGGGCTAGAAATGAACATTCAATTGAAACAGTATTAGAATTTAACAAAGCTAATAAAGGAACAGATCATATAACTCTTCCATATTTAGCAGATGACAAGATGGTTGCAAATGCTGTAGAAGGCGTATTTAAAAAAATTCATAGATAAAATAAAATAATCACAAAATTTTGCAGTATACAATATGTGTATACTGCAAAACTATATATTGAAGTAGGTGGTATTAATGAAAAAAGGAAATATGTTAATAAAAAATTCTTCAGAATTAGTTACATGTAGTGGTAATAAAGCTAAGTTTGGAAAAGATATGTCAGATATTAATGTAATTTTAGATGGTGCTGTAGTAATAGAAGATGGAATAATAAAAGATGTAGGTACCACAGAGGATATATTAAAAAAGTATGATGAGACTAAATATGAGACAATTGATGCTAAGAACAAATGTGTTCTTCCAGGATTTGTTGATTCCCATACTCATTTCATATTCGGTGGATATAGAGCAGAAGAATTCTCTTGGAGACTTCGTGGAGACAGCTATATGGAAATCATGAATAGGGGTGGGGGAATAGTTAACACAGTAACAAGTACTAGAAATGCTTCCAAGGAAGAATTATTTAACTTAGGCAAAAAAAGACTAGATTCTATGCTAAGCTTTGGAGTTACTACTGTAGAAGGAAAAAGCGGTTATGGATTAAACTATGAAACAGAAATGAAGCAACTAGAGGTTATGAAAGAATTAGATAAAGAACATGCTGTAGATATCTGTAGGACTTTTTTAGGAGCCCATGCAGTCCCTGATGAATATAAAGGAAGAACAGATGAATATATAGATTTTATGTTAGAAAAGATATTACCTGAAGTGGCAAAAAATAAGCTGGCAGATTTCTTTGATGTATTCTGTGAACAGGGAGTATTCTCAGTAGAAGAATCAAGAAAAATGTTTTTAAAAGCTAAAGAATATGGAATGAAATTAAAAATACATGCAGATGAAATTGTTCAGCTTGGTGGATCTGAATTGGCAGCAGAATTAGGAATGGTTTCAGCAGATCATTTACTTCATGCTTCCGATAAAGGAATAAAGGATATGGCAGAAAAGGGTGTAGTAAGTACTCTTTTACCAACCACTGCATTTTGTTTAAAAGAACCTTTTGCTAGGGGAAGATTTATGATAGATAATGGATGTGCAGTAGCTTTAGCCACAGATTTTAATCCTGGCAGTGGATTTACTAATTCTATACCATTGATGTTTGCATTAGCTACTATATATATGAATATGAGCATAGAAGAAGCAATAACTGCTATGACTATAAATGGTGCTGCAGCAATAGATAGAGCTGATTCCATTGGCAGCATTGATATAGGCAAAAAAGGAGATATAGTAATACTTGAATATCCATCCTATAAATTCTTACCATATAATACAGGAGTAAACACAGTAGAAAAGGTTATAAAAAATGGAGTATTAGTTCACAAAAATTAGTTATTAAGTATTTTATATATATTTAATATCTTCGGTTAGCACACAGGTGAATTCACTTATTTTAATAAAATAAGTGAATTTGCTTTTTAATTATCAGAATTTTGTTTATAATTAAAGAAGGGGTGATTTATATGAAAGATAAATTTGATGAAAGTATTCTCCAATCTTTTAGTGAAGTTAGTCCATACCTATCTAGTTTGCTTGACGAAGATGTCAGCTTTGCATTAACAGATAGGGAAAAGTTTATAGATTTTTTACCAGGTGAAAATATAAGACCAGATATAACCGTAGGTAAAGCTATAAAAGAAGGCAGTTCTACCCAGGAGGCATTAAAAACAAAAAAAACTATATGTAAAATAGTGCCTGAGCAGGTATTTGGGTTTAAATTAAAATCTATTGCAGTTCCACTAAAAGGCAGTAATGGTGAAATTGCTGGAGTGGTTTCTATAGGAAAAAGCTTGAAAAGACAGGAGGAAATCTTAAATCTATCCAAGAATCTTTCTATGGCATTAAATCAAATTTCTTCTGCTAGCAGTGAGGTTTCTAGTGGTGTTCAAAATATTGCAGCTTCAAATGATGTAGTATTAAAAGAAGCTAATGAAGCTTTTGAAAAAACAAAAAATACTAATGAAATATTATCTTTTATTAAAAATATTGAAAAACAAACAAACCTTTTAGGGCTAAATGCGTCTATCGAGGCGGCTAGAGCTGGTGAACTTGGGAAAGGTTTTTCTGTTGTGGCTTCCGAGATAAGAAAATTATCTAATTCCAGCAATGAATCTATTACTAAAATAAATCAGGTCATAAAAGAAATACAAGCGTCCGTTGGAAATATTTTAAATAGTATTAAAGAAGTAAATGAAACTTCGCACAATCAAGCAGCAGCTCTGGAAGAATTGACAGCTTCTATTCAAGAACTTAATACTACGGCTGAAAGCTTGAAAGAAATTTCCTCAAACTACTAGTATTTTAAGATGACTCCAAGAGAATTTAAAAAGGAGAATTGTATTATGGGATTGATGCATGTCTTCGAGATAATTGGAACAGTTGCCTTTGCTATATCTGGAGCAATGGTAGGAATCTCAAAGGAAATGGATTTATTTGGAACCATATTCTTAGCTATAACAACTGCAGTTGGAGGAGGAGTATTTAGAGATTTAATTATTGGAATTACACCTCCTACAGCATTTGTTAATCCTTATTTTTGCGTAATAAGTATAGTTTCGGCATTAATAGTATTTATATTTTATAACAAATTAAACAAGCTTAATAATATAATTCAAATATCAGATGCCATTGGCCTTGGAGCTTTTACAGCTATTGGGTGTAACGTGGCTATAAATCATAATTTTACAGGAACATTTATAATAGTTTCTCTTGGTCTTTTCACTGGAGTAGGAGGAGGAATATTAAGGGATGTATTTGCTCAAGAGATCCCTTTTGTTTTTACAAAAGAAATATATGCAGTGGCTTCCATACTTGGAGCCATAACACTTATATATGCCAGAAAAATTTTTGATGGATATACCGCTTCCTATATATGTTTTTTTACTACATTTATAATTAGAGTTTTGTCAATAAAATGCGGCTTACATCTACCTAAGGTCAGGTCTGAAAAAGAAAAATCAAAATTTACATTATAGTTTTTATATATTATACTAAATAATAGGATATTCCTAAATCATATGATGAAAAAGAGGGGATAATACATGAGCAGTATTTATGTAAAAATGTTTGGCACTCCCATTGTAACAAAAGATGGCAAAGAAATTTTATTCCCATATAATAAGGTAAAGGCTTTATTCTACTATTTAATAGTTAATAAGCAGGCTAGCAGGGATGAACTAGCAGGATTGTTATGGAGTGAAGAGAATGAAAATATAGCAAAGAAAAATTTAAGAAATGCTATTTACAAAATAAAAAAATCCTTTGGTGAAGAGATACTTATATCTCCTAAAAAATCTATTGTTATGTTAAATGGTGACATAGATATAAAATCAGATATAGATATTTTCTTAAATGATAATGAAAAATGGATTGAAGCCTATACAGGAGAATTTCTTCAAGGATTTTTTGTAAAAAATGCTGAGGAATTTGAAGATTGGATAATTAAGGCAAGGGAAAATTATCAAGAACAATATCAAGGAAAGCTATATGATCAAATAAATAAGGATATTAACAATTGTAATGCTAGTAACATAGAAAGATATGCAAAATTATTGATTAGTGTAGATGAATTTGATGAAAAAGCCTATAGAATATTGATGGAATATTACAAAGAAAATAAAAATTATGGAAAAGTAATAGAAACATATAACAAGCTTTCTCAATTATTGGACAAAGAGTTAGGTATAGCTCCTGATGAGCATACAAGAAAAATATTTAACGAAGTGTTGGACATAATGAATGAATCAAATGGAAATAAGAAGGAAAGTACAAATGAATTTTTCTATGGAAGATGTAATGAATTGAGATTATTAGAAAATAATTATGAAAAGTTCATAAAAGGCAATGATGGTAAATCTATTATTATAACAGGGGAAGCGGGTATAGGCAAATCAAGGCTTATTGATAAGTTTGTAAAAGACATAGATGAAGACGAAACATATATATTTGAAACTAGTTGCTATCAAGTAGAAAAGGAATATTTTTTAAAACCGTGGAATACCATAATTTCTAAAATATCAGATACTATATTAAATGATAAAATAAATATTCCAACCATATGGGAGAATATAATTTCTACAATATTTCCAGAATTTCATAAAAAGGATTCTAATCCAAATATAAAGTTAATAGAAAATATTGATACTTTAAAATATGAAATGATAGGTGATGTGTTAACAGATATATTAAAGAAGATTAATGAAAAGAAGAAGGTTATTTTCATATTTGATGATATTCAATGGATGGACAGCATGAGTTTATCTTTACTTAGCAGCGTAATGCTGCATCAGAATAAAAATAATAATATATTTATTGCTACATGCAGAAATGAATACGATAGCAATATAGATAAATTTATGACCACAATGAATAGTTATAATAAAGTAATAACTGTAAATTTGCCTAGGTTTACTAGTACAGAGGTAGAGGGATTCATAAGAAAGGCTCTTCCTAATTATAATATGACAAAGGAAATGCTAAAGAAGATATATGATGAGACGGAAGGAAATACATTTTTTTTAACAGAGTATTTAAATATTATTAAATCTAATGGAGATACAAATATAATGTCTGTTAAAATGCAGGATATATTAAAAAGCAGATTCCTATATATATCAGACGAGGGAAAGAAAATATTAAATATAGCATCTTTATTCTTTGATGAAGTTCCATTAGATATATTGGAAGACTTAACTGGTAAAGATGAATTGGAATTAATAGATATAATAGAGGAATTAGAAAATAAATTTATTTTAAAAGAAGTAAATAGTAATGATAAAATTAGTTTTAAATTTACCCATCAAAAATTAAGAGAATTTGTTTATATTAAACAATCTGATGGGAGAAAAAAAATTCTTCATAATAAGATAGGAAATTTACTAGAGAAGGGTTTGAAAAATGATAAAACAGATATAAATACTTATCACAAACTAATTTATCATTATTCTAATGGAGATAATAGAGTAAAATCTTTAAATTATAAAATAAAAAGTTTAAATTATTATTTAAATTTTAGTCATGAACTTTTTCCAATATTAAGTAATCCAGATAGTGAAGCTTATAAATATGCGTATTTTAGTAAGCAGCAAACTATAAAGCATTTAAAGGATATTGATAATTTATTAAAGGAAGTTAAAAAGAAAGAGGGAGCAACAGAACAGGTAGTAAAATTAGAAATAGCTTTTCTTCATATGAAGGGCAGGTATTTGATAAGAGAAGGAGATTATGAACAGGGGACAGCCTTTATACAGGAAAT
Source organism: Clostridium liquoris (assembly GCF_002995785.1). Lineage (GTDB taxonomy): Bacteria > Bacillota > Clostridia > Clostridiales > Clostridiaceae > Clostridium_AO > Clostridium_AO liquoris. Next base: position 117,912 of record NZ_PVXO01000073.1, on the reverse strand, counting down.
GATTGAAAAGTCTATTGAGATAAAAGACAGGGATTATGGCCTTGAAGGATATAAACAAATGATATACTATTGTATTCAAACCAATAAAACTGATCTTATGATAAGATATGTAGAATTAGCATTGGATTTAGCTGTGGAATGTAACTATCATAAGGAAATAGGTATTTTATTAAGATTAAAAGGTCTATACAAAATAATGTGTGGAGAATATGAAGAAGCAGAAAAATTATTAAATGAATCTATAAATATATTTAATGTAACTAAGCAGGTAGCTGATAAATATTCTTTAAATATTGCAGCGGCCTATAATTACATTGGCGAAATAAGAAGATTTAACATGAAATTTTCAGAAGCCTTAAATTACTATGATAAGGCTATTGCTATTTGTGAAAATAAAAATGCATTAACTAGTTTAGCTGTATTTAATATAAATGCTGGGCAAGCAGCTTTTGATATGGGAGATTACTATGGGGCTAAAGATTATTTTGAAAAGGCTTACAGCCTATATAACCAATTTGACTCCATATGGAGACGTTCCATACTAGAAGCCTTTATGGCTCTTCTATATGTAAAGGAGGGAAATTATTCTGAAGGATTACAATATCTAAAGAATGCAGACGCACATTCCCAAAAGCTTAAAAACCCTCATGAGATAGGTGTAGTTTATAGGATTAAAGCTGAAATAAGGGTTAGTATGGAAGGAAATGAAAACTTAAATAAAATATACAGTAAATATTTAGACAAAGATATAGATTATTATTGTGATGAAGGAATAAAATTCTTAAAAGAAGCAAGAGATAATTATGAAATAGAAGTAATAAATGTATTGAGAAAGGCTAATAAAAATTAGGTAAATTTTTGGCCTAATGTATCCTACGAGGTAGACATTAAAAAGTCTGCCCTATAGGATATTTTTATTGTATTTGCAAGTGAAATTATTCTAATTTAGTAAATCACATAGATAAAGCGATAATGAATTAAAACATTAGCATAATGCAGCTTTAGCAATTTACAGGTTTATTATGATAATTCGGAATTGCGCTAAAATTGAAAGAAAAGCATGTTAGATATATAATATATTGAAAATTCAAAAGGCAATTTAAAAATGAGAAAAATTAAAAAATAGACGATTTGTAGACGTAAATTATAAGAAAATAGCCAGGAATCAAGTGAATTACACAGGAATTTTAAGCTTATATCTATATTTATAACTAAAAGTAAAAGAAATACAGTATATATCTATTTTGAATTGATAAATGAATTTGAATGATTAAATTTTTAAAAAATTCAAAATAGACTTTTATTTGACGAAATCATGATATAATTAGGCTGTAATAAAGATCAAGTAACTCTTAGAGAGGAGGAAACGAAAATTAAGCTGCATTTTGTGAAGGTAAATCCGGTGGAGAACATGACAATATTTGTTTTAGATCAAGTTCCAAGGAATATGCAAATGCATGTAGCAAAGAAATTGATGAGTTATAGTAATATTTGTGCAGAACAAGTTGGTTTTATTGAAAAAGCAATCGTACACAAAGAACTAGAAGATAAATGTCTTAGACTTCAAATGATGGGAGGTGAATTTTGCGGTAATGCTACAAGAGCTTTGGCAGCATTGATGGTACATAACCAGTATCCTAATATTACTAAAGCAGAAGATGGGCATACAGTTCAATTAGAAGTATCGGGAATTGATTCTATAATTAATTGCCAGGTATATAAAACAGAAGATGATAATACTTACTTATCACAAGTTAATATGCCTTTACCTAAGGAGATTAGCGATTTTTCATTTGAAGTAGATGGTATCGTTTTCTCTAGTATAAAGGTAGAATTTGAAGGAATTACGCATTTTATAGTGGATAGTAAAAAAGTAAAGGACAAAGATCTTTTCTTTAAACAAATAAAAAATGAAATGGATAAGACTCACTATGATGCCTTTGGAATTATGTATTATGACTATAATGAAGAATTTTTAGAACCTTTAGTGTATGTTAAGGGTACTGATAGTCTTTTTTGGGAAAGAAGCTGTGCCTCCGGAACTTCAGCTTTAGGGGTAGCATTAACCTATATGAAGAAGAAAAATATTGACCAAAAAGTAAGACAACCTGGGGGACTGCTTCAAGTAACAACTAAATGGTCTGAAAACAGTGTTGAAAGCATATGCTTAAATGGGACAGTTGAAATTGTGGCAGAAGGAATAGTAAATGTATAATATTTAATTTATTCAATAAGGGGGAATAAAAATGATATTACTAAATCCGGTTATAATATCAGTAATAGTGATGTCAGTACTATGTCTGCTAAAGCTAAATGTAATTCTATCAATATTAATAGCTGCCATAGTTGCTGGATTAGCTGCTGGAATGCCTATAACAGACACAATGGCTACATTAATTGGAGGTATGGGAGGAAATTCAGAAACAGCTTTAAGTTATATACTTTTGGGTGCTTTAGCTGTTGCAATTAATAAAACAGGTCTTGCAACAATATTAGCAAAGAAAATATCCAAGGTAGTTAAGGGAAAAGCAGTTGCATTTACCTTAGTTATAGCTTTTGTAGCATGTTTTTCACAGAATTTAATACCAGTTCATATAGCATTCATTCCAATTTTAATACCACCACTAATTCCATTAATGAATAAAATGAAGCTAGATAGAAGAGCGGTGGCTTGTGCATTGACTTTCGGTCTTAAGGCACCATATGTATCTTTTGGTGTTGGATTTGGACTTATATTCCATAATATTATAAGAGACCAAATGATTCAAAATGGAATTCCAATTACAACTAAAGATGTTGGAAGTGTAATGTGGATTGGCGGATTATCAATGCTTATAGGTTTGCTATTAGCTGTACTTGTAGCGTATAGAAAACCAAGAGAATATAAGGATATAAAAATAGAAGGTCTTGATTTAGATGAGACTGAAGATGTTAAAATGACACCAAAACACTGGTTAGCACTTTCAGGGGCAATAGGAGCATTTGTAGTTCAGCTTATTACAGGATCATTACCACTTGGAGCATTAGCAGGATTGCTAATTATGGTTCTAACTGGATCAATAAAGGTAAAAGAAATAGACGAAATGATAGATGGCGGATTAAAAATGATGGCATTTATTGCTTTCGTAATGTTAGTTGCAGCAGGCTATGGAGATGTTTTAAGAAAAACTGGAGCAGTTGAAGCTTTAGTTAGCTCTACAGCAAGCGCAGTAGGTGGAAAAATGGGTGGAGCTTTCTTAATGCTTGCAGTTGGACTTCTAGTAACAATGGGTATAGGAACATCCTTTGGTACAATTCCAATTATAGCTGCAATATATTGTCCATTAGGTATAAAACTTGGAATGAGCACACCAACAATTATACTACTATTAGGAATTGCAGCAGCACTTGGAGACGCTGGTTCACCAGCATCAGACAGTACTTTAGGACCTACATCTGGATTGAATGTAGATGGACAGCATGATCATATTTGGGATACCTGTGTGCCAACATTCATATTCTATGATATACCATTATTCATAGCAGGTATGATAGGAGCTGCTATAATGGGTTAATTTATGAAGCATATGAAGCTAATATATAGCTCTAATATATAGTTAATAATATACACTTTAAGGAGGAAATACAAATGAAAGAATTTAAAGAAGTTGTTTTAACAGGAAATGATTTGACTTTAGAGGAAATGGTAGCAGTAGCTAGAAAGGGATGTAAAGTATCTTTAAGTGAAGAAGCTAAAAAGAATGTTTTAAAATCAAGAAAAATTATTGATGATATAGTTGAAAATGAAAAAGTTGTTTATGGTGTAACTACTGGTTTTGGTGAGTTTTGTAATGTAAGTATATCCAAAGAAGATTGCAGTCAATTACAAGAAAATCTTATACGTTCACATTCTTGTGGATATGGTCCAAGATTTTCAACAGATACAGTAAGAGCTATAATGCTTACTAGAGCAAATGCTTTATCAAAGGGATATTCAGGAATAAAAATAGAAACTATAAATACTTTAATAGAGATGTTAAATAAAGGAGTACATCCATGTATTCCTGAAAAAGGATCATTAGGAGCATCAGGAGACTTAGCACCACTTGCTCATATGGTTTTACCAATGCTTGGACTTGGAGAAGCTGAATACAAGGGTCAAATAATGTCAGGTAAAGAAGCTATGAACAAGGCTGGAATTCCTACAATTAAGTTAGAAGCTAAAGAAGGTTTAGCACTAATAAATGGTACTCAAGTATTAACAGCAACTGGAGCATTAGCAGTATATGATGCTATACAATTATTAAAGGTTAGTGATATTGCAGCTGCATTAAGCATGGAAGCATTAAGAGGAATAACAGATGCATTTGATCCTAGAACTCATGTAATTAGACCACATGAAGGACAAATGGCTACTGCAAGAAATATATTAAAATTAGTAGAAGGAAGCACTTATGTAACTAGACAAGGGGAATTAAGAGTACAGGATGCTTATTCATTAAGATGTGTACCTCAGATACATGGTGCTAGCAAGGATACAATTGATTATGTACAGAAAAAGGTTGAAATAGAAATCAACTCAGTTACAGACAATCCAATTATAACAAGAGAAGGAGACGTTATCTCCGGTGGTAACTTCCATGGAGAACCAATGGCACAGCCTTTTGACTTTTTAGGAATTGGAGCAGCAGAAATTGCTAACGTATCAGAAAGAAGACTTGAAAGACTTATAAATCATCAGTTAAATGATCTGCCAGCATTCCTTGCTAAACATGGTGGATTAAACTCAGGATTTATGATTACTCAGTATGCTGCAGCAGCTTTAGTATCAGAAAATAAGATACTTGCTCATCCAGCATCAGTAGATTCAATCCCATCCTCAGCTAACCAGGAAGATTTAGTAAGCATGGGAACTATAGCAGCAAGAACAGCTAGAGATATAATTAAAAATTCTACAAGAGTAGTAGCTACAGAAATGATGGCAGCTTGCCAGGCTATAGATTTTAGAAAAGATAAAGGCTTCAAGTTAGGAAAAGGAACTGAACAAGCTTACAAAGTAATAAGAGGGTCAATAGACTTTATTGAATATGATACTAATATAGAAATGTATAAAGAATTAGATAAAGCTACAGAATTAATTACTAGTGGAAAAGTACTAGATGCTGTTGAAAACGTAGTAGAATTAGAACATTAAAATTAATTATTAAAATAAACCTGTAAAATTTTACAGGTTTATTTTTTTTACCATTGTATTCAATTTTATTCTCAAATATGATAAAAGCTTATTAAATTTGAGAAAAGCGAAGAATGGTGTAAAAGCAATACTTACACTTAATGGTATTAAGATTAATACTAAATAATTCTCAATTTTGATAAAAATAATATATAAGTTTTTTCAGAACATTGATTTTACAGCAGTGTAAATTAATTCCACTTGGCATTGAAATTGCTATTTAATGTAAGTGAGCTTAATTTTGAGGAGGAGTGTTTATGTATAATGAGGATTTGCTAATAAATATTTTAAAGGATGGGGTAGTTCCAGCATTGGGATGTACAGAACCAATGGCAGTAGCTTATGCTGTTGCAAAAGCTAAGGAATTGCTTGAAGAGCAAGTAATGGAATTGAATATAAGTGTAGATAAAAATATATTTAAAAATGGTAAGGAAGTTGGTATTCCAGGAACAAACAATAAAGGTATTATTATGGCAGCAGCTTTAGCCATTGTGGTTGGGAAATCTGAATACAAGCTTCAAGTTATTAAAGATTTAGCTGTTGATGATATTCAAAAAGCTTTAGATTTAATTGAACAGAATATTATCCATCTAAACTTAAGAGAAGAGATTACTGGACTATACATAGAAGTAGAAGCTAAAGGAAAAAGCAATACATCCAGGGTTGTAATTAGAAATAGTCATTTAAATATAGTATGTCTTGAAAGAAATGGTGAATGTATTTCACAACAGTATGAAGAAAAGATTTCCCAAATTGGTATAAGGGATAGGATTAAAGAATTTTCTATAGCTGATATTAAGGAATTTGTAGATAATGTAGAATTAGAAAAGATACAGTTTATTAATGAGGGCATTATTATGAATAAAAAGATTGCTGAAGAAGGATTAAAATATAATTTAGGCTTAGGATTGGGGAATCTATTATATAAGGATAATGAAAGTATTGAACATTATGCAAAAGCAATAACTTCAGCAGCTTGTGAAGCTAGAATGTCTGGCTATCCATTACCAGTTATGAGCAGTGCAGGCAGTGGAAATCATGGGTTAGTAGCAATACTGCCTATAGCTGCAGTTGGGGAGAAATTAAATATAAATAATGAAATAATTATTAGAAGTGTAGCTTTAAGTCATTTAGTAACCATTTATATTAAAAGCTATACAGGAGCGTTGTCAGCAGTATGTGGCTGTGGGGTAGCTGCAGGAGTAGGGGCAAGTGCTGGATTAACATACTTGTTAGGTGGAGATATAAAACAGATATGCGGGGCTATAAAAAATATGATTGCAGGTATATCTGGAATGATTTGTGATGGAGCTAAATTAGGATGTGCATATAAATTAATTATTTCAGTATCCTCAGCATTAGATGCTGCAAAAATGGCCCTAGATAATATTTTTGTACCTTCTAATGATGGTATTTTAAATCAGTCTGTGGAAAAATCAATTCAAAATTTGGGTAAGGTATCTACTGAAGGAATGAGCTGTACAGATGAAGTTATTTTAAATGTTATGATGGAAAAGTGTAGTTGAAAAATGTAGCGTAAAGCTACTAAAAATATATTAAATAGGAGGAAGTTATCATGGGTAAGGTGAAAGACAGCTTAGTATTAAAACTATTTATAGCAGTAATAGGGGGAATTATATTAGGACTTGTTTCATCTGAGGGTGTAATAGGAGTAGTAATGACTATAAAGTATGTATTAGGACAAGTAATTTTCTATTGCGTACTGCTTGTAATTATAGGATTCATTGCACCTTCTATAGTTAAAATGCGATCTAATGCTAGCAAAATGTTGGGAATTGCTGTAGTTATAGCATATATCTCATCTATTGGAGCAGCTACTTTTTCAGCTATATCTGGCTATGCTATTATCCCGAAATTATCTATAACTAGTAATGCAGAAGGATTAAAGAAATTACCTGAAATAGTATTTCAATTAGATATACCTCCAATTATGTCTGTTATGACAGCATTAATTACCGCAGTTCTAATAGGTCTTGCCACTGCTTGGACAAATTCAGATTTAATTGAAAAGTTGTTGGATCAGTTTCAAAATATTATGCTCTCCATTGTAACAAGAGTAGTAATCCCTATTCTTCCATATTTTATAGCTACAACTTTTGCAGGATTAGCTTATGAGGGAAGTATTACAAAACAATTACCAGTATTTTTAATTGTCATATTATTAGTAATAATAGGCCATATTATTTGGCTTACATTATTGTATATTATAGGTGGAGCAATGTCTAAGAAAAATCCTTTAGAAGTGGTAAAGCATTATGGGCCAGCATATTTAACAGCAATTGGAACTATGTCTAGTGCAGCTACTTTACCTGTAGCTCTTAAATGTGCTCGTAAATCTTCCGTTTTAAGAGATGATATGGTAGATTTTGCAATTCCATTATGTTCTACTATACATCTGTGTGGCTCTGTTTTAACAGAAACATTTTTTGTTATGACAGTGTCAAAGATAGTGTATGGCACATTACCACCTGTTGCTCAAATGGTGCAGTTTATAATATTATTAGGTATTTTTGCTATAGGTGCTCCAGGGGTACCTGGTGGAACAGTAATGGCTTCACTAGGATTAATTACAGGAATATTAGGATTTAATGATTCAGCAGTGGCATTAGTATTAACTATATTTGCACTACAGGATAGCTTTGGAACAGCTTGTAATGCTACTGGCGATGGAGCCATAGCACTTATGCTGACAGGCATAGTTGAAAGATATAATATATTTGATAGTTCTAATATAACAGGCTAAATATTTGTATAGTGGACAATTGATAATTGACAGTGGACAGTTAAGGATAATTTTTCTTGGCTGTTGCCATGAAAAATTTATAATTATAAAGGGGATGTCGCACTAAAAATTAGTGCGACAGATTTTGTCTATAAATAAAACCACCTGCTATGCAGGTGTGTTCAGAAAAGCTTAAGCGTTGAAAAAAAATACCTCACTTTGATATAATAGATATGGTTTCGCCAGCCAATCTAAAATCAAAAGAGGTATTGCCCAAAATGGACAATAATAGTTTAGCACATACTAATTGGAGATGTAAATATCATATAGTATTTGCACCCAAATATAGCATTTAAAAAAATCAATATGTAAAAAATTTAAATTGAATCAATTTTAATACATAATTATGGTTTGAATTATAGGCTATCGCCTAATTTAGAGGCTAAAGCAAAAAAACGCGGCCTACTGGCCGCTTTAGTCTTAAATGATTTTTCGTAATGTTAATGGAGAAAAATTATCCATATCTATTATTTATTCTTTAGTATTTATAATTTAATCCTTTGTCAACTGTTAACTAAAATATAAAGAGCTTATTTAAAGATTTTTTTAGTGGAGCTTCAATATCCTTTTGCATGTCCATAGTAATTAGATTACCATCTTCTACAACTTTTTTCCCTCCAACAAAAACATCTTTTATATTTCCATCTTTATTAAGAACCTTCAAATCACAAAAATTATTTACATCTATGTTTCCTATAAAACCATTGTTAAATGCTAATGGAGTAGTTCCAATACTGTCAATAGTATCACTATTGATATCTGTATATCTATTTTTTAGGAAATTACGTTCTCCGGTAATAGATAAATCATCATTACTAGCTTCTCCATCTGTTCCAAGGTAAAGAGGTATATCTTTATCTAAAAGTTTTCTTAAATCAGCTTCTCCGGTTTTTATTCTATTATTCATTCTTGGATTTAAAACAACTTTCATATTATACTTTTTAATTATGTCTCTTTCATTATCATCAATCCATACACAATCTGATAAAATAACATGTCCTAAGCTTTTTATTTCGTTTTTCTTTAATAAAGATTCTAAAAATTCTATAGGTCTTAGGCCATAAAGTTTAAGAGATAGATCTACATCTCCTTTATCTTCGGAAAGATGAAATTGAATGTATTTACCATACTCAAATGCCAAATTAATTCCTTTTATAATAGCTTCCTTTGTTGAAGCATGGATACTATGTAATGAAGGGGCAACTACTACATTATTAGAACAAGCTTCTCCAGAAAGCATCATGAAATTAATTTCTGCTTCTTCAGGAGTTTCATAATAAGTTTTTTGAGATGCCTTTTTACCTTCATAAGCATCTTCATTTATAATATCATAATTCATTCTACCAAAATATAATCGTATGCCTACATCTTCTGCTGCTCTTATTACTTCTCTATCTAAAAGATTTTTTTTATTTCCGTGGCAATAAAAAGAAACCATTACAGAGGTAACACCTAAAGTAAGCATTCTGGAAAAAGCTCTTAAACAACCTAAATATACATGTTCTGGTTGTAATTTTACGCTATATTTGTATATGGTATTTCTACACCAAGTGCCTAAATCCCAAGACTTATCTATTATATCTGTATAGATGGATTGTTCAGGATGTGAATGACAATTAAAGTCACCTGAACAAATTGTGTAATTTTCTTCATAGTTTATTATTTCACCAGTAAAATTTTCAGGAGGAATTTCATCAAAAACAATTTTTTCTATTAATCCAGTATCTAAGTTTGCTATGATATAACCTTTTTTATCACTTTTATCTTTCCTAAAAACACCTGTTATTAAAGCTTTATTTTTCATAAATATCCCGTCCTTTATATTATATTCTTGTATATTATCTATTATTTCGACAATTATAGAATTATTCCTCTTAAATTGCTAGAGAAAAATATTAAAGAGATTAAATATTTTGAAAATAGCCTGCAAAAATTGCAGTGCGGCAAAAAGTGCAGGGTAGAATAATTCAGAAAAGTTACATTTTACTGAATATTTGGTTGATAAATGTGTTGGCATGAATTTTGCTATATAATATTATAAAAAATAAAAAAAGGGAGGATTAATATGAAAATAGAAATTGTAAAGGGAGTATTAACATTAAACGTTGACATGATTGCAACTTTAGCATTATCACTTTTGCTATTATTTTTAGGTACCTATTTAAGAAAGAAAATTAATTTCTTTGAAAGGTTTTGCATACCTGCTCCAGTAATCGGTGGACTTTTATTTTCAATTTTAGCTTTAATTTTAAAACAGAGCAATATTATAACAATAAGTATGGATACCACATTTCAATCACCTTTTATGATAGCATTCTTTACAACTATCGGGCTTGGTGCAAGCTTTGGCCTTGTAAAAAAAGGTGGAAAACCATTGATTATATATTGGATATTATGTTCCATAATGGCAGTAATGCAAAATGTAATTGGGGTTTCAATGGCTAAGCTGGTTCATATTCATCCTATACTTGGAGTTATGATGGGTGCTGTTTCTATGGAAGGCGGGCATGGTGCAGCGGCAGCCTTTGGGCCAACAGCAGAAGCTTTAGGAGTTCAAAGTGCAACTACAGTTGCTATAGCAGCTGCTACATTTGGACTTATAGCTGGTGGGTTGATAGGCGGTCCTATAGCTAAACATTTAATAGATAAATATGATTTAAAACCAACAGAAGTTGATGAATCAGTTGGAGAATCTTATAAGGAAGCGGCAGGTATTAGTGAAAAATCTAATGTTACTTCGTCAGTATTTTTGCTTCAATTAGCAGTTATAACTGTTTGTATGACTATTGGAGCTATGGCAAGTACATGGATTACTAAAACAACAGGCGCAGCACTTCCAGGCTATGTAGGGGCAATGTTTACTGCGGTTATATTCAGAAACTTAAATGATAAGTTTAAAATTGTTAAATTAGATTTTTATACCATTGATTTGATTGGAGATGTAAGTTTAGGAATATTCTTATCCATGGCTTTGATGACATTAAAACTTTGGGAATTAGCAAGTTTAGCAGGCCCAATGATAGTGGTATTAATGGCTCAGGTAGTATTTATGATATTTTATACACTATTTATTGTATTCAAAGCATTGGGAAAAGATTTCGATGCAGCGGTTATGGCAGCTGGTATGGCTGGACATGGACTTGGAGCTACTCCAAACGCTATAGCTAATATGGGAGCTGTAACAGAAAAATATGGTCCTTCAACAAAAGCATTCTTGATAGTTCCATTAGTCGGAGCATTCTTAATAGACTTAGTTGGAATACCTAATATAGTATGGTTTATGAATTATTTTAAATAATGTATAATTAGCCACATCAATATTAGCGTCTACAAATTAAGCCAAGATTTATAAAGGTTTGCGAATTATTGCAAAAATTAGACGATTTGTTGATGGATATGTAGTATAATAAAGTCAGAAAAAACAAAAAATTGTGCTTTTAAAGTAAACACTATAAAATAAATACTATAAAATAAACACTATAATTAATAGAACTTATATAAAATTTAAGGAGGAGTTTACCATGGCAAAATTAGTTGAATGTGTACCAAATTTTAGTGAAGGAAGAGATAAGGTACTTATTGAAAAAATAGTTGACGAAGTAAGAAAAGTTAAAGGGGTAAAATTATTAGATTATTTACCAGATGAAGATCATAATAGAACAGTTGTTACAATGATAGGAGCACCAGGACAAGTAAAAGAAGCAGTTATAAATGCAGCAAAAGTAGCAACAGAACTTATAGATATGACTAAACATCAAGGCGGACATCCAAGAATGGGAGCAACAGATGTGGTTCCATTTACACCAGTATCAGATGTTACAATGGAAGAATGTATTCAGTTAGCTAAAGAAGTTGGTGAGGCAATTGGAAACTGGGGAATTCCAGTATACTTATATGAGGATGCAGCAACAAAGCCTGAAAGAAAGAATTTAGCAGATATTAGAAAAGGACAGTATGAGGGATTCTTCGAAAAAATTAAGGCTGAAGAATGGAAGCCAGATTTTGGACCACATGCTATGAATGCTAAGAGCGGATGTACTGCTGTAGGAGCTAGAGTTTCATTAGTAGCATTTAATGTTAACTTAGGAACTGATAATGTAGAAATAGCAAGCGCTATAGCTAAAAAGGTAAGATTTATTGGTGGCGGATTAAGATTTGTTAAAGCAATAGGATTAAAATTGGAGGAAAGAAACATAGTTCAAGTTTCCATGAACCTTGTAAACTATGAAAAGACATCAGTATACAGAGCTTTTGAAATGGTAAAGATGGAAGCTAAAAGATATGGTGTCCCAGTAATAGGAAGTGAAGTAATAGGAACAGTTCCAATGAAAGCATTACTTGATTGTGCTGAATATTACTTACAAATTGAAAATTTTGATATGAATCAGATTCTTGAAAAAAGATTACTTGAATAATTTGCTTTGAAAATTCCTTTAAATAAATAAATGAGGCTGTGGCACTAATAATAAATTCTAAATGCCACAGCCCCATAAAAACTCAATATAACTCTTTAGAAAAAAACCTTTAGATACATTATAGTACATGATTTAAGAAAATGAAAGAGTATTCATAAAATACAGGTAAATGGGGGAGTACAATTGAAAACAAAAAAGATAGTTTATGCAGCCTTATTTATAGCAATTGGAGTAATAATCAGCAGATTCTTTTCAATTCAACTGCCTATTTTAAGAATAGGATTTGGATTTATTCCAACAATGTTAGCGGGGGTATTCTTTGGACCTTTATTTGGAGGAATAATAAATGCCGTAATAGATGTGATTGGGGCAACACTTTTCCCTGCAGGATCTTTCTTTATAGGATTTACAATAAGTGCGTTTTTATGTGGAGTAATATATGGGATGTTCTTTTATAAAAAGGAAATTACATATAAAAGTGTTATAATATCAGTAATATTAAAAATAGTTTTAGTAGATGTAGGCTTAAATACACTATGGCTTTCTATGATGACAGGAAAAGCATTTATGGTGTTATTACCAATAAGACTTGTAAAAAATATAGTGTTTATTCCAATAGAAACCATTGTATTTATGACAATTGTATATTCTCTTAAAAATACTTCTCTTGTAAGAAAGATAAATAATGTTCTACAATAATATAAAAAATAATTAGATGAGGTGGATGATTATTATGAATAAAGTACCAAGTGATATCGAAATAGCACAAAGTGCAACCATGAAGCCAATAGCTGAAATAGCTGAAAAGTATGGAGTTTTAGATGATGAATTAGAACTTTACGGAAAATATAAAGCTAAAATATCATTGGATGCATTTAAAAGATTAAAAGATACACCTAATGGAAAATTAGTATTAGTTACAGCTATAAGCCCAACACCAGCAGGTGAAGGTAAATCAACAACTTCAATAGGATTAGGTCAGGCTTTAAATAAAATAGGAAAGAAAGCATTTATAGCACTAAGAGAACCATCCTTAGGACCAGTATTTGGAATTAAAGGTGGAGCAGCAGGTGGTGGATATTCTCAGGTTGTTCCAATGGAAGATATAAACTTACATTTCACTGGAGATATGCACGCTATAACTTCAGCTAACAACCTTTTATCAGCTGCAATAGATAACCATATTCATCAGGGAAATGCTTTAAGAATTGATTCAAGACAGATAGTTTGGAAAAGAGTAATAGACATGAATGATAGAGCTTTAAGGCATGTTACAGTAGGACTTGGTGGAAAAGCTTGTGGATTTGTAAGAGAAGATGGATTTACGATTACAGTTGCATCTGAAGTTATGGCTATACTTTGTCTTGCAAATGACTTAATGGATTTAAAAGATAGATTAGGAAAAATAATAGTTGCTTATGATCTTGATGGAAACCCAGTAACAGCTAAAGATTTAAAAGTAAATGGTGCTATGGCAATGTTATTAAAAGATGCTATAAAGCCAAATATTGTTCAAACTCTTGAAAATACACCAGCTCTTATTCATGGTGGACCATTTGCAAATATTGCCCATGGATGTAACTCCTTAATAGCAACAAAATTAGCATTGAAATTAGGCGATATAGTTGTAACAGAAGCAGGCTTCGGTGCTGACCTTGGTGCTGAAAAATTCTTAGATATAAAATGTAGATATGGCAACTTAAAACCAGATGCAGTTGTTGTAGTTGCTACAATTAGAGCTTTAAAAATGCATGGTGGAGTTAAGAAAACAGAATTGGGAAATGAAAACTTAGAAGCATTAGATAAAGGATTTGCAAACTTAGCTAGACAAGTTGAAAGTATGAGAAAGTTTGGCTTACCAGTATTAGTTGCTGTTAATAGATTTTCAAATGATACAGAAGCTGAAATAGAACTATTAATGAATAAATGTAAAGAATTTGGAGTTGAAGTTTCATTAAATGAATGTTGGGCAAAAGGTGGAGAAGGCGGAATAGAAATGGCTGAAAAGCTTGTTAATATTCTACAAACTAAGGAATCTCACTACAAACCAATTTATGATGTAGAAGCTTCAATACCTGAAAAACTTGATACAATAGTAAGAGAAATCTATGGTGGAGATGGAGTTGATATAGCTCCAGCTGCTATGAAACAGATTAAAAAACTTGAAGAATTAGGATTAGATAAATTGCCAATATGTATGGCTAAAACTCAATTCTCATTTACTGATGATCCAAGTATTGTAGGAGCACCTAAAGGATTTAGGATTAATGTTAAGGATGTTAGAGTATCAGCCGGTGCTGGATTTATAGTATGCCAGACAGGCAACATAATGGTTATGCCAGGACTTCCAAAGGTTCCAGCAGCAGAAAAAATGGATATTGATGAGAATGGTGTTATATCAGGTTTATTCTAATAAGTCAACCTTTTAAATACCTCTAAGGTATGTCTCTCTTATAAAAGGGCATACCTTAAAGGATAATTAAAAAATATTAATTTAGGAGGCAACTATTATGCTTAAAGAAATGTCAGTTAAAGATTTTATATATGAAACAGCTTCAGAATCGCCAGCACCAGGTGGTGGAAGTATTGCAGCCCTTAGCGCAGCTTCAGCAGCAGCATTAATCGAGATGGTAGCTAATCTTACAATAGGAAAGAAAGGCTATGATGAAGTAAGGAAGGAAATGGAAGAAGTTAAAAAAGTAGCTTCTGAATATAAAGAAAAATTTATTAATTACATAGATGAGGATTCAGATTCTTTCAACAAGATTATGGCTGCTTTTAAAATGCCAAAGGATACTGATGAACAAAAAGCTGAAAGAACAAAATGTGTTCAGTCAGCTTTTAAGGGAGCAGCAACAGTTCCATTAAATGTAGGTAAAGATGCTTTCCAGTTACTTCAATTAGCTGAAAAAGTGGTATTAAAGGGTAACAAAAATGCAGTAACAGATGGAGCTGTAGCAGCAATGTCTGCCAGAACAGCAGTACATTCAGCATTTTATAATGTAAAGATCAATTTAGGTTCTATAAAGGATGAGCAATTTGTAAGCAATGCTAAAAAAGAAATGGAAGAACTAGAATCTAAAGTAAACGATATGGAAAAAGGAATACTTTCAAAAGTTAATCTATAATGCCAATACCTCCAATATGCTATTGACAGTTTATTAAATTAGGTTATAATAAAGATTATTATAATTAAATATGTAAAGCTTTGAAAAAGAGGAGTAGAGGATAATAGTACCAAGAGAGGAAGGTCCAATGGGTGAAAGACTTTCTGTATGAGTTTCCTTGAAGGTAGCTTTTGAGCTTCTTTACTGAAACACTAGTAAGTAAAGACGGTTTTCTTAATCGTTAAATTTGTAAGAGCCTGTAATTTGTTTTGCAGGAAAAAAGGTGGTAACGCGCGCTGTCGTCCTTTAAGGATTGGCAGCGCTTTTTGTATAAAAATAAGCATAAGGAGGAAATACATATGAATGAAAATTTAAATATCGCAAAAACTTATAATCCCAAAGAATTTGAAGAAAGAATATACAAGGTTTGGGAGGAAGAAAAGTATTTTACACCAAAGGTGGATAAAAATAAAAAACCTTTTACTATAATAATGCCACCTCCAAATATAACAGGTAAATTACATTTAGGTCATGCATTAGATAGTAGTTTGCAAGACTTCTTAATTAGAGTTAAAAGAATGCAAGGCTACAGCACACTATGGCTTCCAGGCGAAGACCATGCAAGTATAGCTACAGAAGTAAAGGTTGAAAATGAACTATTAAAACAGGGACTTGTAAAGAAGGAAATGGGAAGAGAAGCTTTCCTAGAAAAAGTATGGGAATGGACCGAGAAATACAGAGAAAGAATAAGAACTCAGCTTAAGAAAATGGGAGTTTCAGCAGACTTTACAAGAGAAAGCTTCACTATGGATGAAAATTTAAGCAAAGCTGTAAGAGCAGTATTTGTAAAGTTATATAATGAAGGATTAATTTATCGTGGAAATAGAATAGTTAACTGGTGTCCAAAATGTATGACTGCATTATCAGATGCAGAAATTGAATATGAAGAACAAGAAGGACATTTTTGGCATATTAAATATCCTGTTATAGGGGCAGATGAATATTTAGAAATAGCTACTACTAGACCTGAAACAATGCTTGGAGATACTGCTGTAGCTGTTAATCCAAAGGATGAAAGATATACTCATTTAGTAGGCAAAAAGCTTATGCTTCCTTTGGTAAATAGAGAAATTCCTATAGTAGCTGACGATTATGTAGATATAGAATTTGGAACAGGAGCTGTTAAAATAACTCCAGCTCATGATCCAAATGACTATGAAGTTGGCAAAAGACATAACCTTCCAGAGATTGTAATTATGAATGAAGATGGAACTATAAATGCTTTAGGCGGGAAATATGCTGGAATGGATAGATATGAAGCTAGAAAAGCTATTGTAGAAGATTTAAAGCAGCAGGGATTTTTAGTAAGTATAAAAGATCACTCACATAATGTGGGCTGCCATGATAGATGCGGCACAGTTATTGAACCTATGATATCAAAACAGTGGTATGTAAAAATGGCAGAACTTGCAAAACCAGCTATTGATGTTGTAAAAAATAAACAGATTAAATTTGTCCCTGAAAGATTTGATAAAATATATTTTAACTGGATGGAAAACATTCAGGATTGGTGTATATCAAGACAACTATGGTGGGGACACAGAATACCAGTATGGTATTGTCAGGATTGTGGCGAAATGATAGTATCTATGG
The DNA here is from genome assembly GCF_002995785.1 of Clostridium liquoris. GTDB lineage: Bacteria > Bacillota > Clostridia > Clostridiales > Clostridiaceae > Clostridium_AO > Clostridium_AO liquoris. The sequence goes on along the minus strand of NZ_PVXO01000073.1, from coordinate 100,722 downwards.
AAGAACCAACACAATGTACAAAATGTTCAAGTCATAATTTAAAACAGGATGAGGATGTACTTGATACATGGTTTAGTTCGGCATTATGGCCATTTTCTACTTTAGGCTGGCCAGATAAAACAGAGGATCTAGAATACTTCTATCCAACAGATGTGCTTGTTACAGGATATGATATTATATTCTTCTGGGTTGCTAGAATGATATTCTCAGGATTACACAACATGAATGATATACCATTCCATACTGTGCTTATACATGGTATAGTTAGAGATTCCAATGGTAAGAAAATGTCTAAGTCTTTAGGAAATGGTGTAGATCCATTAGATGTAATAGACAAATATGGAGCTGATGCATTAAGATTTATGTTAATCACTGGTAACGCTCCAGGAAATGATATAAGATTCTATGAAGAAAAAGTAGAAGCAGCTAGAAACTTTGCAAATAAGATATGGAATGCATCAAGATTTGTTATGATGTATCTTGATAAAGATATTATGGAAAAGTATAAGAATTGCAAAGATTATACAGCAGCTGATAAATGGATTTTATCTAGAGCAAATACTGTAGTAAAAGAGGTAACAGAAAACATAGAAAAATATGAATTGGGGATGGCATCACAAAAGGTTTATGATTTTATGTGGAGTGAATTCTGTGATTGGTATATTGAACTTGTAAAACCCGTGTTATATGGTGAAGATGAAAAGGCTAAGGGAGTAGTATTCAATGTATTATTTAATGTTCTTACTACAGGACTTAAATTATTACACCCAGTAATGCCATTTATAACTGAAGAAATATATACTCATATTCAAGATAAAGAAAAGACTATAACAACTTCTAAGTGGCCAGAATATAAGGAAGAATTAAAAGATGAAAAAGCAGAAGAAAATATGGACTATATTATAGAAGCAATAAAGGCTCTTAGAAATGTTAGAGTTGAAATGAATGTACCTCCTTCAAGGAAAGCTAAGGTTATGATTTATGCTATGGAAGGAAAAGATGCTTTTGAATCAGGGAAAGTTTATTTTGAAAAACTAGCTTCTGCTAGTAAAGTCATTTTCTTAAATTCAAAAGATGAGGTACCAGAAAATGCAGTTTCAGCAGTTACAAAGGGTGCAGAAATGTATATGCCATTGCTTGATTTAGTAGATTTAGAAAAAGAATTAGATAGATTAAATAAGAAAAAAGTAAAATTAGAAAAAGAAATAGAAAGAGTAGAAAAGAAACTTTCTAATAAAGGATTCGTAGCTAAAGCTCCTGAAGCAGTAGTAAATGAAGAAAAAGCTAAGGGAGAGAAATATAGGGAAATGCTTAGCTCAGTAATGGAGAGAATAAATAATTTAAAATAGCTTTAAATTTGGGGGTGATTTATTATGAATTATAATGAAGCAATGTTATATATTGAAAATACAGCTAGGTTTGGAAGCAATTTTGGCACTGAAAGAACAGAAAAAATATTAGAATTGCTAGGGAATCCTCATAAAGAGTTAAAATGTATACATATTGCAGGTACAAACGGGAAAGGTTCTACTACTGCAATGATATCGAAAATACTTATAGAAGCAGGCTTTAAGGTTGGAATGTATACTTCTCCTTTTATAGAAGAGTTTGAAGAAAGAATACAAATCAATGGGCAAAACATCCCAAAATGTGATTTAGCAAAAGTAGTGACTAAAGTATCTGAAGCAGTGGAAAAGGTAATAGAATTAGGATATGAACATCCAACAGAGTTTGAGATAATAACCTGTGCTATGTTTCTATATTACTATGAAGAAAAGGTGGATTATGCAGTTATAGAAGTAGGACTTGGCGGAAGAATGGATTCCACAAATGTAATAACTCCTTTAGTAAGCGTAATAACATCTATAAGCTTTGATCATATGCAAATACTAGGCAATACTCTTGGTAAAATTGCTTTTGAAAAAGGTGGAATAATAAAAGAGAACGTTCCAGTTGTATTATATCCACAAGAAAAAGAAGCTGAAGAAGTAATAAAAAAAATATGTGAAGAGAAAAATAGTCACTTAACTTTAGTAAATAGAGATTCTGTAGAATATGTTGATAAAGATTTATCCAATGAATATTATCAAAATTTTATAGTGAAAACTAAGGAAAATAGATATGAAGTACAGCTTTCATTACTAGGAACCCATCAGATGTTGAATTGTTCAGTGGTACTGCATACTATTGATGAATTAATAAAACAGGGAATTAATATTAAAAAACAGCATATTTACAAGGCATTAAAAGAAGTAAAATGGCCTGGAAGATTAGAAATTATGAGAAAGAATCCATTGGTGGTATTAGATGGGGCACACAATATAGATGGAATTACTAATCTTAAAAACAGCGTGGAAAGATATTTTAAATATAATAAGATGGTCTTAATACTTGGAATACTTGCAGATAAGCAGGTAGAAGATATGGTAAGTACTATAACTCCAATGGCTGACAAGATTATAGCAGTTACCCCTCATAGCTACAGGGCTGAAAATTCCAACATTCTAATGCAGGTAATCAAGAAACACAATAAAAATTGTGAAGCAATGGATGACTACGAAGAAGCCTATAAAAAAGCATTAAGCTATTGTAATGAGGATGATTTAATTTTAATTTCTGGATCTCTTTATATGATAGGAGATATGAGAAAAGTTGTAAAAAACTAGGATAGAATACAGAGTACAGAGTACAGAGTATAAAACACAGAGAGGAGATTTATTTTTACAAAGCAAAAATGAATCTCCTCTCTGTACTCTATTATCTATTCTCTATTAATAGCTTCCTCTAGAGCCTTTGAAAGTTGATCTGGGCAGGAAGTGGTTTTATTTCCACAGGTTATTCCCTTTAATTTTTTAATAGCTTCTTCTACTGGCATACCTTCTATAAGATTGGATAAACCCTTTAAGTTTCCATCACAGCCGCCAGCAAAATTAACCTTTGCTATTTTATTATTAACTATTTCAAAATCAATTCTTTTAGAACAAACTCCCTTTGTTTTGTAGCTATACATTAATTCTCCTCCTTAAGTATTATATGAAAAAATTATATACTATATTAGAGTTGGAACTCAATAGTAATTAATAATATTTAATCTCACATTTTAATAATTCTACATATTATGTTTGTGAGGAGGGGAATTTTATGTGCTGTTTATTTATTTGTAACACATCTTCTGATTGTATATCAAAGGTAAATGTCAATTCATTTAAAGAAGAAAGTAAAATTACACTAAGTGCTACAAACTATAGAAAAGTTGGCCCCCATGGAATATGTAGATATGAGGATAAGCTAATAACGGCAAATAGTTATGATAATAGTATTTCCATTATAGATATAGAAGAGAATAGAGAAAAAGAAAACCATTTTATAGGTATGCATTGTAATGATGTAATTGAGTATGAAAATAATGCATTTATAATATGTGGAGAGCTAAATAATGTAGTAGTATTTGATCTAATAAAAAGCAAATTAATAGAAGAAATACCTTGCGGAAATCTTCCTCATAGCATAGCTTTGAATAAGGAAAAAAAATTGTTATTAATATGCAATATGGAGAATGACAGCATTACTTTAATAGACTGTGAAAATAGGGAAAATGTTAAAAATATAAAAGTAGGTTCCTATCCCACTAAAGCAATATTTAGTATGGATGGACAATATATACTTGTTTGCGAAAGTAATTTAGGATCGGATGGCAGAGGAAGTATTAGTATAATCTCGCTAAAAACTTTTAGAGTTCTTTACAGAATAGAAGTTGGTAATTCACCAGTGGATATGTTTTTAGAAAATGAATTTTGCTATGTTTCTAATTTTGGAGATGGAACTATAAGCATTATTAATATAAATTATTATGAAGAAGTAAAGAAATTAAATATAGGCGGAATGCCTAGAGGAATTGTAAAAGTTAATAATAATGTATATGTAGGTGATAATTATAATAATCTTCTTATAAGAGTGGATATTGAAAATGGAAACAAAAAAAATATACCAATAGGCGGCGAACCTACAGGTATGGTATTAGCATAAAATATTAATTTGTTAGTATTCCTAGTATTTTACTGTAAATTTCTGAAGAATTATTTTTCCATTTAGCACACAAATCTCTGGCCTGTTTATTAGAATCTACAGTAATTTTTAAATCAATTAATACAATATTATTATCTACAGCCTTTAAATTTACAATGAATTTATCCTTGTTCTCTATTGTATAGTCAGAAGTTATAGTAACATCTTTCTTTATGATATTAATATTATTAGTCAAATATTCATCAGCCGCATCAATTTTATTGCGTGATAGCCTATTTCCAAATAAAGATAGTACTTTTTTACCTTTTTCCGTTATTTCTAATCTGTGTTTATTTTCACCTTCAGTATACTTTAAAAAATTAGAGGAAATTAATTCAGATATATATTGCTGCAGTGTGAAATAATTAATAAAATTATTTTCTAAAATGATTTGTGTAATTTTATTGTTTGTTATAGGAATCTTAATTTTATCAAATATATAAAGAAGGAGAAGTTTATTCTCCGCTAATTCTAAAGTGTCTTCAAACATCATTTATCCTCCCTAAAAAATAATATTATAATAATATTAATTTTAAATATATATATTTCATTATAACATAAATCTTTTAAAATGAATAAAACACCAAAAAGAAATAGGTGCTTTAAATTTATAAATTTATTTTTAGGGAGGATTATTTATTTTTAATATAATGCTGTGAATAATAGTAATAATTAGTATTAAATTGCGCATATAAAATTTATAGAGAAGATAAATATGGGGGTAGTATTATTGAATAAAAAAGTATTAAGAAAATTAACAGGTGCAATGTGTTTACTTCTTATTAGTATGGCAGCATCTATATTTTTTAAAAGTAAAGGGGTATTTTTAGATACTGGAAGAAAGCTTCCTATATATTCTGTACAAACTGAAGAAAAAAACATAGCAATTACCTTTGATGTCAATTGGGGAAATAGCAATACAAAGAAGATATTGGATGTTTTGGATAAGTACAATATAAAGGCAACATTTTTTCTTATAGGTAATTGGATTGATGATTTTCCAGAAGAAGTTGAAGAAATATGCAAAAGAGGACATGAAATAGGAAACCATTCTAATTCTCATCCTGATATGACCAGAATATCTACAGAGGATATGATAAAGGAAATAAGCATAGCAGATGCAAAAATAATGAAAGTAACAGGGGAAAGCACAAAACTATTTAGATGTCCTAGTGGGGCCTACAATGATCTAGTAGTTGAAACAGTGAATTCCAATGGATATCACTGTATACAATGGGATGTAGACAGTATAGATTGGAAAGCCCAAGGAGCGGATAATGAATATAACAGGGTTATGAGAAAAGTACAGCCAGGCTCTATATTGTTATTTCACAATGATGGTAAATATACACCAGAAACCTTACCGAGAATAATAGAGGATTTAAAAGCTAAAGGTTATAGCTTTGTTAAAGTAGGGGATTTAATATATAAAGAAAATTATTATATAAATAATCAGGGCAAGCAAATTAAAAAATAGACATATATAAATGCTTAATCTATTGAAGCAGACATATATCTATATTATAATGGAAATATAAGTAAAAGGCCATAGGATTTATTTTAGGCTGTTGTTAGCATAATAAAGTATAAAATATAGACTCCTGTTAAAAATACTGTTAAGATGCAAAAAAATAGGAGTTGATTATATGAAAAACATAGTTGTTTTTGATGGTAATAGGAAATTTAAGGCTTATCTAAAAAGTCAGTTAGATTTATTAAGGATATCATGGGATATTAAGGATAATCCTAATAAACTTTATGGAACTTATGATTATGTAGTAATAAACAATGGAGGAATTATAGATAAATATAAGGAAGGCTTCAGCAGCAAATATATATTATTAAACATGGACCTTTTAGAAAATAGTAGAATTAACCTTTCAGGTAATATAATTACCTATGGATTAGGTAATAGAAATACTGTAACAGTATCCAGTATGGAAAAAGATAATGGAAGTTTTGTTTACTGTATTCAAAGGGCCTTATCAAGCAATATAGATTCTATTGTTCAGCCAGAGGAAATTCCTATAGATAGAACTTTTAAAGATGACTATGAATTATACTCTTTTATGGCTACCATAACTATAGCTTTAATTGAGGGAATGGATAGTTATGATATCAGAAAATATTTTAATTAAGAGATAAATGAATTTACTAAAATTGGTATATTTAAAGTTTTATTTGAATAATTATATGTTGTATAAATTATTTTAAGATACTAAGGGAAAGAGGGGTTATAATGGATAATTTGTTACAAAACAATAAGATCTATTTAGAGGGGAAAGTGTGTTCCAAATTAGAGTTTAGTCATGAAATGTATGGGGAGGGCTTTTATACTTTCTATGTGGAAGTACCAAGATTAAGTGAAATTAAGGATAATTTGTTTATTACAGTTTCGGAAAGGCTTATTGGCAGCATGGAAATAAAAGAAGGAACAGAAGTAGTAATTGAAGGTCAGTTAAGATCATACAATAAGTTCATAGATGGGGCTAATAGGTTAATACTAACTGTATTTGCTAGAAATATTGACTACTGCATTGAAAAAAGTAAGAACCCAAATCAGATATGCCTTAATGGTTTTATATGTAAGCAGCCGGTATATAGGACAACTCCCTTTGGAAGAGAAATAGCGGATTTGCTTCTAGCAGTAAATAGAGCTTATAACAAATCTGACTATATTCCAACTATTGCTTGGGGCAGAAATTCTAGATTTTGTCAAGAGTTACAAGTGGGAGATAATATAAGAATTTGGGGTAGACTTCAAAGCAGGGAATATCAAAAGAAGATTTCGGAAAATGAAAGTATTAAGAAAATAGCTTATGAAGTATCCATATCTAAGATGGAAAGGGTCTCAAAAGACGATAATAATGAAAACATTCTTGAGAAAATAAATGAATTAGAAATTAACGAAGAAGAGATAATTAATGAAGAAAATGAATTAATAAATGGCAAATAAAAAATAATAGAGAATAAATATGGAGAATTTTCTTCCGTATTTATTCTCTATTCTCTGTTAGTTATTATTTATAATATCTTCCATATTATAAAATCCAGGCCCTTTACCTTTCATAAATTCACAGGCCTTAAGTGCACCTATGGCAAAAACCTCTCTAGATAATGCACTGTGTTTTATTTCAATAGTTTCACCAGTACCTGCAAATATTATTTCATGTTCTCCTACAATGGATCCACCTCTAATTGAATGAATTCCAATTTCATTATTTTTTCTTTTACAATTACCAACTCTTCCATAAGTAAATTCTGTTTCTTCTGGAATAGATTCTTTTATTGTATTAGCTAATAGAAGAGCTGTTCCACTTGGGGAATCCACCTTTTGATTGTGATGTTTCTCTATTATTTCAATATCAAAATCCTTGTATAATTTTTTGCTTATATTTCTCAATATAGAGTTTATTATATTAATTCCTATAGACATATTTGCAGATCTAAATATAGGTATTTTTTTTGAAGTATCTGCAATTTTATCTATTTGTTCAGGAGAATAGCCTGTAGTACAAAGTACTAAGGGCAGCTTATTTTCTGTACAATAAGCAAGTAAATCCTCTAATGCATCCGGTCTTGAAAAGTCTAACACTACATCACCTAAAGCGGTACATTCATTTATATTAGAAAATGTAGCATAGGAATTTTTAATATCTATAAATTTATCTATTCCAGCAACTATATTGATATCAGGAAATGAATGTATGGCTTCTGTTATAACTTTTCCCATTTTTCCATTGCAACCGCATAAAATTACCTTTACCATTACGTACCTCCTATAAGATCAGTCTGTTATTTTAATAATCCATAATTTTTTAATTCACTTTTGAGTATATTTAGGTTATTTTCATCCATACTGCATAATGGTAATCTTAAATTACCAACATTCATTCCTAAAATATTCATAGCAGTTTTTATAGGAATAGGATTTGTTTCTATAAATAATGAATTTGATAGAGCTAAGGTATCTAGTTGAATTTTTAAAGCTTCATCTATTTTACCATTCATATATAATTCACACATTTTATGAACTTCTTTAGGTATTATATTTGCTAATACGGATATAACTCCAATACCACCTAGAGAAAGTATTGGTATTGTTTGATCATCATTACCAGAATAAATTTGAATTCTATCCCTTAATAGGGCTTTTATTTCTGCAATTTGACTTATATCCCCTGAGGCTTCCTTTATAGCTATTACATTTTTGCACTCATGGCATATTTTTACTAAGGTTTTTGGTAATAAGTTCAAACCTGTTCTGCCTGGAACATTGTAAATAATAATGGGTGTATTTACCTCTTGGTTTATTGCCTTAAAGTGTTCAATTAATCCTTTCTGAGTTGTCTTGTTATAGTAAGGTGTTATAACAAGAAGCCCATCTATTCCAATTGATTCAGCCCACTTACTAAAGTTTATTGCTGAAATAGTGCTGTTACTTCCTGTACCAGCTATTACTGGTATTCTTTTATTTACTTTTTCTACTGTAAATTTAATAGTTGCTTTTCTTTCCTCTTCTGACATTGTAGATGCTTCACCAGTAGTACCACAGACAATTATAGCATCAGTATTATTTTTTATATGCCATTCCAATAGTTCTCCTAGTTTATTAAAATCCACACCTTCTTCAGTAAAGGGAGTAATTATAGCTACACCTGAACCTTTAAATATATTCATTAATAAACCCCTTTTCTAAAAAAATTTGTTAATTTTATTAAATATTATTCATTTATAATGCATTCTGCAATTTGTATTGCATTTAATGCAGCACCTTTTCTTATATTATCTGCAACAACCCATAGGTTTAAGCCATTTTCAACGCTGAAATCCCTTCTTATTCTTCCCACATATACCTGATCATGACCTGCAGCTTCAATTGGCATAGGGTATACCAAATGTTTTACATCATCTTTTAATATAATTCCATTAGCATTTTTATAAAGTTCAAAAATATCTTCTAATTTAAAGTTACACTTTAGCTCTACATTTATACTTTCACTGTGACCATGATAAACAGGAACCCTTGCAGTAGTAGCTGTTATTTTTAAAGTGTTATCATTAAATATTTTAATAGTTTCATTAACCATTTTCATTTCTTCTTTTGTATAACCGTTTTCAAGAAAGCTATCTATATGCGGTATTATATTACCTGCTATTGGATAAGGAAATTTTCTAGGAGGCATACCTTTATATCCTTCAAGAAGATCGTTGTATCCTCCCATTCCAGCACCAGATACTGCTTGATAAGTTGAATAAATTATTCTCTTAATTCCATATCTTTCATGGAGCGGCTTTAATGCAACTACTGCCTGTATTGTAGAGCAATTAGGATTTGCTATTATACCATTATTCCATTCAATATCATCAGGGTTTACTTCTGGTACTACAAGAGGAACCTTTGGATCCATTCTCCATGCACTACTATTATCAATTACAGTAGCACCATATTTAACGAAGATAGGAGCAAACTCTAAACTTACACTTCCTCCTGCTGAGAAAAGAGCAAAATGAATTTTTTTATTTTTTATATTATCTTCCTTTAATTCTTCAACAGTATAATCACATCCCTTAAAACTTAATTCTTTTCCAGCAGATTTAGCTGATGCAAAAAGATAGAGATTATCTACTGGAAAATTTCTTTCTTCTAGTAATTCTAGAAATTTTCTTCCTACCATTCCTGTGCAACCAACTACGGCTACATTATAATTCATAGTAAATCCCTCCTAAAATTTCTTTACTATATTATATAACCCATATAGCTAAAATCATATAGTTTTTTAATAAAAATATAATAATTATAAAATATATTAGATCGGAATGAAATTATTCAATATGTGGAAAATTGTGAATATGATAAAATAGTTCAAAGCTTGATAAATCAAAAAGTGTATAATTGACAATATAAAAGAATTATGCTAATATGATTTAAACAAATAAAGGAAATGTCATTTGAAGTGTCTTATAATCATATTTTAGATTAATAAAAATTTAATATTTTTATATGTATAAAATATTTATATATGTATAAGTTATTTATTAATAAGTATACTTATTAATAAATAAAAAAATAAAGGTCTAACAATTAAATAAAAGGGGGAGTAAAAGTGAAAAGTAAAAAGTTTTTAGCCATACTTTTAACTGCCACTATGTTGTTATCCACAGCATTAGTTGGTTGTGGTGGAAGTAGTGATGGCAAAAAGCCTGCCGAAGGCGGAAAGAAGGGACAGTCTATAACATTAATATCTTCTGATGCTAAAACATTAGATACTTCAAAATCTACAGACCAGATGTCATTCAATGCTATTAATGCATCTATGGAGGGATTAACAAGATACAACAATGACAAACCAGAAAAAGCTATTGCAGAAAGCTGGGAACAATCCAAGGATGGATTAAAATGGACTTTTAAATTGAGAGATGCTAAATGGTCCGATGGTAAAAAAGTTACAGCTAAGGATTTTGAGTATGCTTGGAAGAGAATATTAAATCCAAAAACTAAAGCACAATATGCTTCTTTTATGTTTGTATTAAAGAATGGTGAAAAATTCTATGAGGGTAAAGCAAAAGAAGAAGAAGTTGGCGTAAAAGCTATAGATGACAAGACATTAGAAGTAACATTAGAAAATCCAACACCATACTTCTTACAGTTAACAGCTTTCCCATTATTATCCCCATTAAGACAGGATATAGTTGAAGCTGCAGGAGATAAATATGGTACAGATCCTTCAAAAATGGTATTCGATGGACCATTTGTTCTTGAAAAATGGGAAAAAGGATCAAAAATTACATTTAATAAGAATGAAAAATACTGGGATAAGGATACAGTAAAACTTGACAAAGGTACCTTCCAGGTAGCTGAAGAAATGCCAACAAGATATCAGATGTTTACTAGTAAACAGATAGATGGAACAGCTATAACTGGAGAATATGTTCAGAAAATGAAAGATGAAGCTAAAGCAGGAAAATATGATTACGTTGAAAGTACAGATCCAACATCTTTCTATATGATAATGAATCAAAATGGAGAAAAAGCTAATAAACTCTTAACAAATTCTAAAATCAGACTTGCATTATCACTTGCTATAGATAGAGAATCTTATGTTAATAAGGTTTATCAGAGAGGTTTTGCATCAAATGGTTTGATTCCAACAGGAATGGTAGCTGGAGAAAAAGTATATAGAGATGTAGTTCCAGAACCATTGAAGAGTGTAGCTAATAAGGATCCTAAAGCTTTATTTATAGAAGGGTTAAAAGAGCTTAATTTAGATCCAAATCCATCAAAATATACATTAAGATATTTACCACAGGGAAGTGCTACTTCAGATAGGGCATATGCAGAATACTTCCAGAATCAGTGGCAATCAAAAATAGGTGTTAACATTAAAGTAGACTCAGCAGCTGATTTCTCAGATTACTTAAAGAAAACAGAGGAAGGCAATTTTGAAATAGCTATGTCAGGATGGGGCGCTGACTATAATGACCCAATGGCATTTATAGAACTATTCACAACTGGTAATGGAAACAACAATGGTAAATTCTCAAATGCTGAATATGATAAAATTGTTAAAGATATAAAAAAAGAACCTGACATGAATAAGAGAATTGAGTTATATAAGAGAGCAGAACAGATATTAGTATCAGAACAGGCTGGAATTGCTCCAGTATTCTACAAAGACAAACGTTTCTTTACACAGAAATATGTAAAGGGATTACAATTCCCATCCTTCGGTGGATTATATGAGTTAAAGTGGACTTCAATTGAAGGAAAATAGTAAATTATATTGGTAATGTAATTATAAAGCTACAACAGGATTTTCCTGTTGTAGCCTTTATATAGCTTGTGATAAAATATTCATAGAATTAAGAATTTACTTTGAGAGTGTGAATTCTTTTATTTTAAAGTAGAAAATACTTATTACAAGAATGTAATAATTTTATATATATATTTAATAGCAAAGGATATAAAAATATTTGTAGTTTCGGAGGGGAGAAAAGATGGTAAGATATATATCTAAAAGATTGGGATATATGGTGCTTACGTTATGGGTAATAGTAACTATTACGTTTTTCTTAATGAATAGTATGCCTGGAAATCCCATAACTTCACAGGTCAAGCAATTGCCGGCACAAGTTAAAGAAAATTTAATGGCTGAGTATGGTTTGGACAAGCCTGTATCAGAAAGATATGTAATGTATGTTAAAAATTTATTAAAAGGAAATATGGGAGATTCTTTCGTAACACCAGGTATATCTGCTAATAAGTACATACATGATAGATTTCCAAATTCTGCAAGGATTGGTCTTCAAGCTGTATTTGTAGGTTTGGCTATAGGCTTAACTTTAGGAATAATTGCTGGTTTTAAAAGAAATACAGGGGTGGACTATTTTGTTATATTTATTGCCATATTAGGTGTATCTATACCTAGCTTTGTTGTTGCAGCTTTGTTGCAAAAGGGCTTAGGAGGAAAAGCAGGTTTACCTATAGCAGGGTGGTATAGTCAAGGAGATGGGTTCCTAAATACTATAAAGTTTACTATTTTACCAACTATGGCATTAAGTTTTTCAAGTATTGCTACCTATGCAAGATATATGAAGACTTCTGTTTTGGATGTAATAAGCCAAGATTATATAATTACTGCCCAAGCAAAGGGAGTGTCTAAGGTTTCTATAGCATGGAAGCATATTATTAGAAATGCAATACTTCCAATCGTAACTATACTTGGACCACAAATAGCTTCTATAATTACGGGATCTTTTGTAATTGAAAGGATATTTGCTATTCCTGGTCTTGGAAATGCAATGATTGATTCTATATCTGCGAAAGACTACAATATGATAATGGGATTCACCATATTTTACTCATTCTTATATATAGTATCTTTGTTAGTTGTTGATATATTATACACATTAATAGATCCAAGAATAAGATTATCAGGCAGTAAAAAATAGGAGGGGTAAAAATGGCAGAATTAAGTAAAGAAAAGTTTCAGATAATAGGTTGTGATAATTTTAATGCTGATGCCATAGTAAGACCCAATATGACCTATTGGCAGGATGCGTGGAGAAGATTAAAGAAAAATAAAGTTGCCATTTTTTCTTTAATATTATTGTCAGCAATTATTATAATGTGTGTTATAGGACCTTGGATAGGTAAATTGATATCTGGAGTTGATTACACCCATCAAAACATAGCTATTACTAATCAGAAGCCTAATAGTCAATATATATTTGGAACGGATAATCTAGGAAGAGATATGTTTGGCAGGCTATGGATAGGCGGAAGGGTATCTATAGCAATCGGTATTTGCGGTACTTTAATTGAGGTAACTATTGGCACTCTATATGGTGGAATCAGTGGTTATTTCGGAGGATTAGTTGATGACATAATGATGAGAATAGTTGAAGTATTAAATAGTATTCCATATATGATAATTGTTATACTATTTGCTGTTGTATTTGATAATCAAGGTATAGGAAGCTTATTATTAGCTTTATGTATTACAGGATGGACTGGAATGGCTCGTTTGATAAGAGGACAAGTTATGCAGTTAAAAGAATCAGAGTATGTGCTTGCAGCTCAAGCATTGGGTTCAGATCCAAAGAGAATAATAACTAAACATTTAATACCAAATACTATTGGAATAATAATTATATATATGACATTTGATATACCGGGATTTATATTCTCAGAAGCATTTTTAAGCTTTATAGGTTTAGGTATTCAGCCGCCTGATACAAGCTGGGGTGCTATGTGTTCATTTGGACAATCTGTAATAGATTTTTATCCCCATGAATTATTTTTCCCTGCCCTAGCAATAAGTTTAACTATGCTTTCATTTAATTTATTGGGTGATGGATTAAGAGATGCTCTAGATCCAAAACTTCGTCAGTAGAAAGGAGGATACTTATGGCAAAATTACTTGAAGTAAAAGATTTAAAAGTTTCATTTCACACATATGCAGGTGAGGTTCAATCAGTTAGAGGAGTATCCTTCGATTTAGAAAAAGGAGAGACTTTAGCAATAGTTGGTGAATCTGGATGCGGAAAAACTATAACCTCTAAATCAATAATGAGACTAATAGCTACTCCACCAGGAGAGATAAAGAAAGGTTCACAAATTTTTTTTGAAGGCAAAGATGTTTTAAAAATGTCTGATAAGGAGTTAAGAGATTTAAGGGGAGAAGATATAAGCATGATATTCCAAGACCCTATGACTTCTTTAAATCCTACTATGAAAATTGGAAATCAGATTGCTGAAAGTTTAATTATTCATAGAGGAATGAATAAAAAAGAAGCTTTGAAAGAAGCAGTGAAAATGCTAAAAGTAGTTAATATTCCTAATGCGGAAAAAAGATCCAAACAATATCCACATGAATTTTCAGGTGGTATGAGACAAAGGGCTATGATTGCTATAGCTCTTGCCTGTAATCCCAAGATATTAATAGCTGATGAACCAACCACTGCATTGGATGTTACTATACAGGCTCAAATTATGGACCTTATAAAAGAATTACAAAATAAGCTAGACACTGCAGTTATACTTATAACCCACGATTTAGGGGTTGTTGCTAGTGTAGCTAGCAGAATACAAGTAATGTATGCAGGAATGATAATTGAAAGAGGAACAACAGAAGAGATATTCTATAATCCTAAGCATCCATACACTTGGGCATTATTGCAATCAGTTCCTAGATTGGATACAAAGCATAAAAATCAGTTATATTCAATAAAGGGAACTCCTCCTGATCTTTTAAAACCACCAGTTGGATGTCCTTTTGCATCAAGATGTGAGTATTGTATGCAGATATGTAGAGACGAAATGCCAGAGATTACTAAGATAAGCGATACCCATAGTGTTCAATGCTGGCTTCAACATCCTTTAGCACCTAAGGTTGAAGTTCCACAGGCTATAGGAGGTGCGAAATAATGGAAGATAATTATTTAGTACAAGTAAAAAACTTGAAAAAATACTTTAAGGTGGGAAAAGACTCAGTTTTAAAGGCTGTAGATAATGTAAGTTTTAATATAAAAAAAGGTGAAACTTTAGGTTTAGTTGGAGAATCAGGCTGCGGTAAAACTACCTGTGGCAGAACAGTTCTAGGATTATACGAGGCTACTGGCGGACAAGTTTTTTTTGAAGGAATAAATATACACGGACTTAAAGGAAAAGATAAAAAAGCTTTTACTAAAAATGCACAAATTATATTCCAAGATCCATATGCTTCATTAAACCCTAGAATGACTGTAGGAGAAATTATTGCCGAGGGAATAGATATACACGGATTATACAAGGGGAAGGAAAGAATAAATAAAATATACGAAATGTTAGATTTAGTAGGACTTAATAAAGAGCATGCTTCAAGATTTCCTCATGAATTTTCTGGAGGGCAAAGACAGAGAATTGGTATAGCTAGAGCTTTAGCTGTAGAACCTAAGTTCATTGTATGTGATGAGCCTATTTCTGCTCTTGATGTATCAATACAAGCACAAGTAGTAAATTTATTAATTAAATTACAAAATGAATTAGGATTAACCTATTTATTTATTGCACATGATCTTTCTATGGTAAAACATATATCAGATAGAGTTGGAGTTATGTATTTAGGTACTATGGTGGAATTAGCATCTAGCCATGATTTATATGAAAAACCATTGCATCCATATACTCAGGCACTTTTATCTGCTATTCCTATTCCTGACCCTGAAATTGAAGAAACTAGGTCCAGAATAATGTTAGAAGGGGAAGTGCCAAGCCCTATTAATCCAAAACCTGGATGTAGATTTGCAGCTAGATGTAAGTATGCAAAGCCTATATGTACTGAGGCCATACCTGAGATTAAAGAGGTAGAAAAGGATCATTTTGTTGCTTGTCACTTATTTAATGATAAATAGATTATTTACAGAGTAAGGATAATCCTTACTCTATTTTTATTTCTATTCAGTGTATAATTAATTTCCTTCCTGTAAAAACTATTTAATGTGTTATATGACTTTTTATTAATCTTAAGTGGAGGAATAATTATGGGGAAAACACCTTTAAAGAAGGTTATAAAGGCAAAGCTAAAATCAAATAGGGAATTAACAGACAGTGAAAAACTAAGAGAAAAAATGAAATATGAAATTGCAGAAGAATTAGGATTAAGGGAAAAAGTCGATAAACTTGGATGGAGTTCTTTAACCTCGGAGGAGACTGGAAGAATAGGTGGAATAATGACTAAAAGAAAAAAACAACTTAATATTCCAAAAAATATTGACTTGCAGAATGAAAATATATAATATTTAGTAAGTGTAAATTATTCGCAAAAAGGAGTATTGCTAAATGGATTGCTATAAGGATTTTGCTCATATATATGATGAGCTAATAAAAGGAGATATTGACTATAAAAAATGGGCAGATACAATTTTGATTTTCTGTGATGAGTATAAAGTTCAAAGAAAAGATTATTTAGATCTAGCCTGTGGCACTGGAAATATAACAGAAAATATAGCAAAGTCTTTTTTAAACACTTGGGCTGTGGATTTGTCATACGATATGCTGACAGAGGCAGAAGGAAAATTAAGAGACAGTGGCATAAAGGGCAAATTTATATGTCAGGATATAAGTAGTTTAAACTTAAATAGAAAATTTGATTTAATAACTTGCTGCTTAGATTCTACTAACTATATAGTTGAAAAAGAGAAGCTTCATGAATATTTTAAAGGTGTATACAATCATTTGAAAGATGGGGGTATATTTGTTTTTGATATTAATTCCTATTATAAGATCACACAAATACTAGGAAACAATATATACAACTATGATAGTGAAGATGTCTATTATATTTGGGAGAATAATCTTGAAGAGGATATAGTGGACATGTATTTAACCTTTTTTATTAAGCAGGGAAAAGTTTATAAAAGATTTGATGAGTTCCACAGAGAAAGAGCTTATACAAACAAAGAAATCCAGGAGTCGGCAATTGCATGCGGGTTTCAAATTGCAAAGCTTCTTGATAATTATGAAAGTAAAGCTTTGAGGGAAGACACAGAAAGAATAGCTTATGTGTTAAAAAAATAGAAGTTTGGAGGCATTGATAGAATGGATAAATTGGTTAAAGCTGTTGCTATGGACGGCGGCATAAGAATAATTGGTGCAATAACTACTGATTTAGTAAATAAAGGGGTAAAGGTTCATAATTGTAGTGCTACAGCAGCTGCTGCACTTGGCAGAATGTTAACGGCAGGCGCTCTTATGGGTACTATGCTAAAATCTGATAAGGACACACTCACATTGAAGATTCAAGGTGGTGGAGAAGCAAGAGGAGTAGTTGTAACATCCTATGCTGATGGACATGTTAAGGGGTATATAGGTAATCCTTATGTAGATTTACCAGCAAATGATAAAGGAAAGCTGGATGTTGGCGGTGCTATAGGAAAGAATGGTATGTTGACAGTAATTAAGGATATGGGGCTTAAAGAGCCTTATGTAGGACAAACGCCAATATATTCTGGAGAAATAGGAGATGATTTAGCTTATTATTTTACTGTTTCAGAACAAACTCCATCCGCTGTAGGATTAGGAGTTTTAGTTAATGAAGATTTGAGTGTAAAGGCAGCAGGAGGGTTTATAATCCAAATGATGCCTGGGGCTGATGATATGGCAGCAGATTTAGTAACTTACAGATTAGAAGAGATTTCATCAATAACTGATTTTATATCAAAGGGAATGAGCATAGAAGAAATATTAGAATTTATTTTTGAAGGAATGAATTTAAAAATATTAGAACACCTTACACCAGAATATAGATGTGATTGTTCAAGAGAAAGAGTAAAGAGAGCTCTTATAAGTATAGGTAAAAAGGATTTAGGGGAATTGTATAATGATAATAAAACTGAGGAATTAAAATGTGAATTTTGTAATAAAAGCTACCACTTTAATCACGAAGAAATAGGACAATTGTTAGAGAAAATTAACGAGTAATTACGAATGATTTAGTTAAGAATAGGGATAATGTACTTGAAACATGTGGAATAAAGTAATATAATTAATCCATAATTGAATACTATTAAGCCTCTAACTAAAATGTAGAGGTGATGTTTTTAGAGGGGTGGAATATATGAACTTATTACAAAAGACTTTAGATATTATCAGACCAGCGGATAAAGAAGCTATAAAAAAGGCATGGGAAAGGATGGATAATCTTTCTAAGCCTATAGGCAGTTTAGGTAAGCTAGAGGAAATTGCGGTAAAAATGTCAGGAATAACGGGAAAAGTAAAGAACAGAATAAATAAGAAAAATACTATAATAATGGCTGCTGATAATGGAGTTTGGGAAGAGGGGGTTAGTGCCTGCCCACAGGAGTTAACAGCTATAATTACTAACAATTATACAAAAGGAATAACAGGTATAGGAGTTTTATCTGATTATGCAAAAGCTGATATCTGCGTAATAGATGTGGGAGTTAAAGCAGAATTTAATAATCCCAATATAATAAATAAAAAAATAGCTTATGGCACTAAAAATATAGCAAAAGGTCCTGCTATGACAAGGGAAGAAGCTATTAAAGCTATTGAAATCGGCATTGAAGCTGTGGATAATCTTGTTAAAGAAGGTTATGATTTATTTGGTACTGGTGAAGCTGGTATGTGTAATACCGCAACTAGTGCTGCAGTTATAAGTGTGCTTTCAGGAATGGATTCTGATATTGTTGCTGGAAAGGGTTCTGGTCTTACAGAAGAAGGATTTGCAAATAAGAAAGCAGTAATTAAGAGGGCAATAGAAATTAACGACCCTGATAAAAAAGATCCTATTGATGTATTAACTAAGGTAGGTGGATTTGATATAGCGGGATTGTGTGGATGTTTCCTAGGAGCTGCCAAGAACAGAGTTCCTATAGTTATAGATGGAATAATTGCTTGTGCCGCTGCTCTTTGTGCATTTAGATTAAATCCCAATGTAAAAGATTTTATGTTTCCATCCCATTTATCAGCAGAACCAGGATCTGAATATGTGATGAATGAAATAGGATTAAGACCAGGGTTAAATATGGATATGAGATTAGGAGAAGGTACTGGCTGCCCTCTAGAATTTTGCATAATTGAGTCAGCTCTATGTGTCATGAATAATATGGCCACTTTAGAGGAAGCAAGTATACATAACAGTGAGTTCTTTGTAGATATAAGAGAAAAGTAGTTTATTCACTATAAAAGGTGCCAATGCTCCCCAAAAGGTGCATTGACTTTTTCATTAAATTAAAAAAAGGTATTGACAAGTTTTATGATTTTCATTATAATTAATATTGTCTTAATGTTAAATCTATGGGCGCATAGCTCAGCTGGGAGAGCATCTGCCTTACAAGCAGAGGGTCACAGGTTCGAGCCCTGTTGTGCCCACCATAGATTAGGCTGGATAGCTCAGTCGGTAGAGCAGAGGACTGAAAATCCTCGTGTCCCTGGTTCAATTCCTGGTCCAGCCACCAGACGCGGGAGTGGCTCAGTGGTAGAGCGTCACCTTGCCAAGGTGAACGTCGCGAGTTCGAATCTCGTCTTCCGCTCCATATATATGGCGCTATAGCCAAGTGGTAAGGCAAAGGTCTGCAACACCTCTACCCCCAGTTCAAATCTGGGTGGCGCCTCCAATAAAAAATCAGCACTAAGTAGTGCTGATTTTTTTAGTTGACAATTGACAGTCTTTTTAAAGAATAAATAAGAATGAACTGCTCCATGTCAAATAGACAGATGAAAAATATGAAAATAATATGTGATAACTGTAAAAGGGAATTTGAAACAAGCAGAGATACACATCCATCAATATTATTAAGTGCCAAATCATAATTATATGAGTAGCAACTCTTAAAAACACCAAAATTCATCAAAATTTGGCATTTATCTTTATAAATTCTTGTTAAAATAACTTATAAAGATAACATATTAGATTTTTCAAGTTAGTTTCGTAAATCTCCTACTTTTAGACTTTGACTTTCTTTGACCATTGATTTATTATATAAGTATAAATTAAATAAGAGTTAGGAGGAGTTAAAAATGTTTGAGATGATACCTTTTAGTAGAAATAATTTAAATAGAAAAGAGGATTTCTTTTCACCATTTTGGAATAATTTCTTCGATGATGATTTCTTTCCAACAATGCACAACTTACAGGGAAACATTAGGGTGGATTTAAAAGAAACAGATGAAAACTATGTAGTGGAAGCAGACCTTCCCGGAATTAAAAAAGACGATATAAATATAGAGTTTAATAACAATTATCTAGTAATCAGTGCAAAGCGTGATGATTCCGCAGAAGATAAAAATGAAAATTATGTTACACGAGAAAGACACTATGGAGAGTTTAAGAGAAGTTTCTATACAGATAATGTAGATGAAAGCAAAATAGATGCTTCATTTAACGATGGTGTTTTAAAGATTATTCTTCCAAAATTAAATAAAGGCAAGGATGAAAAGAAAAAAATTGATATCCATTAGAAATATAACTAAAGCATATTAAATTGAATGGGGCTGTGGTACTAAGGAATTGTAGTATTATTCTTAATGCCACAGCCCCGGAATTTTATTTTGAAATTTTTCGTAATGTCAATGGAGAAAAATTAACCATAATTGTCAATTGTCAACTTTCAACTCTCAACTTTAAAGATGCTTCCCCTGTCTATCAGCTTTCCATCAGATAAGAATATAGGTTCTACATCATGCTTATGTAAAAAATTCATAACTTCTTTCCCGTAAGCGTAATATTTTAAATCACCATAAAAAGCAATCTTATTTTCTTCTATCATGCCACAACAGCCGCCAATAAAGCCATAATCTAAACCTGGCAGTATAATATCACCTGGTGGAAGCAGCAGCACATCTACATTTTCTTTTTCCATAACAGAAGCTATTATTTTATCACTGGTGATAAGGGCAGTATCTTTTACTATGGCTGTAGAGCACTTAGTATATCCTTGTTTAACATTTATAATTTTCTTATTGTGAATTTTATCTAATAAAACTGTATCTGTATATTTTATATAATGTATAAAAAAGTTTTTTAAATTAACTGCATTTAGAATTATATCATAGGGATATTTATAGATTAGTGAAGAAGAAGATAGTAGTACATTAATACCTAAAGATCTTAATGTATTAATAAAGTTTATATCCATATCCCTATGGACTACAATATTTTTATCATCAATTATATGCATCAGCATATCTGGATGGCCACAAACAGCTTCATAAAGAGAAGAGTTAGGAGGACATTTTAATATTTTATATCCTAGTTTTAATAAATTTGTTTCTTCTTCATTGGTAATTCTATAATCTACAAAAATGTATTTCATATTATTAATTTTTACGCTCCTTCAATAGTTTAATTACATTTTATAGTATTATATTATGTTTATCAAATGACTGATATCTTCATAAGCATAGAATATTATTGTGCTGTCGATATTTGAATAAATTATTATGAATATACCTTTGAATAAAACGCATACTATTGTAGAAGGGAGTGAGGCCAATGGAATCATTTCAACTTGTATATGAGGAAGATTTGGAAGAAATAATTGAAGGTATAAAGGATTTAAAGAATTTCTTTAAAATGAAGAAAATAGAAGCTGGTATTTCAGAGAGCATAAATAAAAGTACTCACTTCATTAAAATATCCTTTCCAGATGAGAAATTAAGTAGAAAAAATTTAAATATGTTTAATATATATATAGCTAACATATTATATAAAGCATTAATAGAGGAGTTCTCACGCAAATATATTATAGAATTTATTACAGATACTTATTTTTTTCTAGATGGAGATGAAATTGATGAAGTAAAGAAAAGAAGTATAGAAATATTGAATAATGATAGCCATATTATTGAGGATTCAAACATATATTACATGAACAGAAAAAATGAAATAATAGAAAAGATAGTTGAATGTATAGAAGAAAATAAAGAAATAAATATAAAGGGCTTTTTAACTTTTAGAATGAAAGAGTTAAAAAATGAATTGCAAAATATAATAGATAAAATTGTGGAGGATTATTTAATAGAAAAAGAATATAATGAATTTATAAAATTACTTAAATATTTTGTGGATATACAAGATAGTAAAATAGATGAAGTGAATATCATTATAGATAAAGGCGGAAATTATATAATTCAAGATGGAAGCGGCGATGATTTAATGGATAGATTATTTAATGAGTTTTTAGGAAATAAATTTACTGGCACTGTAAATATGGAGGATATGCTTATTAGTGGTCTTATTACTTATTGCCCAAATAAAATAATTATACATTGTGCTAATAATTGTCATAACACGGAATTTATAAATACAATAAAAAATGTATTCTTACAGAGAGTAGAGTTCTGCGATAAATGTAAAATATGTAATAAGATTAAGGAAAAAAACCATAATTAATGCAAGTTATCTATATTTAATATTGACATTATAAAAACTAAAGAATATAATAATAAAAAAAGATGGAAAAAGGCTGTGAAAAGGAAGAGTAAGCAATAAACATATTAAAAGAGATGAAGATCCAAGGGCTGAAAGATTTTCTTAATAGAATTTGTTGAAAACCACCTTTGAGCTATGTGCTGAAATCTTAGTAAGCATAGTCGTTACCTGCGTTAAAGGGCTAAAGATGATGATAGCATTATTGGTATTTTATTTATGCTACTATCAATTTGGGTGGAACCACGGTATTTAAATCGTCCCAGTTTGGGAGGATTTTTTTTGTTTTTTGTTTATTATTAGTTGATTATTAATTGAAAACTTTTTTATGGATAAGGAGGAATAGCAATGATTAAAGTAACATTAAAAGATGGTAAGATAATGGAATTTGAAAAGGGAACAAAAATTAGTGATATAGCTATGAAGATCAGTCCTGCTCTTTACAAAAAAGCATTAGGTGCTAAATTAAATGGTAAAGATGCAGAATTAATGACAGAAGTCAATGAAGATTGTTCTTTAGAAATATTGACTTTTGAAGATGAAGGTGGAAAATGGACACTTAGGCATACAGCTTCTCATATATTGGCTCAGGCTGTAAAAAGAGTATATCCAAATGTAAAGTTAGCCATAGGTCCTGCAATAGATACAGGATTTTACTATGATTTTGATGCAGATTTTACTTTTACACCTGAAATGTTAGAAACTTTAGAAAAAGAAGTAGGAAAAATAATTAAAGAAGATCTTAAGTTAGAAAGATTTGAATTACCAAGAGAAGAAGCCGTTAAATTTATGCAAGAAAAAAATGAACCATATAAGGTAGAACTTATAGAAGATCTTCCAAAGGATGCTATAATATCCTTCTACAAGCAAGGAGATTTTGTAGATCTTTGTGCAGGTCCTCATGTACCATCTACAGGAAAAGTTAAGGCTATTAAATTATTATCTGTAGCTGGAGCATACTGGAGAGGCGACGAAAAAAATAAAATGCTTCAAAGAATATATGGTACAGCTTTTACTAAGAAAAGCGAATTAGATGCATATTTAAATATGTTAGAAGAAGCCAAAAAGAGAGATCATAGAAAGTTAGGAAAAGAACTTGATTTATTTAGTATCCATGAAGAAGGACCAGGATTTCCATTCTTCCATCCAAAGGGAATGGTAGTTAGAAATGAACTTGAAGGATTCTGGAGAGAAAAACACACAGAAGCAGGATATGATGAAATAAGAACTCCTATAATATTAAATGAAGCATTATGGCATCAATCAGGACATTGGGATCACTACAAAGAAAATATGTATTTTACAAAGATAGATGGAGAAGATTATGCAATAAAACCTATGAACTGTCCAGGTTCTATATTGGTATATAAGAGTTCATTACATTCATATAGAGAATTTCCATTAAGATTAGCTGAATTAGGGCTTGTTCATAGACATGAGCTTTCAGGAGCATTACATGGTCTTATGAGAGTTAGATGTTTTACTCAAGATGATGCTCATATATTTATGACAAAAGATCAAATAAAAGATGAGATATTAAATGTTATTAAATTAATAGATGATTTCTATAAGACATTTGGATTTGAATATTTTGTTGAACTTTCCACAAGACCAGAAGATTCTATGGGAAGTGATGAAGATTGGGAAGCAGCAACTAATGGATTAAAAGAAGCTTTAGATGCAGCTAAACTTCCTTATAAAATAAATGAGGGGGATGGAGCTTTCTATGGCCCTAAGATAGACTTCCACTTAAAGGATTGTATAGGAAGAACATGGCAATGTGGTACTATACAGCTTGATTTCCAGATGCCGGAAAGATTTGATTTAACATATGTAGGTCCAGACGGAGAAAAGCATAGACCTGTTATGGTACACAGAGTTGTATTTGGAAGTATAGAAAGATTTATAGGAATACTTATAGAACAATTTGCAGGGGCATTCCCAACATGGTTAGCACCTGTACAAGTAAGGGTTATGAATATAACAGATGCTCAAAAGGATTATGTAGCAGCAATAGCTAAGACATTAAAATCAAAGAAAATAAGAGTTGAGATAGATGATAGAAATGAAAAGATTGGATATAAGATAAGAGAAGCTCAACTCCAAAAAATTCCTTATATGATTATTGTAGGGGATAAAGAAATGAACGAAAATAAAATATCTCTTAGAACTAGAAAAGGTGGAGATCTAGGTGCAATGAGCTTAGATGAATTCATTTCAAAGATAACCGAAGAAATAGAAAATAGGGTTATTGAGTAAAAAATTAATTAAAAAATGTTGACAATATTATATTAACATAGTAAAATATAATCTGTTAAGAAGAAACCAGCCGTTTCTCACCTTACAGCAATGCTAGTAAGGCTGTGTATTTAAGTACACATAGTATGTTGTATATTAGGAACGGCTTTGCCGTTCTTTTTTTATGTAATATATTTTTAAATCCACCTAGGAGGTGAATATTATTAGTAAGGATTTCCTTGTAAATGAAGAGATTAGGGAAAAAGAGATAAGGGTTATAACAAGCGATGGTGAGCAATTAGGTATAATATCATCAACTGATGCCCTAAAAATTGCAGAAGAGAGAGAATTAGATTTAGTTATGATAGCTCCTACTGCGAAACCGCCTGTTTGTAAAATAATGAACTTTGGTAAATTCATATATGAACAATCCAAAAAGGACAAAGAGGCTAAGAAAAAACAGAAGATCACCAATTTAAAGGAAGTAAGATTAAGTCCAACAATAGAGGAACATGATATCGAAATAAAAGCTAATAATGCAAAAAAATTCTTATTAGCTGAAGATAAGGTAAAGGTTACAATAAGATTTAGAGGAAGAGAAGCTGATTATTCCTTTATTGGGAAGAAAATACTTGATTTATTTCTTATAAAAGTTGGAGATATATGTGTTATAGAAAAACCAGCAAGATTAGAAGGTAAAAATATGACAATGGTTTTAGCTCCTAAAAGAGCATAATCATTAGGAGGAGGAATACACTATGCCAAAAATGAAAACACATAGAGGTGCTGCTAAAAGGTTTAAAGTTACTGGAACTGGTAAATTAAAAAGAGCAAAGGCTTTTAAGAGCCACATATTAACAAAGAAAAGCACTAAAACTAAGAGAAATCTTAGAAAAACTGGATATGTAGCTGGATGTCAAGAAAAAACAATGAAGAACTTATTACCATACCTATAATTTAGGGCTTAAAGGAGGTTTATTAAATGGCAAGAGTTAAGGGAGCGATGAATGCTCGTAAATATCATAAAAAAGTGTTAAAGCTTGCAAAAGGCTATTATGGTGGAAAAAGCAGGTTATTTAAGACAGCAAATGAATCAGTTGTAAGAGCATTAAGAAATGCATATACTGGAAGAAAATTAAAGAAAAGAGATTTTAGAAAGTTATGGATAGCTAGAATTAATGCAGCTACAAGAATCAACGGACTTTCATATTCAAGATTTATGAATGGTATAAAACTTGCTGGAATAGATATAAATAGAAAAATGCTTTCAGAAATAGCTATAAATGATCCAAAAGCTTTTTCTGAGTTAGTACAAATAGCAAAAGCGCAAATTAATGCTTAAAAAAATGCAGCGATAGAGCTGCATTTTTTAACTTATATCACCTTTTAATACACATTATTTTATATTACTAAGGTTTGTTGACAACATGTTTTTAAGTGATATAATTATCCATAATGTTCATAGCTTAATAATAATTTACGGGGTGCATATAATGAAAATAAAAATAGTAAAAGACTTTAAACTTACTCCTGTTCAAATTCTAGCAATTGGTTTTGCTATTGTAATAGTAACAGGAGCTATTCTTTTAAATCTTCCTGTAGCGTCCCAGACAGGAGAAAGAACTCCTTTTATAGATTGTTTTTTTGTTTCTACTTCAGCAACCTGTGTAACGGGTTTAATTACAGTAGATACTGGAACCCATTGGAGTTATTTTGGCAAGACAGTTATAATGTGCTTAATTGAAATAGGCGGACTAGGATTTATGTCTTTTGCCACATTAATAGCTTTAGTATTGGGAAAGAGGATTACTCTTAAAGAAAGGCTTGTAATGCAGGAAGCATTAAATTCTTTTTCTTTGCAGGGACTTGTAAAGATGGCTAAATATGTATTGATGTTTACTTTTTCAGTACAAATTGCAGGGGCAGCATTACTAGCCACCCAATTTATTCCCCAGTTTGGATTGGCTAAGGGATTATATTATAGTATATTTCATTCTGTATCTGCTTTCTGTAATGCAGGATTTGATCTTTTTGGAAACTTTCAGAGTTTAACAGCCTATGCAAATAATACAGTAGTAATATTGACCATCTCAGCTTTGATAATCATAGGTGGGCTTGGTTTTTATGTATGGCAGGAGATATACAATTTTAAGGGATTAAAAAAATTATCATTACATTCAAAATTAGCTCTTTCTGTTACGGCTATTTTAATAGTTGTAGGAGCAATTTTAATGTTCGTTTTTGAATATAATAATCCTGCTACTATAGAAAATATGTCTTTTAAAGGGAAAATATTATCTTCTATTTTTGCTTCAGTAAGCCCAAGAACTGCTGGATTTAATTCTGTTTCGACTTCAGATATGACTACTGCTGGAAGATTTTTAACTATAATATTAATGTTTATAGGAGGATCTTCTGGTTCTACTGCAGGAGGTATAAAAGTTACTACTGCAGGATTACTGTTTATGACAGTGTTATCCATTGTTAAAGGAAGAGAAGATACTGAAATATTTAAAAAGAGAATTCCTAAGGACACAATTTATAAATCTTTAGCTATAACTGTTATAGGACTAGGATTGGTAATCCTTGTCACTATGGTACTTTCTATAACAGAAAAAGGAGCTTCCTTGGAATATCTTTTATATGAAGCTACTTCAGCTTTTGGTACAGTCGGATTAACCTTAGGGCTAACCACTAAATTAACGGCTATTGGAAAATTAGTTATTGCCTTTACTATGTATGCAGGAAGAGTAGGTCCTTTAACATTAGCATTGGCATTATCAAGAAAGAAAACTTCAAATACAATAAAATATCCAGAGGATAAAGTATTAGTTGGTTAAGGAGTGTTTATCATGGCTAAAAAACAATTTGTAGTTATAGGTTTAGGTAGATTTGGAACGTCTGTTGCTAAAACTTTATATGCCTTAGGCAATGATGTTTTAGCAATAGATTCTAATGAAGATATGGTGCAAGATATTTCAGACAGTGTAACTCATTCAGTGCAAGCAGATGCCACTGATGAAAATAGTCTTAGATCTTTAGGAATACGAAATTTTGATGTAGCAGTTGTTACTATAGGTTCAGAGTTGCAGGCTAGTGTTATGGTAACATTATTGGTTAAAGAACTAGGAGTAAAATATATAATCGCTAAGGCAAATAATGAATTACATGCAAAAGTATTGTATAAAATAGGGGCAGATAGGGTAGTACTTCCAGAAAGAGATATGGGAGTGAGAGTAGCTCATAATCTAGTATCTTCAAATATACTTGATTATATTGAATTATCTCCAGATTATAGCATTGCTGAAATTGTAAGCCCTAAAGAATGGCATGGCAGAAATTTAAAAGATTTAAGTATGAGAGCAAACTATGGAATAAACGTAGTAGCTATTAAAAAGGATAATGATATAAATGTTTCTCCATCTGCTGAGGATATTATTGAGCCAGATGATATTGTAGTTGCTATAGGTGGAACAGAAGAATTAAGCAGGCTAGAAAACTTAATATCCAAATAAAGGTGGAATAGGCTTGGATACCATTGTTAGTAAAGATAATTCTATTATAAAAGAAGTTAAGAAGCTTAAAGAAAGAAAATATAGACGAGAAGAAAATAAATTCTTGGTTGAAGGGTTTAGATTTGTAAGTGAAGCTTTGGATTCAGATTTTAATGTACTACAAATATTTTTATGTGACAATTCTTTAGATAAATACAAAAGTTTTCATATTAATGACAGAGTTAAAAGGGATACAAAGGTATATTTACTAAAGGAAAATGTATTTAAAACTATAAGTAGTACAGATACCCCCCAAGGCATTATAGCTGTAGTAGATAATAAAAGTTTAAAAATAAGTGACATTAATGGATTTTATGTTTTAGTTGATAAAATACAGGATCCAGGAAATATGGGCACCATCATAAGAACTGCCCACGCTGCAGGGGCCTTAGGCATAATAACTACTAAGGGAACTGTAGATATTTATAATGAAAAGACATTAAGAGCTACCATGGGATCAATATTTCATGTACCTATATTAGAAGATAATAATTTTGAAATAGTTAATAGCCTAATTAATAAGGGCTTTAAAATATTAGCCAGCTCATTACAATCAGATAAAAATTTTTATCAGCTGCCTTTGAGGCATAGTAAAGTAATCATATGCATAGGAAATGAAGGAAATGGAATAAGTGATGAAATATATAGTATAGCCCATGAAACATTCAAAATACCTATGCCAGGTGGAGCAGAATCACTAAATGCAGGAGTGGCAGCATCTATTGTAATGTTTGAAGTAGTTAGGCAAAACTTAAAATAACATTGACAATTTTATTATTAATATGTAGAATTTAAAATTAAAGAGATAAAAATTGCATAGTTATAAACTATGAGGAAGAAAGTAGATATAAGGGTTATTTTAGGAAGAAAAGGTCATAGACTGCAAGCCTTTTTATTAATCTTGTATTGAAGTTCACTTCTGAGTTCTAATTGCGAAATAGTAGTAGCAGTTAGCGGTGGATAACCGATATATTATGGAGATGGACGCAATTTATGCGTCAATCAGGGTGGTACCGCGGATATAAAGTTCGTCCCTATGTGGATGGACTTTTTTTGTTTAATAAAATATATTGAAAGGAGCTCTAAGTTATGAAAGAAAACTTGGAAAAGATTAAGGAAAATGCCATAAATGAATTAAAAACAGTTATGGATAAAAATGAATTAGAAAATATTAGAGTTAAGTATTTAGGAAAAAAGGGAGAGTTAACCCAAATATTAAGGGGGATGGGAGCATTAAGCCCTGAAGAAAGACCTGTAATAGGAAAGTTAGCTAATGAAGTAAGAAGTAGCATTGAGGAATTAATAGAAGAAACTTCTAAGCAAATGAAGGAAAAAGAAAAATCTACAAGATTTAACAGTGAAACTATTGATATATCAATGCCAGGAAGAAAGCAAACTTTAGGTAGAAGACATCCTTTAGATTTAACATTGGAGAGTATGAAGGAAATATTCATATCTATGGGATTTACAATTGAAGAAGGTCCAGAAGTAGAATTAGATTATTATAATTTCGAGGCATTAAATATACCTAAGAATCACCCAGCAAGAGGAGAGCAGGATACATTTTACATAAATGATAATATAGTTTTAAGAACACAAACTTCACCTATACAAGTAAGAACTATGGAAAAACAAAAGCCGCCAATAAAGATGATATCCCCAGGAAAAGTTTATCGTTCTGATGCAGTAGATGCTACTCATTCTCCTATATTTTATCAGATGGAAGGTTTGGTAGTAGATAAAGGAATAACTTTTGCAGATTTAAAAGGAACTTTAGAATTATTTGCAAAGAAAATGTTTGGGGATAAAGTAAAAACTAAATTTAGACCACATCATTTTCCATTTACTGAACCATCAGCTGAAATGGATGCCACTTGCTTTGTATGTAATGGAGAAGGCTGCAAAGTGTGTAAAGGAAGCGGCTGGATAGAACTATTAGGATGTGGAATGGTTCATCCTCAGGTGTTAAGAAACTGTGGAATTGATCCAGAAGTTTACAGTGGATTTGCATTCGGTTTTGGTGTGGATAG
Source organism: Clostridium liquoris (assembly GCF_002995785.1). Taxonomy (GTDB): domain Bacteria; phylum Bacillota; class Clostridia; order Clostridiales; family Clostridiaceae; genus Clostridium_AO; species Clostridium_AO liquoris. The sequence goes on along the minus strand of NZ_PVXO01000073.1, from coordinate 70,401 downwards.
AATGGTTATGCTTAAGTATGGTATAGATGATATAAGATTACTTTACGAAAGTGATATGAGATTTTTAAATCAATTTTAAAATTTCAGAATGGAGGAATAGGAAATGAAAGTCCCAGTTAAATGGTTAAAGGATTATATTAATATAGATATTTCAGCTCAGGAATTAGGCGATAGATTAACATTGTCAGGCTCAAAGGTTGAAGAAGTAATATCTTCAGGGGATGAAATTAGCAATGTAGTTACAGGAAAGATATTAGAAATAAAGCCTCATACAAATGCAGAGAAACTAGTTGTATGTCAGATAAATGTTGGAAAAGAGGAGCCTATTCAAATAGTAACTGGTGCTAACAACATGAAAGAAGGAGACATAGTACCAGTAGCTCTTCATGGATCAACTTTACCTGGGGGAGTAAAAATAAAAAAAGGAAAATTAAGAGGCATAGTTTCAAATGGTATGATGTGCTCAGAAGAAGAGCTTGGTATTGCTGGAGAGGAAGAAGTACATGGATTAATGATACTTTCACAAGATACTCCTATAGGTAAGGACATAAAGGAAGTATTAGGACTAGACAATTCAGTTATTGATTTTGAAATAACCTCAAATAGGCCGGACTGCTTAAGTATAATTGGAATAGCTAGAGAAACTGCTGCAACATTAGAAAAAAAATATAATATGCCTAGTCTAGATTATAAATGTTCCTGTGAAGATAAAATAACTGATAATCTAAAGGTGGAAGTAAGAGATAATCTTTGCAGAAGATATGCTGCTAGGGGAATTAAAAATGTTAAAATAGCTCCTTCACCAGCATGGATGCAGGAAAGATTATTGGAAGCAGGTGTAAGACCTATAAATAACATAGTTGATATAACTAATTTTGTAATGCTTGAGCTAGGTCAGCCAATGCACGCTTTTGATGCTAGAGAAATAACTTCTAATACTATAGTTGTAGAAAGAGCAAAAAATGGAGAAAAGTTTACTACATTAGATGAAGTAGAAAGAGATCTAACAGATGATATGCTATGTATAAAAGATGGAGAAAGAACTGTAGCTTTAGCAGGAATAATGGGTGGATTAAATTCAGAGGTTAAAGATGACACTACCAGTATAATATTTGAATTTGCTAATTTTGATGGAACAAATATAAGAGTATCTTCTAAAGAATTAGGCTTAAGAACAGAAGCTTCTTCTAGATTTGAAAAAGATTTAGATCCAAATTTAATTCAAATAGCCATGGATAGAGCATGTAATTTAATTAATGAACTAGAAGCAGGAGATATAATGGAAGGTACTATTGACATCTATCCTAAAAAGCTTGAAGAACATACCTTAGGAGTAGATTCAAGATGGGTAAATAAATTTTTAGGTACAAATATTTCTAAGGAAGATATGAAAGAATATCTTAATAGATTAGAATTGAGAACAGAAATAAATGAAGACATTTTAACTATTACAGTACCTACATTTAGATGTGATATAAATATTAAAGAAGATGTAGCAGAAGAAATAGCAAGAATATATGGATACAATAATGTGCCTGTTACTATAGCAAACAGTGCTGGTGAAAAAGGCGGAAAAAATAGAAAGCAGCATTTAGATGATAGAGTTATAGAAGCTTTAATAGGGAGTGGATTAAATCAATCAATTAGTTATTCATTTGTCAGTCCAAAGGTCTTTGATGAAATACTTTTACCTAAGGATAGTCCTTTGAGAAAAGCAGTTAAAATAAAGAATCCTCTTGGAGAAGATTATAGCATAATGAGAACTACTACTTTACCTTCAATGATGGAAGCCTTAGCTAGAAACTATTCAAGAAATAATGAAGAAGCTAGATTGTTTGAGATAGGAAAGATTTATTTGCCAGGAGAAGATGAATTTAAGCTTCCGGAGGAAAGAAATATTATAACTATAGGTTTATATGGAAATGTAGACTATTTAGATCTAAAGGGAATAGTTGAAAATATAGTAGAACACTTAGGAGTATTTGGAGCCAGATTTACTCGTGAAAATGAAAATCCTACTTTTCATCCAGGAAAAACTGCTAAGTTATATATAAAGAAAGATTTAGCAGGAACTTTAGGAGAAATCCATCCTGATGTAGCTGACAATTATGGTGTGGATGAAAGATGTTATATTGCAGAATTAAATTTAGACCTATTATATAGTCATTCAAATTTAAATAAAATGTATAAAGCTTTACCAAAATTTCCTGCTGTATTTAGAGATATTGCTATGTTAGTAGATGACAATGTATTGGTTCAAGATATAGAAGATATAATAATTAAACAAGGGGGAAAGATGGTAGAAAAAGTTAAGCTATTTGATGTTTATAAAGGAAAACAGATACCAGAAGGTAAAAAGAGCATTGCATATTCCATATTATATAGACTTGAAAACAAAACACTAACAGACGAAGAAGTTAATAAGGTGCATGACAAGATAGTTAGAACTTTAGAAAATAAGGTGGGAGCACAGCTCAGATAAATTAATATTTTAACTATTTGTAATTTGTGTTAGAATATATATTAAAGATGAATTTATCTGAGAGGGTGTTTACATGAACATAGTAACTGTTAGGATAAATGGGGTAGAGTATAACCTAAAAGGAAATGAAAAAGAAGAATATTTACATAAAGTGGCTAGTTATGTAGATAAAAAAGTAAAAAATATAATGGATAATAATAGTAAACTAAGTACTTCTTCAACTGCCATTTTAACTGCTATAAATGCTGTGGATGATATGTTGAAAAAGGAAGAAGAAATCCAACAGCTTTTAGATAAAATTAAGAATATGGAAGAAAAAGAGAAAGACTTCATTAGTGAATTGGAAAAGTTAAACAACAGGATTAATGAATTAGAAGGCTATAATGAAGTACTTAAAAGTAATACACAGGCTAATAAATTCGAAGAAGCATTAAAAGAAAAAGAAATAGAAGTTGAAACTGTAAAAAAGGAACGAGATATGTTACAGCAAACCTGTAAGGAGCATTTAGAGGAAAATAATATATTAAAGTCTAAATGTAAAGAATTTAAATTTCAGGTTCAATCTTCAAAGTATAAGATAATGGATTTACAACACAAGCTTATAGAAACACAAGTTCAGCTGGTTAAAGAAAAAAAGCGGAACAATCCTATGTTAAATTTTGAAACAATTGAAAAAAAATCATAAAACTATGGGTGTATATTTAAAATATACACCCATAGTTTTATATAAAAGTAGCTGCTTTATACATAAGAAAATAAAATATTTAATATACATCTAATAATTATTAATAATTCGCAGTTAACTAGGAGGAATTTATGATATATGTAGATAATGCATCTGCAAGTTATCCTAAGCCTGAAGAAGTTTATGAAGAAGCATTAAATTGTATGAAGCACTATGATGTATATCCAAGAGATAATTCTAATTCCATGGCTTTAAAATCCTTTAATAAGTTATGGGAAACACGAAAAGTTTTATGTGATTCTTTCAATATAAAGAATCCATGTAGGATGATTTTTACTAAAAATGCTACGGAAGGGATTAATATAGCCATTAAGGGATTATTAAAACCAGAAGATCATGTTATAACTACAATAATTGAGCATAATTCCGTATTAAGACCCCTAAATAGGATGAGTAAAAAGGGAGTAGGGGTTACCTTGCTTGGAGTAGATGAGTATGGTCAATTAAACATAGACAACTTGAAGAAAGAGATAAGGAAGAATACAAAGCTTATAATAATAAACCATGTATCTGGCGTTTTAGGTACAATACAATATATTAATTCCATAGGGAAAATTGCCAGGGACAGCGGCATAATTTTTATGGTGGATGCCTCAGAAAGTGCGGGGAACATAGCTATTGATGTGGAAAAAGATAATATAGATTTATTAGTATTTTCGGGAGAAAAGTGGCTATTAGGTTCCCAGGGAGTAGGAGGCCTATATATAAATGATGAATTGCCTATGGATAGTTTTATGGAAGGAAGTACTGCCAGTGAAGACAATTGTATTAGTCATCCGGGTTATTTACCTGATAAATATGAAAGTGGAACTTTAAATATTTCAGCTATTGCCTCCTTGTGTGAGGGAGTGAAATTTATTAAAAAGGTTGGAAGAAGAAATATACAGAAGTATACGGAAGGTCTTATGGAATATCTATTAGCTGAATTAAAGAAATTATCTTATGTGAAAATATATGGGTATCCATCTGTTGAGAACAGAACTGCTATTCTATCGTTTAATATTGAAAATATAGATAGCTACACTGTAGGACAGCTGCTTATGGAAAAGAATATAATTGCAAGTACTGGATATCACTCTTCACCGCTAATACATGTTATGTTAGGCACCAGTAAGCATGGAACTGTGAGAATAAGCCCAGGGTATTTTAATACCTATAATCACATGGAAGAAATAATAAAAAGTATTATTGATATAAATAGGGGGATATATTTATGAAGGTTTTGTTCTGCATTAGAGGAGACTATTATAGAAACTTTGCTGGTGATTCTATGCAGGTTATAAAAACAGCTGATTATTTAAGAAAGATTGGGGTTACTGTAGACATAAATAATGGATATATAAATGATTATTCAGATTATGATATAGTTCATTTATTTAATCTTACTACCATGGGAGAAACTTATAAATATTATAAAAATGCTAGAAAATATAAAAAAACCATTGTAATTTCGCCATTGTATTGGAATTTGAAGAAATACCTTAATTATGAAAAGGATTACGATGGCATTAAACTATGGGATAAATGTAAATCCTATAGATATGAGATATTAAAGGGATGTAAAATGATATACACTAATAGTAATATGGAGGGAGAATTACTAAAAAGAGAATTTAAAAGGCATTTTCCCTATACTGTTATATATAGCGGGGTAGAAGTTGAAAATGATGATGTACCTCTTTATAATTTTAAAGAAAGATATAAATTGGATAACTATATATTATGTGTAGGAAAGATTTGCAAAATAAAAAATCAATTAACCTTAGCAGAGATATGCAAAGATCTAGCATTAGAACTTGTACTTATAGGGAATATAACTGACAAAGAATATTATAATAGCTGTACTAAACTTCCTAATGTTACCTATTTAGGATTTATGGATAGTTACAATATTTATAATGCTTATAGATTTACCAAAGTACATGTACTTCCTTCTTTCATTGAAACTCCAGGATTGTCATCCTTAGAAGCAGCAGCTAGTGGCTGTAATATTATATCCACTGAAGAAGGAAGTGCAAAGGAGTATTTTAAGGATATGGCAATTTATTGTAATCCCTATGATAAATATAGTATAGGAAAAGGTATAAAGATGGCCATAAAAAAAGCTAAAGATCACAATTTAAAAAACTATGTTCTTAATAATTATAGTTGGGAAAAGTCTACAATGGAATTGTATAACAGCTACAAAGGGCTCATAACAGTTGACGGTTGACAATTGACAGTGGATAGTTAAGGAGAATTTTTGCCTATGGCAAAAATTCTTTTCATTATCTGTACTTTGTACTCTGTACTCTGAAAAAAGTGCGTAGCGCTTTTTTATAGCTTTAGGTAAAAAAAGTTTTAAATGCAAATAATATATTGTATAATAAACTTTAGGATTTAATTAGGAGAGATGCAAATGAAAAAAGTAGAATTACTAGCTCCAGCAGGAAGTATGGAAAGTTTATATGCAGCAGTACAGGCTGGAGCAGATGCGGTATATTTAGGAGGAAATAAATTTTCTGCCAGAGCCTATGCTTCAAATTTTGATGATGAAAATATGGAAAAAGCGGTGGAATATTGCCATATTTATGGAGTAAAAGTTTATGTAACATTAAATACTCTTTTAAAAGAAATGGAAATAGAAGAAGCATTACAGTATGCTAAATTTTTATATAAAGCAGGAGTAGATGGTTTGATAATTCAGGATACAGGATTGGCTTGCCTTTTAAGAGAACAGGTTCCAGACCTTGAACTTCACGCATCAACTCAGATGACTGTACATAATATAGAAGGGGCTAAATTATTGAAAGAATTAGGATTTAAAAGAATAGTTCTTTCTAGGGAATTATCTTTGGAAGAAATAAAGAACATATCCAAAGAATTAGGAGTAGAGACAGAAATATTTATTCATGGAGCACTATGTATATGCTACTCTGGGCAGTGTCTTATGAGCAGTATTATAGGTGGAAGGAGTGGAAATAGGGGAAGGTGTGCTCAACCTTGCAGGTTACCCTATACCCTTTTGGATAAAACCTATGACAAAGAATATAATGGTTACCTTTTAAGCCCTAAGGATATAAGCACTTTACAAGACATTAAAGGTATAATTTTAAGTGGTGCTGCTTCACTAAAAATAGAAGGACGTATGAAAAGACCAGAATATGTGGCTGGGGTAGTAGAAATATATAGAAAAGCTATTGATAGCTTACAGGGTAAAAATGAAAATAATAAATTTGACCATGAGAAAGAAAATAAAAAACTTCTCCAGCTATTTAATAGAGAAGGCTTTTCTAAGGCTTATCTCTATGGAAATGTGGGAAAAGATATGATGGCATATTCTTTTCCTAAAAATACAGGGGTATTTCTTGGTAAGGTAAGTAAGAATTTAACAATAAACTTAGAAGAAGGGATAAATATAAAAGATGGAGTGAGGAATAAAGAAAAAGGTTTTACACTATCTAAAATAATTAAAAATAATAAAGAAGTAGAGAAGGCTTTTAAGGGGGATAGAGTTAAGCTTTATCCTGCAAACTATAATTCAGGTGATGAATTATTTAAAACTTCAGATGTAAGTTTATTAAAAGAATATGAAAAATATTATATGAATCCCTATGATAAAAAAATTGATTTATCTATAGAAATTAAATTTAAAGTAGATTCTCCTTTCACAATTAAGACAAATATCCATGGGAAGGATATAGTTATAGAAGGGGACATAGTTCAAAAAGCTATAAAAAAACCTTTAGAAAAAAGTAAGATAGAAGAAAACCTAAATAAAACAGGAGATACCCCTTTCAGATTTGAAAGTATAATGTTTAGTGAATATGAAGAAGGTTTCTTGCCTGTATCTTCTATAAATCATGTAAGAAGAAGATTTCTATTAAAGGTACAGGAAGAGATTTTAAGTAAATGGAATAGGAAAATAGAAGCTGTTTCAAAAGAAGAAGAATATAAAAACTTAAGAATAAAAGAAAATATACCAGAATGTTTAGTCTATGTCACTACAAAAGAACAATTGAAGGCGGTTGTTGATTCCAACATAGTAGATATTGCATTTAATCCATTTATGAGAAAAAATGAAATCTCTATTGAGGATTTAAGAGATAAAAATTTAAATATGTATTTAAAAATACCTAATATTATAAAACAGGAATTTGAAACCATAAAGAGTTTTATACAGGATAATATAAAGTATATTGATGGAATAGTTACTGCTAATCTAGGTATTATAAATGAATTTAAAGAAAAGATCAATATTATAGGTGATTATAAATTAAATGTATTTAATAGTTATTCAATGAATTTTTATGAGAATATATTAAATGGAAGCTGTTTAAGTGTAGAATTAAATAAAAAGGAAATAGAAAATGTATTAAAAAATTATAAAAGCAATGTTCAGAACTTAGTCTATGGGAGAATAGAACTTATGGTAAGTGAATATTGTCCTATTGGAAGTAGTTTTGGGGGTAAGTGCAAAGGCAAGGATTGTAATGGATATTGTAAAAATAGAGAATTTCAATTGATTGATAGGATGGGAGAAAGGTTTCCCGTAGTAACAGATAGATTTTGTAGAAGCTATATATATAATTCTGTGCCTTTAAATCTTATACCTAATATAAAAGAATTAGAAAGCTTGGGTGTAAGTTCCTTTAGACTAGATTTTATAGATGAGGATTATGATAATACTTCTGATATACTAAAGGCTTTTATTCAGAAAAGCTTCACTAAAAATTTTAGTGGTTTTACTAGGGGACATTATAAAAGAGGAGTAGAGTAACTTAAAAAGGTGGTTGAGTTGAATTGAATGAAAGAGCATTAAGAGTTTTAGAGTTTAATAAAATAAAGGAAATGGTAAAAGGATATACTAGCACAGAAGCTGCTAAGGATTTAATAGATGATTTAAAACCTTACGATAATATTTATGAAGTTAAAGAACATCTTCAAGAAACTAAGGAGGCTCTTAATCTATTAACCAAAAAAGGAGCTCCTCCATTTGAAGGAGTTTATGATATAAGAGAAGGAATAAAAAGAGCAGAAAAAGGTTTTTCACTTATGCCTGGACAATTACTTAGAATTGCTACAATGCTAAGGTGTGCCAGAAAATTTAAAGAATATGTAGGACATAAAGAAGGGGAAGAAAGCTATAAAGTTATTGAAGATATATGTGAAGGCATAGTACCACTTAAAACATTAGAGGATAGCATTTTTAATGCTATTGTCAGTGAAGAAGAAATATCTGATAGAGCCAGTAGTGCGTTATATAATATAAGAAGAGCTCTTAAGGATAAAAATGCTTCTGTAAGGGATAAAGTAAATTCTCTTATGAGAAGTTATGCTCCTTATTTACAGGAAAGTATATATACAATTAGAGGAGAAAGATATGTTTTACCTGTAAAAGCGGAGCATAAAGGATCAGTGCCAGGACTTGTTCATGACCAGAGTTCTTCAGGGGCTACTTTATTTATTGAGCCTATGAGTTTAGTAAATTTAAATAATGAAATAAAGGAATTAATGTTAAAGGAAAAGGCAGAAATTGAAAGAATTTTACAAGAGCTGTCAGGGAAAATATACGATAGTATTATAGCCGTAAGAAATAATGCCAGTACAATATGGGAGTTGGATTTCATATTTGCTAAGGCTAAATTTGCTAGCAGCTTAAATTGTATATGTCCTAATGTAAACAATGAAGGAATAATTGATATTGTTGAGGGAAGGCATCCACTTATTGACCCTAAGGTTGTAGTACCACTTAATATATATTTAGGCAGAGGCTTTACTTCTCTTATTATTACAGGGCCTAATACTGGTGGTAAAACTGTTTCCCTAAAAACAGTAGGGTTATTGCAGATTATGGCTATGAGTGGACTTATGATTCCTGCAAGGGAAAATTCTACAGTTAGCTTCTTTAAGGAAATATTTGCAGATATAGGAGATGAGCAAAGCATTGAGCAGAGCTTATCTACATTTTCATCTCATATGACAAATATAGTGGATATTATAAAAAAAGCAGATGAAAATTCATTAGCATTATTTGACGAATTAGGTGCAGGTACTGATCCTACAGAGGGAGCAGCTTTAGCAGTATCTATTCTTGAAAATTTAAAAAAGAGAAAAGTGAAGATAGTGGCTACCACTCACTACAGTGAGCTTAAAGGATATGCTTTGAAAACAGAAGGGGTAGAAAATGCTTCTGTAGAATTCGATGTGGAAACATTGAAGCCAACCTACAGATTACTTATAGGTGTACCTGGAAAGTCTAATGCGTTTGAAATATCAAAGAGATTAGGATTACCAGAATATATTATAGAAGATGCTAAAAAAAGTATATCGAGTGAAAGTTTAAAATTTGAAGACTTAATTCAGAGTCTTCAAGAAAAAAGTATTAAGGCTTCAGAAGATGCAAGAAAATCTGAAATGCTTAAACTTGAAGCAATTAACCTAAAGGATAAATATGAAGAAAAATTATACAGCTTGGAGGAAACAAGAGGAAAACTTATAATTGATGCACAAAAAGAAGGAAAAAGATTAATTAAAGAAACAAAGGAAGAAGCAGATAATATCTTAAAAAATATAAGAGACTTAGAAAGAATGGGATATTCCTCTGATGTAAGACAAAAGCTTGAAGAAGAAAGAAAAAAACTTACAAATAAGTTAGATAAACTGGAAGAAGAAACAGATAAAAGTGAAAAGGATAAGGGAGAAAAGATAGAAGAAGTAAAATTAGGTGAAGAAGTATATCTTCCAAAGTTAAATAAAAATGTAATAATTCTATCAAAGCCTGACAATAAGGGTGAAGTACAGGTTCAGGCTGGTATAATGAAAATAAGCGTTAAACTTGAAGACTTAAGAGTAGCTAATAAATCAAAAGAAGTAAATAAAAAGATTAATAAAAGAGAGGCAAAGCTGAATATAAGAATGGTAGATCCTTCTCTAGATTTAAGGGGAATGGATGCAGAAGAGGCCATTTACTCTACAGATAAATATTTAGATGAAGCTTATATGGCAGGATTAAAAGTAGTAACTATTATACATGGAAAGGGAACAGGCATACTTAGAAAAGCTATAAATGATATGTTAAAAAGTCATAGCCATGTAAAATCACATAGATTAGGTGAGTACGGAGAAGGAGGCAGTGGTGTTACTATAGCAGAGTTGAAATAGTTAACACTAATTGTTAATTATTAATTGATAGAAGGTGTTTTCAATGATATTGGTAAGTGCTTGTCTTTGTGGAATCAATTGTAGATATGATGGGGGTAACTCTTTAAATAAGGACATACTTAGATTATTTAAAGAAGGAAAGGTTATACCTGTATGCCCAGAGCAGTTGGGTGGTTTAGAAACTCCTAGGGAACCTCACGAAATTTTGCAGGGTACAGGGGAAACTGTACTTGATGGCAAGGATAAAGTAGCAAGTGTAAAAGAAAAGGATTCCACTGAAAATTTTGTAAAAGGAGCCTATGAAACTTTAAAAATAGCACAAAGTTGTGATGCTAAAGCAGCTATACTAAAAGCAAAAAGCCCTTCTTGCGGTGTTGGGGTTATTTATGATGGAAGCTTTACAGGAAATAAAAAACATGGCAATGGTGTTACAGCGGAACTATTAATTAAAAATGGCATTAAGGTTTATACGGAAGAAAATTTTAATGATAAAAACTTTTAGATAAGTTTAATGAGGTGAATTTGCGTTGTCAATTTACATGGATGTGCCAAAAGAAATAGAAGAAAAAATTGCTCCTTATATATATAAGGGGGAAAATATAAAGCTTATAAATATTAAATATAAGGATAACTTATATAGAGAAATACAGTTTAGAAAAAAGGCTTTTGGAAAGGGAAAATATATATTAAAAGGTGTACTGTATCTTTCAGAAGAAAATGGAATTGTAAAAAATCAGTTTTTACTACAGGAGTTAGGAAAATTATCTTTTCATTATAAGAATATATTTGATAGGGATAATGGTTTATCTTTAATATCTACCTATGAGGATCAGGGTGCTATTAAAAGACATGAAGATGATTTCCATAGAGCTATTAAAGCAATAGGGTTTTTAAAAGATGAACTTACTTTTGATATTGAAAATGTAAAAAGCATTATAGAAAAAGTAATTAGACTAAGAGAAGAAAGAAATAAAAGCCTAGAGGATATTATAAAATTAGAAAATATTTTAAAATCTCAAGATTATGTTTTTAACCAAGAGATATTTTTAAAGTCACATTCTATTTTTGAAGAGGTATTGAGAGGTAATTTCCAAAGTATTAAGTCAATATATTCTATAAGGGAATATTATGATGAGTTAAAGAAGCAATGTTCCAAAAATAAAAGAAGCTTTTCAATAAAGTTTAATTTAAAATTAAAAGAGGATTTAATTAAATTAGATTATGTATTAAGATACTTTGAAAAAGTTATAAATACTTACAGCGGTATAGTAGATTTTAATGAGAACAATTACATAAAATTTATAAGAAGTAGACATAATGAAGTGATAAAAGAAAATTTAAATGGCATAAGAGGGGTGGAATTAAATAATAAATAATAAATAATAAATAATAAATAAGGAAAGCTTACCCAAGGGTAAGCTGAATTTTTTATTTCACTACTTTTATAAAATTAACTTCTGGATCCTCTGTGCCTTGAACATAAAGACCGGTATCTTTTAATTTTTGGACATAATCTATTATTTCACCGGTTATTATTTCACCAGGACAAAGTATTGGAATTCCTGGTGGATAGGCCATTAAGAATTCTCCACTTATCTTTCCTATACTTTCTTTTAAGGATACACAAACCTTTTCGCTATTAAAGGCTTCCCTAGGAATTTTGACCATATTTGGAATAGCAGGAATATCAATAAAATCAGATCTTTTATTTCCTTTACCATAATAATCTTTGCTGATTTCTCTTAATGCTTTTAGTAAAGCATTAATGCTCTCATTAGTATCCCCAAAGGAGCCTACTGCCAGTACATTATATAGGTCAGACATTTCCATCTGTATATGATACTTATTAGATAAAATCATATCTAAGTCATATCCTGTTATTCCTAAGCCCCTGCAAGTTATAGTCATTTTAGTAGGATCAAGTGAAAATACACCTGGCTCCCCTAGAATTTCTTCTCCAAAGCAATAAAAACCTGGGATTTTATTTATCTCTTCACGAGCATAATTTGCAAGCCCTATAGCCTTGTCTAATAGTTCATGACCGTGAAGTGCAATTTGTCTTCTTGCACAATCCAATGAAGCCATTAAAATATAAGAAGGTGATGTGGTTTGCAATACATTTAATACTTGCTGTACTCTGTGAACATCAATTCTTTTAGAATTAACATGAAGCAATGAGCATTGAGTTAAGGCACCTATAATTTTATGAGTACTTTGAGCACAAATATCTGCTCCAGCCTCTATACTAGACATTGGTAGCTTTTCATTAAAACCAAGGTGTGGCCCATGAGCTTCATCAACTATTAATGGTATATCATAACTATGAACTATATCAGCTATTTTTTTTATATCCGTAGCAACACCATAATAAGTTGGATTTATAATTAACACTGCTTTAGCATCTGGATTTTCTTTTAAAGTTTTCTCCACGGTTTCAGGAGTTACACCATGCGCAATACCTACTTTTTTATCTAACTCTGGCTGCATATAAACAGGGGTTGACCCGCTTAAAATTATTCCAGCAGTTACAGACTTATGCACATTTCTTGGAATAATTATTTTGTCTCCAGAGCCAACTACTGACATAATCATTGCCTGAATAGCGCCGGAAGTACCATGAATTGAAAAAAATGAAGCATCTGATCCATATGCATCAGCGGCTAGTTGCTGTGCTTTCTTTATTGGTCCTGTAGGATGATGTAAGCTGTCCACTAATTTAAAAACAGTAACATCAATTTTTAAAGGATTTTCTCCTATAAAATTTTTAAACTCTTCATCCATTCCTACACCTTTTTTATGACCAGGTACATGAAAGGGAATGGTATCCCTGTTGACATATTCCATTAAGGCATCAAATAATGGAGTTTCACTTTGATCTAACTTATACACCTTGATGAACACCTTCTTTCACAAATTTATACCCGTGAAACTATGAAAAATCAATGGTTCCCGTGGATTTTCTATCAAAACAATATCATTATAAGGTAAATGTTAACTAATTGCAATATAAATTAAAAAAATATTTTTTATAAATTTTATTATAATTATTTTATGCAATACTAACTTTTTTATATATCTATTAATAAAGTATTATGCATATTTTATATAATGTGATACTTGTAGATTTTTACAATACCGTCATAGTATAATATTTATATATGAATATTAACAAGAAAGGGGTTACAAATATGGGGTATAAAGATAAATATTTTTTATGGCTAAATTCACATTATATAGATGATGACATGAAAGAGGAATTAAGAAATATCTTTGATGAAAAAGAAATAGAAGATAGATTTTATCAAGAACTAGAGTTTGGAACTGGTGGATTAAGAGGTATAATAGGTGCAGGAAGCAACAGAATGAACATTTATACTGTGGGAAAAGCCACTCAGGGATTAGCAGACTACCTAAAGGAGAAATATAAAGAAAACATATCCGTTGCTATAGCCTATGATTCTAGAATAATGTCTAAAGAATTTGCTAAAACCGCTGGGGAGGTATTAGCAGCTAATAGTATAAAAGTAAATATATTTAAGTCATTACATCCTACACCAATGCTTTCTTATAGTACTATACATTTAGAATGTAATGCTGGTATTTGTGTAACTGCTTCTCACAATCCAAGGGAATACAATGGATATAAGGTCTATGGACAAGATGGAGGACAAATAACCGATGAATGTGCTAAAAATATATTAAAACATATTAAAGCGGTGGAAAATTTTAATGAAATAAAAAAAATAAAATTTCAACAGGGAATAGAAAATGGTTTAATAAGCTACATAGGTGATGAAGTGGATGAAACTTATTATAATAAAGTAAAAGATCTAGTAATAAGAAAACAAATGGTAAAGAATTATGCTAAGGATTTAAAAATAATATATACACCCATACATGGAACCGGTAATATACCTGTTAGAAGGGTATTAAAGGAATTAGGATATGAAAATATATTTGTGGTTAAAGAACAGGAATTACCAGACGGAAATTTTCCAACGGCTCCATATCCTAATCCAGAAATACATCAGGTTTTTAATATAGCACTAAAAATGGCAGAAGAAATAAATCCGGATATTATATTTGGTACTGACCCAGATTGTGATAGAATAGGAGTTGTTGTAAAAGACAATAAGGGTATATATAGAGTACTTACTGGCAATCAAATAGGAGCTTTGCTCACATATTATATTTTAATGTCAATGAAGGAAAATAACTCAATACCTAAAAATGGCGTAGTAATAAAGACTATTGTTACTACAGATATGGCAGGCAAAATAGGGGAAGATTTCAACATTAACATATTAGAAGTGTTAACTGGTTTTAAGTATATTGGTGAAAAAATAAAAGAATTTAAACAGAATAAAAAAAATAAATATATATTTGGGTTTGAAGAAAGTTATGGATATTTAATGGGGGATTTTGTAAGGGATAAAGATGCAGTTATAGCATCTACCATTATTTGTGAAATGGCTTTATATTATAAAAAACAAGGCTTAACTTTATATGATGCTCTAATGAATCTTTATGATAAATATGGATATTTTAAAGAAGAGTTAATTTCTATGGAATTAGAGGGATTAGAAGGAAAAGAGAAAATAGATAAAATGCTGCATTATTTTAGGCATTCTATCACATCTTCACTAAATGGACATAAAATTATAAGAAAAATTGACTATAAATTAGGCACAGAAAAGTATATGGAAAATATGCTAGAAAAACCTGTTGAATTACCTAAGTCAAATGTTATTAAGTTTATATTTGAAGATAACTCTTGGTTTGTAGTAAGACCTTCTGGAACTGAACCTAAAATAAAAATTTATTTTTCTGTGGTTGGTTCCAGCAGTCAGGATTCAGAAAATAAAATGAATAATTTAAAGAAAGCTGTGATGTCAATAATAGACATAGTATAAAATATATTTAAAGAACAGGAGATGAATGAGTATTGGATATAAAATCCCGTTTTTCAGAAAAATTATCTCATATACTTTTTTTAGAGATTAACAAAGAGAAAATTGAAAGTATATTTAAGGCACAGGTAAATGAGAAAATATATATCCCTATTAGATCTGAAAATATAGTAGAAAAGGTAAAATCAGGAGAGAAAATGGATAGCATACCTGCAGGCTACTTCATAGAAGCTATGTTTTTTGTATTAGGAGCGGATAAAAATTTTAAATTTAATAAGGTGTACAAGAAAATACTATTAAATGTACCTGAAAGTATTAAATTTATAAAAGGAAAAATATATAAGGCAGTTGATAAAAAGCAGTATGAAGATGCCTATATTATGCTGAAAGGCCTAATAGAAATTGAAGAAAATGAAGAAAATTATAATAAACTAATAATGTTAGCAGATAAATTAAGAAGTTTGGATAGGATATATAAAGAAGAAGAACTTTCCATTATAGAAAAAGCCAAGTCAATTTTTTCACAGTATGCTATGCCTTATTTATACGAATGTTTAATAAAAAGAGATGATAAAGACTATGAAAATGCTTTAATTGCATTAAATAATTATTTAAAAACTGGAGGAGAAGAGACAAAAGAAATTACGGAACTTAAGATTTCATTAAAAAATGTAGTAGATTATGAAAAAGGAAAACAGTTAATATATGATGACCCCCAAAAGTCATTATCACTTTTGATTCCACTATTGGATGAATTTAATGATGATGTAGAATTATATTATTATATTGCTATTGCTTATAGGATACTAGAAAATTATGAAAAGGCAATATATTATTTAATAGAGGCTATAAATATAGACAGTAATATGCCTGAACTTATCAATGAGTTAGGTATTAACTATGCCTCTCTTGGAAACTTTGAAAAGGCCATAGAATTCTTGAGAAAGGCTTTCGAAGTTACAAAATCTGTGGAAATTTGTACTAATCTTATAATGTGCTATATAAATGCTGGGAAAATAGAGGAGGCAAAAAAACATTTAAACATTGCTAAAAAATTAGATCCACAGGATGAAATAGTGATAAAGTTAGATAGTATTTTAAACAGCAATAACAACTAAAAGCCATATAGTTCAAAGTATAATATTGTACCATTGTGCAAATTATATATTATTGAATGGAAAAATTAATAATATATTAATATTATATTGGGGAATATGGTTAAATGAAAGGAGAGCTTCTAATGAAAGTTAAGAAAGCTATAATACCTGCAGCAGGATTAGGTACAAGATTTTTACCAGCTACCAAAGCACAACCTAAGGAAATGCTTCCAATAGTTGATAAACCAACAATACAATATATAATAGAAGAGGCTGTAGCTTCAGGCATAGAAGAAATATTAATTATAACAGGAAGAAATAAAAGGGCTATAGAAGATCATTTTGATAAATCTATAGAACTAGAGCAGCAGCTTCAGAATACGGGGAAAGATGATTTATTAAAAATGGTAGAAGATATTTCAAATATGGCAGATATTTATTATATTAGACAGAAGGAACCTAAGGGGTTAGGTCATGCTATAGGATGTGCAAGGACTTTCGTCGGCAATGAACCCTTTGCTGTTATGTTAGGAGATGATGTGGTAGATAGTGAGGTTCCATGTTTAAAGCAGTTGATAGATTGCTTTAATGAGTATAAAACTACCATTTTAGGAGTTCAAGAAGTTCCATCACAGGATGTATATAAGTATGGTATAATAAAAGGAATGTATATAGAAGATAGGGTTTATAAAGTAAAGGATTTAATCGAAAAGCCTAAAGTTGAGGAAGCACCTTCCAATGTTGCCATACTTGGAAGATACATAATAACTCCTCAAATATTTGATATTCTTCAAAATACTAATCCAGGTAAAGGTGGAGAAATTCAATTAACAGATGCATTAAGAACTTTAGCTAATCAGGAAGCAATGTATGCCTATGCTTTTCAAGGGAGAAGATATGATGTAGGTGATAAATTAGGTTTTTTAGAAGCCACTGTAGAATTTGCCCTAAAAAGACAGGATTTAAGGGAACCTTTTATGAATTATTTGCTAAAAATTAAGAATAATAATGAATTTCAATAAATAATAGAATATAGATGTAATTTAATAAAAAATTAAGAAATTCAACTTCCTAGTTTGGTAAAGGGGTTGAATTTTTGTATACAAATTGTAAACTCTATATATTTTTTATTCCTGTTATGTTAAACTTTTGTTATGTTAAAAAATCTGCTTATTGAATATTTTTTTAAATGTTGTAAAATGGTTAAAGTAATATAATACTATTTTAGTCTTAGGATGTGATAATAATGGAAAAAGATAAAAAACTCATATTATATGATATCTTGTTAGTAATTTTATCCCTTTATTTGGCTTTATTATTAAGATTTGATTTTAGAATACCAATTGAATACATGGAGTTCTTTAAGCTTTCTATTATTCCTGCGGTTATTATAAATCTATTCTTTAATAAAATATTCCATTTATATGATAGCATATGGAAGTATGCATCTATAGAGGAATTAATGTCAATAGTCTATTCTGTTTCTTTATCAAATGTAGTTCTTTTAATATATAGCTACTTTATAAATTATAAATTGTTAGAGACCAGATATATTAGATTCCCTTATGGTGTGCATGTGATATTTTGGCTGTTATCAGTTGTAACTTTAGGTGGTACAAGATTTATATATAGAATTGTTGAAGAAATGAATTCAGATAAGGGCAATGGTAAAGAGAATAAAAAATTATTGATAATTGGAGCAGGAGATGCTGCTGCGTTACTTATAAAGGAAATTAAGAGAAGTAACAATTTAAATTATGAAATAGTAGGTTTAATTGATGACGATCCATGCAAAAAAGGAAAACATATCAGTGGCATTAAAGTAATTGGCGGAAGAGAAAATATTGTTGATGTATGCAAAGAAAATAAAGTTGAAGAAATAATTCTAGCTATTCCTTCTGTAGATATAGCTACCAAGAGAAATATAATAAACATATGTAAGAATACCAATGCTAAATTGAAAACTCTTCCCGGAATTTATGAAATAATAGACAGTAAATTTAGTATGAACAAGATAAGAGACGTAAATATAGAAGACTTATTGGGAAGGGAAGAAGTAAAGTTAAATAATGATAATATCAATAAGTATATAAAAGATAAAGTTGTATTAGTTACTGGCGGAGGCGGATCCATTGGTTCAGAACTTTGCAGGCAAATAGCCAAGTTTAATCCTAAAAAGCTTCTTATATTAGACATATATGAAAACAATGCCTATGATCTTCAAATGGAATTAAATTATAATTATCCTAATTTAAATAAGGAAGTTATAATAGCTTCTATAAGAGATGAAAGAAAGCTTGGAGAGGTATTTGAAAAATATAGACCAGAGGTGGTTTTCCATGCTGCTGCGCATAAACATGTTCCACTTATGGAAAACAATCCAGCAGAGGCTATTAAAAATAATGTAATTGGAACCTACAATGTAGTAAAATGCAGTCACCAATTTGGGGTAAAGAAATTTGTACAGATAAGCACAGATAAGGCAGTAAATCCAACCAATATTATGGGAGCTACAAAAAGATTTTGTGAGATAATAATACAAGCTTTTGATACCATTAGTGATACAGAGTATGTAGCAGTAAGATTTGGTAATGTTCTTGGAAGTAATGGTTCTGTTATACCATTATTTAAAAAACAAATAGCTCATGGCGGTCCTGTTACAGTAACCCATCCGGAGATTAATAGATATTTTATGACCATACCTGAAGCAGCTCAATTAGTTATACAAGCAGGAGCTATGGCTAAAGGTGGGGAAATTTTTGTACTAGATATGGGTGAACCAGTGAAGATAGCAGATCTTGCTAAAGATTTAATAAGACTTTCTGGATATCAACCTGATGTGGATATAAAGATAGAATATACTGGATTAAGACCAGGAGAAAAACTATATGAAGAGCTATTAATGAATGAAATTGCATTGACTTCTACAGAACATGATAAAATTTATATAGAGAAGCCAGCAGGCAATAGTATAGAATTTGTAGAGGAATCTATTAAGGAATTTAAAGATGTAGTATATAAAGACAATGAAGAAATATTTAAATTAATGGAAAAGAAGGTTCCTACATATACTAGAAAAATTAATTAAGAGGAGAGAAAAAAATGAAAGTAGAATTACTAGATTTAAAGGTACAGTATAGTAATATTCAGGAAGAAATAGACAAGGCTATTAAAGAAGTTTTGGAATCTGCTCATTTTATTATGGGGCCTAATGTAAAAGAACTAGAAAAGGAAATTGCAGAATTTACAGGGGTGAAACATGCTATAGCTGTAGCTAATGGTACAGATGCATTAATGATTTCCCTAAGAGCATTAGGAGTTGGTCCTGGAGATGAAGTTATAACTACTCCATTTACATTCTTTGCTTCAGCAGAGACAACCTCAGTTTTGGGTGCAACGCCTGTTTTTGCTGATATAGATAAAAATACTTTATGCATAGATCCAGAAAAAATAGAGGAAAAGATAACAGAAAAAACAAAGGCTATAATTCCAGTACATATATTCGGACAGATGTGTCAGATGGATAAAATAATGGAGATTGCAAATAAATATAATATACCTGTAATAGAGGATGCTTGCCAAGCTATAGGATCAGAATATAAAGGTAAAAGGGCAGGAAGTATTGGAAAAGCAGGTACATATTCTTTCTTCCCAACAAAGAACTTAGGCTGCTACGGGGATGGCGGTATGATAGTTACCAATGATGATGAGTTAGCAGAAAAGATGAGATTATTAAGGGTTCATGGAAGTAAAAAGAAATATCATCATGAGATAATAGGATACAATAGCAGATTAGATGAAATACAGGCCGCTATACTTAGGGTAAAATTAAAATACCTAAAACAATGGAATAAATTAAGATATGAAAAAGCCCATATCTATAATGAATTACTAAAAGATACAGATATTATTCTTCCTTATGAGGATAAAGACTGCACACATATATATCATCAATACGTTGTTAGAGCTAAAAATAGAGATGAATTTGTGGAATTCTTAAAAGAAAATGGAGTTTCAACGGCAGTTTATTATCCGGTGCCTGTTCAAATGTTACAGGTATATAAATATTTAGGATATAAAGAAGGAGACTTACCTGTAGCGGATGAGACCTGTAAGCTTACTTTTGCGTTACCTATGTACCCTGAAATTAAAAGAGAACAACAGGAATATGTGGCTAGCTGTATGAAAAAGTTCTTACAAAAATAAGGTGTAAAATATGAAAGTTTTAGTGATTTCTCATATGTATCCATCAACTTTTAATAGTATGTCTGGAATTTTCATTCATCAGCAGGTTAAAGCTCTTATAGAGCAAGGATGCGAAGTTAAGGTGGTAAGCCCTGTTCCTTGGGCAGCTTTCCCTATAAATAGGATTAACCATAAGTGGAGAGCTTATTCTGAAATTCCCTATAAGGTAAATATGGATTCAATAGAAATATATTATCCCAGATATGTTGAATTTCCTAAAGGATATTTATTTCATAAATCCGGTGTTTTTATGGGGCTTGGCATAAAGAAAACTATAGAGGATATATATAGAAATTTTAAATTTGAAATAATCCATTCCAATGTAGCCCTACCTGATGGATATGGTGCTATGTTAGTAAATGAAAAATATAATGTTCCCCATGTGGTGACTATACATGGTCAAGATTTTCAAAATACTTTAAATAAGAATGAAAAATGTAGAAAAGCATTATTCAAAGTATTAGACAGAGTAGATAAAATAATAACTGTAAGCAGTAAATTACAAAGATTAGTTAAGGATGAAAGCTTTTACTCTAAAATAGAAGTTGTTAATAATGGTATAGATAAAACCTATTTACATAATCAATGTAAGGATAAAAAAGAAAAGAAACATACAATTAAAATATTAAGTGTATCTAATTTAATAAAAACAAAGGGTGTAGATATAAACATTAAAGCAATTGCTAAACTTATAGCAAAATATCCTGATATTGAATATGAAATAATAGGTGAAGGCCCTGAAAAGCCTAGGCTTGTAAGTCTTGTTAATAATTTAGGCTTAAAGGGAAATGTGAAGTTTTTAGGTAAATTAGAACATGATATAGTAATGCGGCATATGGCTTCCTGTGATATATTTTCCCTACCAAGCTATAGTGAAGGATTTGGAGTTGTATATATTGAAGCTATGTCTCAGGGTAAAACAGTTATAGGAGTTAAAGGCGAAGGAATAGAAGATGCAATAATACATGGATATAATGGCTTTCTAGTGCAGAGAGAAGATGTGGGGGATTTAACCAAGACTTTGGATTTTCTCATAAGCAACGAGAAAAAAAGAATAGAAATAGGGGAAATAGGTAAAAAAACTGTTGAAGAAAATTTTACTTGGGATATAAATGCAAAGAAGGTTATTTCTATTTATGATTCTTTAATAAAATAAAAATATTGTTATAAAATTTTAAATTAAATATAAAAAAGTTTGACCGCCATATTAACAAAGTGTATAATTTTATGTGGTGTAAATCTAAAACCTAGGAGGTTAAAACAATGTCACAAATAAGAGATGAATTAATAAAAAAATTGGAGAATAAAACAGCAAAGCTTGGAGTAGTAGGACTTGGCTATGTAGGATTACCGCTAGCAGTAGAAAAAGCTAAGGCTGGATATAAAGTTATAGGATTCGATGTTCAAGAGCAAAAAGTAGAAATGGTAAATAAAGGACATAATTATATAGGAGATGTGGTAGATACAGATCTAAAGACAATAGTAGGAAAGGGCTTGCTAAAAGCTACTACTGATTTTAGCTTTGCAGAAGAAGTAGATGCTGTTTGTATAGCAGTTCCAACTCCACTTGATATATATAAGCAACCAGATTTATCTTATGTGGTAAATTCAACTAGAAGTGTTGCAAAATACTTACACAGGGGTATGTTAGTAGTTTTGGAAAGCACAACATATCCAGGAACTACAGAAGAAGTATTAAAACCAATACTTGAAGAAACTGGGCTTAAATGTGGAGAAGATTTCTTTTTAGCATTTTCACCGGAAAGGGTTGACCCAGGTAATAAGCAGTACAAAACTAAAAATACACCAAAGGTAGTAGGAGGATGCACTCCAGAGTGTACAGAAGTTGCAGCTGCATTATATAAGAATGTATTAAAAGGAGAAATACACACAGTATCATCACCAGCTGTTGCAGAAATGGAAAAAATACTTGAAAATACTTTTAGAAACATAAATATAGCACTAGCAAATGAAATAGCTGTATTATGTAATAAGATGAATATAGATGTTTGGGAAGTAATAGATGCAGCAAAAACTAAGCCTTATGGATTTATGGCATTTTACCCAGGTCCAGGTATTGGTGGACACTGTATACCTCTAGATCCATTCTACTTAGAGTGGAAAGCAAAAGAATATGACTTCCATACAAGCTTAATTCAGACTTCTGGTAGAATTAATGATCAGATGCCAGAATATGTTGTTGATAATGTAATGAAGTTATTAAATAAAGAAAAGAAGGCTATGAATGGTGCCAAGGTATTACTTATGGGTGTAGCCTATAAAAACGATATAGATGATATGAGAGAATCTCCAGCACTAAAAGTAATAGAACATTTAGAGAAGAATGGTGCAAATGTTATGATTTGTGACCCATATATTCCTGAATTTGAACATAAGGGAAAGAAATACTTTACAGTAGACTGGAAAGAAGTAGTAGGTGAAAGTGATATAGTAGTTATTACTACTAGCCATAGTAGCATAGATTACGAAGAGTTAGCTGAAAAAGCAAAGCTAATTTATGATACAAGAAATGCTACAAAAGAAGTTAAAAACAATAGGGAAAAAATATATAAACTTTAATTTTGAAGGATAAGCCATTCTGGCTTATCCTATAATAAAATTATGAGGTGATTTTTGTGAAAAAGTTAAGATTTGCAATTATAGGTTGTGGAAGAATTTCATATAAGCATATAGAAGCTTTAGTTGGTAATAATGAAGAAGCTTTATTAGTAGCTACTTGCGATATTGTTAAGGAAAAGGCTGAAGCAAAGAAAAATGAATACATAGAAAAGATGGAAAATGCATTAGATGTTGGTGTTTACACTGACTATAAGGAAATGTTAGAAAAAGAGGACATAGATGTAATAACTATAGCTACTGAAAGTGGATATCATCCAGAAATAGCTATGTACTGCATGAATAAAGGAAAGCATGTCATAGTTGAAAAACCAATGGCTTTATCAATAAAAGATGCAGATGAAATGATCAAATGTGCTAAAGATAATAATGTTAAATTATGTGTAAGTCATCAAAATAGATTTAATGACCCAATACAAAAACTAAGAAAATCTATAGAAGAGAATAGGTTTGGAAGGCTTATTAATGGTACAGCAAGAATACTTTGGAATAGAAATATGGGATACTATCATCAGGCTCCATGGAGAGGAACATGGAAATTAGACGGCGGAACCTTAATGAATCAGTGTATACACAATATAGATCTATTACAATGGATGATGGGTGGAGAAGTAGATACAGTATATGCTCAATGCGATACTTTTTTAAGAGACATAGAAGCAGAAGATTTTGGAGCCATAATTATAAGATTCAAAAATGGTTCTATTGGTATTGTTGAAGGAAGTGCTTGTGTATATCCTAAAAATTTAGAAGAAACTCTAAGTATATTTGGAGAAAATGGAGCTGTATCCATAGGTGGACTTGCGGTAAATAAAATTGAGACATGGAGATTTGCTGATGGCAAAGATAACGAGGAAGAGATTTTAAAGGCGCAGGGAGAAGATCCAGATACAGTTTATGGATTTGGACATACAAATCTTTTCAAAGATATGATAGATGCCATAGAAAATAATAGAGAGCCTTTAATAAATGGAGAAGAAGGTAAAAAGGGTATGGCTATAATACTTGCTGCATACAAGTCAAGGCTTACTGGTGAACCTGTTAAATTCCCATTAGAAAACTTCTCTACTATGGATATGGTTAATGTAGATAAAATTCATAAATAGTAGATAAAAGGAGAATAATTATGAATTATATATCTGAAAAAGCTAAGATTGGTGATAATGTTAGTATTGGAAGATTTGCTGTAATAGAAGATGATGTAGTTATCGGTGATAACTGCATCATCGCTAATAATGTAGTTATACATAAAGGCACTGTAGTAGGCAGTAATGTTAGAATAGATGATAATACTGTTATAGGGAAACAACCCATGAGATCAGTAAATAGCATATTTAAAGATGATAAAAAATTGCCTCCAGCAAAAATACAAGATGAATGTTTAATAGGAGCAGGAGTAATTATATATGCAGGTTCTAATATAGGAAATAAAACCTTAATTGCAGACCTAGCAGTAGTTAGAGAGGATGTAACTATAGGAGAAAGAACAATAATAGGAAAAGGCGCTACTATAGAAAACTACTGTAAGGTAGGCTCTAATTGTAAAATACAAACAAATGTTTATTTAACTGCTTATTCTGAAGTGGGAGATTATGTTTTCATAGCCCCTTGCGTTGTAACTTCCAATGATAATTATGCAGCTAGATCCAAAGAAAGATTTAATCACTTTAAAGGTGTAACTGTAAAAACAGGTGGAAGAATAGGAGCAGGAGCAGTTGTTCTTCCAGGCAAAACTATAGAAGAAGATGGTTTTGCAGCTGCAGGAAGTGTAGTTACAAAGGATGTAAAAAAAGAAAGTATAGTAGTGGGAAATCCAGCTAAGCATTTAAGAAATGTACCAGAGGATCAACTTTTAAAGAACCAATAATTAAATTTGACAAAATACAGTAAGGCTTTTATTAAAATGATGTATTTTTGGCGCGCTTTTAAGCTGAATGGAGGTTTATTAATGTCAGTTAAAGTATGTCACATTTCTACAGTGCATTCTGAAAGGGATATAAGAATTTTTTATAAAGAATGTAAGACTTTAGCTCAAAATGGTTTTGAAGTTTATTATGTTGTAAATAGTAAAGAAAGATGCAATGTGGATGGAGTAAATATAGTTCCTCTACCTTACATTAAAAATAGGTTTTGCAGAATTTTTATTAAAGTATGGATTGCTTTGTTTAAGGCAATTAAAATAAATGCTAAAGTGTATCATTTTCATGACCCTGAATTTATATTTATGGGACTAATATTAAAACTTATGGGGAAAACTGTAGTATACGATGTGCATGAGGATGTACCTCAGCAAATATTAAGTAAGGAATGGTTAGGAATAAAGCCTTTTAGACAGGTAACATCTTTTTTATACAACATAATTGAAAAACTATCAGTTAGAGTATTTGATGAAATTGTAGCAGCTACCCCTGAGATAGCTAGAAAATTTCCTGAAAATAAGACTATTACTATAAGAAACTTGCCTATAACTAATATTATTAAGAAAGTTTCAAAAAAAGAAACTGCTAATGAAAAACCAATAGTTATATATGCTGGCGGGCTTACAAGAATAAGAGGTATTAAAGAATTAATAGAGGCAGCATATATTTTGCAGGATAAGATTGAATTAAGGCTTTTTGGTCAATGGGAAAATGAAGGCTTTAAAAAAGAATGTGAAAGTTTAAAAGGATGGAAATATACTAAATGGATGGGATTTTTAAAGATTGACGTGGTATATGAACATATGAAAAACTCTGACATAGGCATAGTTAATTTTTTGCCTGAAAGTAACCATATTAAAGCATTGCCTAATAAACCTTTTGAATATATGGCTTGTGGTATACCTATGGTAATGTCAAATTTTCAATATTGGAAGGAAATATTTGGTGAATGTGCTATATTTGCAGACCCAACAAATCCAAAGGATGTAGCTGAAAAAATAGAGTTCTTAATTAATAATAAGGATGCAGCTAAAAATATGGGTGAAAACGGTAAAAAATTAATTCAAACAGAATATTCATGGGAGGCAGAGAGCTTAAAATTAATAGACAAGTATAATGAGTTAATTAAGTTGAAATAATACACATGATTATTATAAACGGAGGAGCTAATTTTAAATGATTAAAAAATTTAGTAAGTGTATAGAGAACTATACGAATTTTAAAAATAATAACAAAAAAGAATATAAAAATATAGTTAATAAAATAGCTATAGGAATAGTTATTTTGGTTGTATTAGCAATTTCTACTCCTTCTGTTGTTAATTATTACTGTAGAAAAAATTATAAAGTTGGTACTGTAAATTTTAAAGATAAAAATCTAGAAGAACTAGTACGAAATGCTACTGGGAAAACAATGGGTTATATTTACACGAAAGATGTGGAAAAAATTAAAATATTAGATGGCAGATCTTTAAATATTAGCGATTTGTCAGGAATAGAAGACTTAAAGAACATAGAAACGCTGAGTTTAAAAAATAATGATATTGAAGATATCTCCCCAATTGGAAAACTAACCAATTTAAAAGCTTTAAATATAGGGATAAATAAGATAAATGATATATCTCCATTAAAGAATTTAACTAAATTAGAAGAATTAAATATTAGCAGTAATAATATATACGATTTAACCCCTATAAAAGGAAAAACTAAAATGAAAAAGTTAGATATTAGCTATAATGGATTAGGTGATTTATCTGTAATAAATGGTATGTCTGAGCTAGAAATATTGTCTATGCGGGATGTTAAAATAAATGATTTTTCTGTGGTAAAGAATTTTCCTAAGTTAAGCTACTTAGATGCTAGCGAAAATAACATATCAGATTTAAAACCATTGGAGAGTTTAAAGTATATAGATCAATTGATTTTAGAGGACAACGGAATTTCTAGTATTGAAGATATTAAATCTTTAAAAACCCTAACAAAGCTATATTTAAATAATAATAAAATTAAAGATGTATCTGCAATAAATAATTTAACTGCTTTATCAGAATTGGATTTAAAGGATAACTTAATTAAGGATGTATCATCTCTTAACAATTTAAAGGATTTGGTAATATTTAATATTATGGAAAATGATATTAAACAAGCTAATGTGGTTGAAGGTATGCCTGTATTAGAAGAATTATATATGGATAAAGCTGTTGATAGAAGTTGTTTGAAAAATATTAAAATACTGAAAAAGGCAGATTTGGATACAAAGTCTTATTTGATAAAAAAGAAGTATTATAATAATTAAATTCTATAATACTGTTAAGGATGGTGTATTAAATAAGTGGTAAATTTATTTATTGTTTTAATAGTTTTAGCCATAAGTATATTTTTGTTTAAAAAAGCTAGTGGTACATTAGCACCAAATAAATTAAATATGATTTCATATATATTTTATTTATTTATAGTTCAAACATACATAGGTGCTAGCTTAATATTTTTAGGATTAAGAAAACATTATCTAGTTGAGAAAATATTAAATCCCTCAACCATAGATAAGACATATTACATGGTAGCTTATACTGCTATTATGTTTCCATTGGTAATGTATTTAACAGCTAAACTAATTAAGGTTGATATTGGTAAAAGTTATAATGATTATTTAAAAAAGAATATTGAAGTAATAGACGAAAAATATGAGTTTATTACTGTGCTTACAGTATGTATTATATGTATATTTTCTGTAATTTATATGTTTATAAAAATTGGTTATGTACCCTTTATAGACTTAGTCTTGCATAATGATCCTCATAGATTTATGACTAAGAGAATAGAATTAACCAATAATTTCCCAGGAAATCAATATATAAAAAATATTATAGCTATGAATTTTACGCCTATACTTTCATATATTACTTTTGTATATGCTAAAAATACTAAGAAAGCTAAATGGATAATTCTATTTTTAATTATGTTTGTATGTACTGTATTTGTAAAAACTTACAACTATTCTAAATCACCTTTGGCCTTTTATATATTTGGATTTGTATTTTTACTTATAATAACCAGTAAGGGTATAAGCAAAAAAAACTTGATAAAAGTATTCATTGCAAGTATTGCTGTTATAGTGGTTATGTACCTTAAAATAGGATATTATTTTAATTCAGGACTTCACATATATAGTGGCCCTCTAGGAAGAATTTTTTATACCCAAGTAGCTACTTTGTTTTTACATGTGGATTTATTCCCAGCATTCCTGCCATTTTTACATGGGAAAAGTTTATATCCTACCATTTTACACTTATTGGGTTCTAATGAAACTTATGTGCGTTCAGGTAAAATAGTTATGGATTTTTATAACCCAGAAGGTGTTTTTAATGGAGTAGCAGGTGTAATGAATACTATATTCATAGGAGAAGCCTATGCGAATTTTGGAATGATAGGTACTATTATAGCACCTATATATGTAGGAATAGTATGCCAGTTGGTGTTTATATTATTCTTGAAAATGAAAAAAACACCTATAAATATAGGTTTCTTTGTTAGCATCATATTAACTTTTGGAACTATGAGTCAGGCTGGATTTACAGATTTTATCTATAATTCCACAGTAATAAGTGTATTTTTATTACTTCTGGCTATGAATATAATAATTAATCTTTTTAAAAGGATAGCAAAATAAATTCTTAGGAGTGCATAAATGTGGATAAGAAGAGATGCATAATTCATTTTCCATTTTATATAGATGAAAAGTTCCCATCGGGATCCAATATTAGGCCTATAGAATTTATGAAAGCTTTTAAGGATATTGGATATGATGTAGATGTAATTATGGGTTATGGAAAAGAAAGAAAAGGTGCAATTAAAAAAATAAAAGATAATATAGCAAATGGGGTAAAATATAGCTTTGTATATTCAGAGAGTTCAACAGAACCAACTATTTTAACTGAGAAGAATCATATACCAAAATATGCATTTTTGGATTTTAATTTTTTTAAATTTTGTAAAAAAAATGGACTTAAAATAGGACTGTTTTATAGGGATATATACTGGGTATTTGATGAATATAAAAATAGAGTACCATTTCATAAAAGATATCCAGCTGTAGCATGCTATAAATATGATTTGAAAATGTATAATAAATTTGTTGATGTTTTGTATTTGCCATCAATGAAAATGTATGAATATATTCCTTTTGATTTTACTGGGAACGTTGCAGAATTACCACCTGCCACTGAAATAGATAAAGTTAGTGAATTAAACAATATAAATATTGATAATAAAAATATTTTAAAGATATTTTATGTGGGAGGAATTAGTAAATTATATAATATTCAAAAATTATTTCAAGCTGTAAAAGAAAAGAAATATGTGGAGCTAACGGTTTGTTGTAGAAAAAATGAGTGGGAAAATGAAAAGCATATATATGAAAAGTATTTATGTGATAGAATAAACATAGTACACAAATCAGGGGACGAATTAATACCTTATTTTGAAGAAGCAGATTTATTTAGCCTCTTTTTTGAACCTAATGAATATAGAAAATTTTCAATGCCTGTTAAGTTATTTCAATATTTAGGTTATGCAAAGCCAATAATATCTACTTCGAATACTGCTACAGGAGATTTTGTTAAGAAGTATGATATAGGATGGGAATTAGATTATTCTACGGAAGAGCTGTTAAATTTATTTGATAAAATATATGATAATAAATTATGTTTGGATAATAAGATAAAAAATATTAAAGCAATAATAAAGGACAATACTTGGAAGGCTAGAGCAAATCAGGTGGAGAAGGATTTATCTATATAAATAATTGTTTGGAGGATATTAAATGAGAATTTGTTACTTAGCGGATATAAATAGTGTTCATACAAAAAAATGGTGTAACTTTTTTAAAGCTAAGGGTTATGAGATTCATGTAATAAGTTTAACTGATGGAACAATCGAAGGTGTTAAGGTTCATAGCCTTAATTTAGATTTAAAAAAAATACAAAGTAATGGCTTCATATATAAATTCAAGTATTTATTTCAGATAAATAAAGTTAAAAAATTAGTTAAAGAAATAAATCCTGATATATTACATTCTCATTATGCTTCTAGTTATGGCTTATTAGGCGCTCTAACTAAGTTTCATCCTTTTATTATATCTGTATGGGGAAGTGATGTTTATGAGTTCCCTAAGAAAGGTTTAATATCCAAATATGTCTTAAAGTATAATTTATCTAAATGTGACACTATTTTATCTACTAGCAAGGTTATGGGAGAAGAAACTAAAAAATACATAAATAGGGACATAGAAATAACACCTTTCGGGGTTGACATAGATTTTTTTAAACCGATGACTAATGTAGTTAAGGATAAAGATAAAATAATAATTGGCACGGTAAAATCATTAGAAACCAAGTACGGAATAGAATATTTAATAAAAGCTTTTGGAGAGTTGAGAAAAAAATATAGTAATATAAAGCTAGAAATAGGTGGAGAAGGTTCTCAAAGACATAATTTGGAGAATATGGCCAAGGACTTAAATATATTTGAGGATGTGCAGTTTTTAGGGAGACTGACAGCTAGAGAAGTAGTGGAAGCGTTAAATAGATACGATATAGCAGTGTTTCCATCCTTAGTAGAAAGTTTTGGAGTTGCAGCTGTTGAGGCACAAGCCTGCGGAGTACCTGTTATAGCTTCCAATGTAGGTGGATTACCTGAAGCAACAAATCCTGGAGTAAGCAGCTTATTAATAGAAAGAGAAGATGTGAAGGGCTTATGTGCAGCTTTAGAAAAATTAATTGAGGATCCTAAATTAAGAAGGGAAATGGGCGATAATGGAAGAAGGTTTGTAGAAGAAAATTATAATATAGAAAAAAACTTTGAAAAAGTAAATCAAATCTATAAAAAACTATTATCTTAAAATGCAAATGGAGGAATAGGAAATGAAGATTATTACAGTAATTGGAGCAAGACCTCAATTTATAAAGGCGGCAGCGGTTTCTAATATTATCAGAAAGGAATTTGAAGAAATATTAGTACATACAGGACAACATTATGATGAAAATATGTCTAAGGTATTCTTTGATGAACTAAATATACCTAAACCTGACTATAATATGGGAATTGGATCAGGAAATCATGGTCAGCAAACAGGAACTATGCTGATAGAATTGGAAAAAATATATTTAAAAGAAAAGCCTGATTTAGTTTTAGTATATGGAGATACTAACTCAACTTTGGCTGGAGCTTTAGCTGCTAGTAAACTATTAATACCTGTTGCTCATGTGGAAGCTGGACTTAGAAGTTTTAATATGAATATGCCAGAAGAGCAAAATAGAATTTTAACAGACCATATATCCAGTATATTATTTCCTCCAACAGAAACAGCTGTTGTTAATTTGAAAAATGAAGGAATAAAAAATTCTGTTCATAATGTGGGAGATGTAATGTTTGATGCTGTATTAGACTTTAAAGAGCTGGCAAAGAAAAAATCAAATATAGTAAATGAATTAAATTTAATAGAAAACAAGTACATATTAACTACCATACATAGAGCTGAAAATACAAATGATATAAATAGATTAAGAAATATTATTCAGGCTTTAAACGAAAGTAATAAGACTATAGTATTGCCACTTCATCCTAGAACAAAAAAATATATAGATAGCTATGGATTAAGCTTTAATAACAATGTTAAGGTAATTGAACCTATTGGATATTTAGATATGATAAGTTTGGAAATGCATGCAGAAAAAATTGTTACAGATAGCGGTGGAGTACAAAAGGAAGCCTTCTTCATGAAAAAGCCATGTATAACCATGAGGGATGAAACAGAATGGGTAGAAACTGTACAAAATGGTTGGAATACTATTGTTGGGACAGATAAAGAAAAAATATTAAGTGCAATAATGAATTTTGTTCCTAATAGAGAACAAGAAAATATTTTTGGTGATGGCAAAGCAGGAGAAAAAATATTAAAAGTAATAAAGGAAGCAATAAAATAATTATATTTAAGCAAAGTTACACGAGGTGAAATAATGAGGATATTATTTTTAACGCAATATTGTCCACCAGAAGTGGGGGCACCTCAAAACAGAATTTTTGAGTTTGCAAAGCAGTTAAAAAAGTTTGGACATGAAGTTACTATATTAACTGCAATGCCTAATTATCCTAAAGGTGAAATATTTGATGAGTACAAAGGAAAGAAGCTTGTTAAAGAAGAATTAGATGGAATTAAAATAATAAGAACTGGTATATATGCCACAAAGGAAAAATCTTTTACAAAAAGGTTGAAAAATTATCTTTCCTTTACTTTCTCCTCTGTACTTCAAGGCATGAAGCAGGTTGGAAAACAAGATGTGGTGATTACTGAATCCCCACCACTATTTTTAGGATGGTCAGGATATGTAATTTCAAAGAAAATAGGTGCTAAGTTCATATTTAATGTGTCAGATTTATGGCCTGAATCAGCTATTAAACTAGGTGTATTACATAATAAATTGCTTATAATCATGTCAACTTGGTTAGAAGAATTTTGTTATAGAAAAGCCGCTGCGGTTACTGGTCAAACACAAGGTATAGTTGATAATATTGTGCAAAGAGGATTTGGAAAAGATAAAGTACATTTAATAACCAATGGTGTGGATACAGGGTTCTTTAAAAAAGAAAATAGAGATGAAAGTTTTAGAAAAGAAATTAATATAGAAGATAAATTTGCTGTTTGTTATGCTGGTATTCATGGAATTGCCCAAGGTCTTGAAGTGATTATAAAGGCTGCTGACATATTAAGAGATGAAAAGGGTATTCAGTTTGTTTTTGTAGGAGATGGACCGGAAAAGAAAATGCTTATGGATATGGTAAGAAAAAGAAAACTTGAAAATGTTTTATTCTTACCTGTTCAACCAAAACCTAAAATGCCTAGGATAATAGCTTCAATGGATGCTACGGTAATACCTTTAAAAAAATTGGATTTATTTAAAGGAGCTCTTCCGTCAAAAATGTTTGAGGCATTATCTTCAGAGCTGCCAATAGTATTAGCAGTAGAAGGAGAAGCAGAAAAGCTTATAAATAATGCTAAAGCTGGAATAGTTGTGGAACCAGAGAATGAAAAAGAAATAGCAGAAGCAGTATTAAAGTTATATAAAGATAGAGAATTAAGAGAAACCTTAGGAGCTAATGGCAGAAAATATGTTATGAAAAATTATTCTAGAGAAACTATAGCAAGGAAGCTAGAAAAAATATTGATGGAACTATAAATATGGCAAATATAGATAAAAAAATTGTAGTTTTAAACTTTACCTATATATAGAAAAGTAACATTGAATAGCTTTTGACATTAATGGATTTGTCAAAAGCTATTTATAAGTTATCTTAAATTGTGGAGGTTACAATGAAAGAAAGCAACACACTAAAGTTTGCAATTAAACATGGCTTCATCCAGATTTTTAGTGCAAATTTTATAAATAAAGTAATACAATTCGGTATAACCATTGTATTAACTAGAATTTTAGAAAAAAAGGTATATGGAAGTTTCATTTATGCCCAAAATATTCTTAATATGTTTTTGCTTTTAGAAGGACTTGGCATGGTATCAGGTATACTTCAATATTGCAGCATGGAAGATGATAAGGAAAAAAAGCTGTCCTATTTAAAATATGCTTTAAAGGTAGGAATATTATTTAATGGTTTAATTGCTATTAGCATAATACTATTTACTTTGTTTTTTGAGCTGCCTGTTAAAGGCAGTACAGAAATATTAGGATATTTTTCACTTATTCCTTTGCTAACTATATTTTTTAATGAAATGCAGACTTTTTTGAGAACAGAATTGAGAAATAAAGAATTTTCTATATTATCTGTTACTAATACATTTTTATTTTTTATTGGTAACTTAGTTCTAGGAATTTTATTTAATATTAAAGGTATAGTAATTGGAAGATATCTTTCTTATATTTTATCAATTTTTTTAGGAATATATATGTTAAAGGATGATTTAAAGAGGTTGGTTCATATTGATTATCCTAAATTAGCGGAAAGAAAAGAATTCCTTAAGTATTCAATAGTATGCTGCTTAACTAGCTCAATGTCTCAACTTTTATATTTAATGGATACTTTTTTAGTAGGTTTAATAATAAAGGATCAAAGTATAGTAGCATCATATAAAACAGCAACTTTAGTACCTTTTAACTTGGTGTTTATACCTAACTCAATCATAATGTTTATTTATCCATATTTTGCAAAAAAGTATGATGATAAAAAATGGATAAAAGAAAAATATAATATTTTACAAAAATATTTATTCTTATTTAATGCTGCTATTACCATATTTTTAATAATATTTGCTCCTCAAGTGATAAATATACTGTTTACCAAGAGTTATGCAGACTCATTATCTACATTTAGAATACTAATGGTGGGATATTTTATTTCAGGAACCTTTAGAATACCATCAGGCAATATACTATCTAGTATGAAAGAGGTTAAAGTAAACTTTTATAATTCTATAATTTCTGGAGTTGCAAATATATTATTAGATATAGCATTAATTAAAAAGATGGGTTCAAATGGTGCAGCTATAGCAACAGTTGCAGTTTATATAATATCATCTTTAATTTCAAATATATATTTACATAAAAAGTTAAAATAATTAAAGACCACAGGTGAAGTAAAATCCTCCTGTGGTCTTTATGCTAATTAGCATGATTTATATGGAGATATTTAATATTGAATAGTTTATAATATTTATATATAATTTAGTAATAGCTTTGCAAAATTCAAAAGAAAAGGAAGGTGAACATATGGAGATATATTATAATAACTTATTAAGACTATTAATATATTTATATATTATTTTATTACCCATTTTGCCAAGTAAATTTAGGCTTAAGGGAGTGCCTTTTAATGGAGATATAATATTATTATTTATTATACTATTGTATTTACTAGGCATAATAATCATTAAAAACAATAGAAAAAAATTTATAACAAAGATTAAAAGCTTTTTTAGCAATGGTTTAAATATATCTATTTTACTTTTAATAATAGTTATGTTTTTATCCACCACATATGCTGTGGACAAAGTTACTGCTTTAAAAGAAAGTTTAAGATTCTGCAGCTATATAATTTTATATTTTATTATATATGCAGAAATAGATAGTACAGAAAAAATAAATAAGGCTTTAGCCAGTTATATATTTACTTGTATTATAATAAGCTTAGTGAGCATATTTGATTATATTAAAGGCATAGGGGCACCTCAACCTAGCAGTTATGGTATTAATATTAGGGTTGAATCTTTACTAGAAAACTCAAATAATTTAGGAGCATTTTTTGTAATGGCTATTTTCCCTTGTATAATGCTATTAATATATGAAAAGGACAAGAAAAAGAAAATATTTTACTTAATTTCATCATTATTATTTTTATTTAATATAGTTGCAAGTTTTTCTAGAAATGCTTGGTTAGGATTTGCAATAGGATGCTTATTAATAATAGTAATGTATGAAATTAGATTTCTTATTCCAGTGGCAATTTTAGGAGGTTTATCTTTATTTATACCAAAAATATACAATAGGCTTAGAGAATTTAATGATTTAAGCCAAAATCTTTCCAGAATAAAATTGTGGGAAACTGCCCTTTATATGATAAAGGATCATCCTATTTTAGGTGTAGGCATAGGAAATTTTGCTTCTCTTTATGATGAATATATAAAAAAATATAGGGATTTAAGATATTGTGGTTATAAAGTATATCACCCGCACAATATATTTTTGAAAATGCAATGTGAATTAGGTATTATAGGAAGTATAGCATTTATTGTAATGATTATATTTATTGTAGTGAAATTGAGACAATTAATAAATAGAGAAGAGAATAATTTTTATAAATTATATTATAAAGGATTTTTCGTATCTTTTATTGCATTTATGTCTATGAATTTAATAGATAATTTTTTCTCTGCTCCAAAGGTTATAGCATATTTTTGGATTTTATTAGCCTTGTCCCAATCAATTATGAATAGACATAATAATAGAAGCAGCATTTATTATTAATACTTAAATAATTTAGGCAGGTGATAAAAATTAAAGTATTACAGGTTATATCAGGGAATGATAATGGTGGTGGTGGAAATCACGTAATTAATATTTGCAGCAGCAATATTTTAGATATGAAATGTGAAATAGCTTGCATAGGTGAAGGAGATTTATATGAAAAAGCTGGCGAATTTTCTATACCAGCAGTTAGTTTCACTTTTAAGGAAATGATAAGGGGAAGCCTTGTTAAATATATTAAACGAAATGAAATAGATATAGTAAATTTTCATGGACCTAAAGCTAATTTTATATATTCATTAATTAAGAAAAAGCTATCTATTCCAGCGGTTACTACTATTCATAGCGATTATAGATATGATTTCTTAAATGATAAAAAAAAGAAGTATTTATATACACCTTTAAGTACTATGGCATTAAAAAAGTTTAATAACTATATATGTGTTTCAAATTATTTAAAAGAGCTTTTAAAACATAAGGATTTTAAGGGAGATAAATATGTAATTCCTAATGGTATAGATTTTAAAAAATACAATGTTGAAATAGGTAGAGAAGAATTAAGAAAAAAATACAATTTAAAACAAGATGATTTTATTTATATAATGGTTGCTAGAATGCATCCTATAAAAAATCATATTAATCTTATAAAAGCTTTTAACACCTTGCAAAAAGATTTTTCAAATGTAAAGCTGCTTTTATTAGGAGATGGGGAGTTAGAAAATGAATTGAAAGCCCTTGTTAATGATTTGAATATAAATGATAAGGTAATATTTACTGGCTTTAAAAAACATTCTATTGATTTTATAAATGCTTCAGATGTAAGTATACTAACCTCTTTTAATGAAGGTGGAGCTCCACCTCTAGTAGTGCTGGAGAGTGCCTTAGTAAAGAAAACAATTATATGTTCAGAGGTAGGAGATATGCCTCTTATAATTAATAGTTCCAATGGATTTTTAATAAATCCTTACTCAGAACGAGATATTTATGATAAAATGAAAAATGTGTATTTAAATAAAGAAAAATTAAGTATTAAGGGAGAAAATTTATATAAGAGTGCTTTAAATAAATTTTCTATTGAAGCCTTTTGGGAAAATTACTATAAGACATATAATGAAATATTAACTGGAAGTGAAGTGAATGAGTAAGGATAAATTTTTTAAAAGCTCTGCAATAGTAATGATACTTATTATTATAGGGAAGGTGCTTGCTGTAGTAAGGGATTCTTTAGTGGCAGCTAAATTTGGAATTACCTATATAGCAGATATATATAATTTTTCTATAGGAATGGTTTATTTATTAACCACTATAAGTTATGGATTAACTACCACTTTTATACCATTAAATACTGATCATATAAAAAAATATACAAAAGAAAAAAGAAATAAGTTTGTAAATAATGTAATAAATACTTATGGTATTTTTACGATAATACTTACAATAATTTTAATATTATTGTCTAAATATATAATTATTATTTTTGGCAATAGATTTAGCAATGATACTGAAGTCTTTAATATGTCTGTAACTGTAATAAGAATAATGTTTTTATCTTTAATTTTTATTAGCCTTCAAAGTATAGTAACTGGTGCATTGCAATGTCATAATGAATTTTATGAACCAGCGGCTATGTCTATAGTATCCAATATTGTTTTTATAGTGTACTTGGTGTTTTTTACAAAAAGTTATGGTATCTACGGATTTGCAGTGGCTACAGTAATAGGGTTCTTTGCTCAGTTTATAATAAATGTACCCAAATTTAAAAAATTGGGATATAAATATGAATTTTTTATTGACTTTAAAGATAGTGAATTAAAAAAGATGCTAATATTGATGGTACCTGTTATAATAAGCACATCTGTGATCCAATTAAATAATTTTATTAATAGAGCTTTTGCTGTAAATATATTTGAAGGTGCAGTAGCGGTTTTGGATTTAGCCAATAAATTAAATACTTTGGCTTATGAAGTATTTGCTATAGGTATAGCTATGGTTATATATCCGACACTATCTCAATATGCCTCAGGGAAAAACTTAAAGGAATATAAAGAAGCTCTTTTAAAAGGAATAAATACTATACTTTTAATTATGATACCGGCAGCTTTTGCTATAGCTATACTTAGAACACCTTTAATAACTTTACTTTTTAAAAGGGGTATGTTTGATGAGAAAGCTGTAGAATTAACTTCTAATGCATTACTATTTTTTACTCCTGCTATGGTGGCTTACGGAGTAAGGGACATTTTAAATAAAGCATTTTATGCAGTGAAAGATACTAAAACCCCCATGATAAATAGTTTTTTGGGGATAATAATAAATATTATTATAAATATTTTCATAGTAAAGTATATGAAGGTTTCTGGATTAACTTTGGCTACATCTATATCCTCTATATTAACTACAATTCTTATGATGATTAGTTTGAATAAAAAGCTAAATGGCATTAATTTAAGAAATATGTTCATAAGTTTTGTTAAAATTTTATGTTCTTCAATAATTATGGGAATTGCAATATTTTTCATAAATAAAAATTCTATGGCTTTATTTGGGATGAATATGAAAGGGAGCATAATATCTTTAAGTATTTCTTTTATATTAGGCAGTTTAGTTTATTTTTTAAGTATATATGTTTTAGGAATTGAAGAGTTTACATATTTTATTAATTTATTAAAGAGTAAAATTAAAATAAAATAAGGAGGTTAGTATGGAGAATAATACAATACAAATAGATTTAGATAAACATATAAAAAGCAAAAGGTTTCAATTTGTTATAAAAAGAATAATGGATATAATATTATCCTTCATAGGTATAATAATACTTTCTCCAATATACTTAATATTGATAATCCTAATTAAGTTAGATTCAAAGGGACCTGCTATATTTAAACAAGTAAGAGTAGGAAAAGACGGAAAGAATTTTATCATATATAAATTTAGAACCATGGTTGTAAATGCGGAAAAAAAGAGGGAATTAGAAATAGATCCTAATGATATAGGAAACTTTGTATTTCAAAGTAAGGAAGATAATAGGGTAACCAAAGTAGGGTCTTTTTTAAGGAAAAGCAGTTTAGATGAAATACCTCAATTATTTAATGTATTTATAGGGAATATGAGCCTTGTAGGCCCTAGACCAGAAATACCTGATGTGGTTAAATATTATCCACCAGAATATAGACAAAGATTATTAGTTACTCCAGGAATAACTGGACTTGCTCAGGTTAGTGGAAGAGGAGAAATAGAACTACAAAAAACTATTCACTATGATTTAGTGTACATTAAACAATTTTCTGTGCTTTTAGATATAAAAATATTATTTAAAACTGTTTTTTCGGTGTTCAAAAAAGAAGGGGCTTTTTAACTTTAGTGCCACAGCCCCCTTATTTATATTTGGAGGATGTTTATGTTTACTAAGATATTGACATATGATGTATATAATGAAAGTAGAGAAAACTTTATGCAATACATAAAAAAATTTAATAAGATACATATAATTTCTGGTAATCCGGAAGTGCTAAATAGCGGGTTAAATAATGAAATGTTATTTAAAAATTTTACACAGAAGAATTCTGTGATTATACCAGATGGCATAGGTACAGTTATTGCTTCTAAAATTGTGGGAAACAAAGTAGAAGAAAAAATAGCCGGAATAGAGGTTATGGAAGAAATAATAAAGCTATGTGAAAAAGAAGAAAAAGGTATATATTTATTAGGAACCAAAGAAGAAACCTTAAATAAATGTATAAATAATTTGAAAATAAAATATCCTAAATTAAAAATACTAGGAAGTCATAATGGTTTTTTTGATTTAGACAACTGTTATGAAATAATAAGTGAAATAAATAAGTTAAATCCTTATGCTTTATTTGTAGCTATGGGAGCACCGAGGCAAGAAATATTTATAAGTAAATATATGGACAGTATATCAGCTACTATATTTATGGGCGTTGGAGGAAGCTTTGATGTAATGGCAGGAGAAGTAAAAAGGGCCCCAAAGTGGATGATAAGCATGGGACTTGAATGGCTTTATAGAGTAGGTAAGGAGCCTTGGAGAATAAAAAGATTATCATCTATACCTAAGTTTTTAGTGAAGGTTATTCAAAATAGGTAATAGATAATAGATAATAAGTAATAGATAATAGATAATAGATAAGAGGTAAGAGTTTATGAAAAAATTCAGCAAGGCTGAATTTTCACCACAACTATTACTTCTTAGTTCTTACCTCTTACTTAAACTATGCTCTGTACTCTGAAAAAAGTGCATCGCACTTTTTTACTTAAGTTCATCTAAAGATGCAAATCTATATCCCTTAGATTTTAATTCTTTAATTACACTATCTAAAATTTCGGTATTTGTTTTGGAAACCGCATGCAATAAGAAAATACCTCCATTGTGAGTTCTTTCATTAATGAGTTTTTTTGCATATTCCTGACTTGGCTGCTTATTAGGATCCCAATCATTATATGCAAAGCTCCAAAAGATGGTTTTATAACCTAGCTCTTTTGTATATTGCAAGGAAAGTTCACTGTATTTGCCCATAGGAGGTCTAAAATACTTAGGCATTTTCTTTCCAGTTAAATCTTCAAAAGCCTTTTCTGTATCTGTCAGCTCTTTATCAAAGACGTCTTTTCCTTTTAATGCTGCTTGAGCCATAGAAGGATGATGATTGGAATGGTTACAAACTAAATGACCTTCATCTACCATTCTCTTAACTAAGTCCTTATTGCTATTTATATAAGGAACTACAACGAAAAATGCTGCTTTTACATCATTGGCTTTTAGTATATCTAATATTTTTCCAGTATATCCATTTTCATACCCTTCGTCAAAGGTTAAATAGATAACCTTCTCTGAAGTATCACCCAAGTAATAAGCTGAATTTTTATTAATTATATTTAAAACATCATCTGGCGCTCCTGAAGGTGTACCATCTTTTTTAGGTACAAAGAACCAATCTCTTTCCTTTGTATCCGTGGACACATTGTTTGAAGATTTCTCATTGGCATCTTTTTTAGGCTGATTTTTTGTATTATTAGCATCTGTGGGCTTTTTTATTTCTTTTTTATCTTCCACATTTTTATTTGGGGTAGATTTTTTTTCAATTTTAGAATCATCTTTAGATTCATTTTTTGGAATATCTGTTGAAGGCTTTTCAATATTAGAAGAAGCCATAGAATTATTATTTGACTTTTTATTAATGAATCTTCCATAGGTCAAAGTTCCCAATGATAACACTAAGCATAAGGTTAATACTAAAGTTTTTCTTTTCACCTTTTATCACCTACCATTAGTATGATATACTTTAGTTTATGTGTATTATTAATTTATATACGATGGAGAGATATGAAATGTACGAATTATTTGTAAAAAAAATCATGGAGCTATATAGTATTATTTTACAACCCATAGATAATATATACAAGAAGATAGCTATAATAAATTATAAGAAAATTTTTAATATGGGAAATGACGTAACCTTTGGTAAGTTTTATTATAGATTGTTAAAGGGTAACAAGAATATGGGAATAGTATATACTCCAGAAGAAATAGCAAGATATATCATAGAGAATACAGTAAAGATAGATGATTTAATAGATAATCCTTATATTAAAATAGTTGATCCAGCTTGTGGTTGTGGCAATATCATAATTCCATTATTTAAACATTTATATAAAATGTACATGGAAAATATGGAGACAATAAATAATAAAAATAAAATGTTATTGAATAAGGATAATGTAAAAGAACACATAATAAAAAATAATATATATGGTATAGATATAGATAGCATAGCTACTAAAATACTTTCCATAGATCTATTCCAAATAAGCGGCGTGGTATGCAGTGAAAATATATTAAATATGGATTTCTTGATGGATGAAATACATGATAAGTTTAACATATTTTTAGGCAATCCTCCTTATATTGGCCATAAGACCATAGAAA
The DNA here is from genome assembly GCF_002995785.1 of Clostridium liquoris. Lineage (GTDB taxonomy): Bacteria > Bacillota > Clostridia > Clostridiales > Clostridiaceae > Clostridium_AO > Clostridium_AO liquoris. Next base: position 28,253 of record NZ_PVXO01000073.1, on the reverse strand, counting down.
AGGACTATTCAAAACAAATTAAAGAAAAGTATAGAGAGGTTTATAAAGATAAGGGAGATTTAAGTTATTGTTTTTTCAAAGGAGCTATTGTTAATTCAGAGCCTAAATTCAAGGTGAGTTTTATTACCTCTAGATATTTTATGGAATCTCAAAGTGGAGAGAATTTGAGAAAATTTATTGTAGATAATTTTAATGTGGTAGAGATTGTAGATTTTTATGGCATTAGGCCTTTTAAAGGTACAGGAATAGATCCAGTTATACTGTTTTTAAAGGATAAAAGTAGTAATGGTGCAGAAAAGGTTAAAGTTATAAAACCTATGGATAAAAGCAAAGAAGATAAAAAAGCTTTTGTAAACTCATTTTTTTTAAAAAAAGGCAACCTATATAATAGTTATTTTGTGGACAGTAAAGAACTTGGAGAAAAAAGGTGGATTTTAAGAGAAGAAAAGGAATTAAATATATTTAGGAAAATCCAAGAAAAATCTACATTTAAACTTAAGGATATATGTGAAAGTTATCAAGGAATAATTACAGGATGTGATAAGGCTTTTATTGTAACCCATGAAGATATAGTAAAGGAACAATTAGAAGAAAGTATAATTAAGCCTTGGATAAAAAGTAGTTTCATTGAAAAAAACTGTGTAAAAACCCTGGATAAGTTTATAATCTATTCAAATGACATAGAGGATATAAGCAATTACCCTAATATAAATAATCATTTAATGCCTTATAAAAAGAAATTAATGAATAGAAGAGAATGTATTAAGGGAATTAGAAAGTGGTATGAACTTCAATGGGGAAGAAATTCAGATATATTTAAAAAAGAGAAAATTATTTTTCCATATAAAAGCAAGGATAATAGATTTGCTTTAGATAAAGGAAGCTATTTTAGTGCGGATATTTACTCCATAGTACTAAAGGAGAATAGTGATTTCAACTATAATTTTTTATTATTTTTACTAAATAGCAAAATATATGAATTTTACTTTCATTCCTTTGCAAAGAAATTAGGAGAAGATTTATATGAGTATTACCCTAATACATTGATGGATATGATGATCCCTAAGAAGTTTTCAACTAAAAACTATGATGAAAACTGTCTTTATGAATATTTTAATTTTACAGAAGAAGAAGTCAATATTATAAAGAATAAATAATAAAGAAAAAATAATAAATATGGAAAGAATTTTTTCGAAAAATTCTAGTTAAAAGTAAATAGAGGAAATTCGCTACAGCGAATTTCCTTCAATATTTATTATCTATTATTTCTTATTTTTTATTTGATATTTATCAGGTCTTCAACAAACTTTGGCAGAGCAAAAGAAGCTCTATGTATTTTTTCAGTATAATATCTTGTTTCAAAGGGAATTTTTTCAGGTAATTGTGCATTTTCAGGATCATGTTTTTTAGATCCAATAGTAAAACTCCAATATCCTGAAGGATAAGTTGGAATTGCAGCCATAAATAATTTAGTTACAGGGAATACGGCTTTAGCATCATCATAAACTCTTTTTACTACATCAGGTAGATAGAAAGGAGTTTCTGTTTGTGCTACAAATATTCCATCTTCAGTTAAACATTCAAATATTTCTTTATAGAAACTTCCACCAAATAAACCTTCAGCAGCTCCAAAAGGATCTGTAGAGTCAATTATTATAACGTCAAATTCATTTTTATGCTCATGAACATACTTAATTCCATCACCTATAAATACTTCACATCTACTATCTTCTAAAGCACAGCTTATTTCTGGAAGATACTTTTTACATTCTATAATTACATCCTCATCTATTTCGCATAATACAGCTTTTTCCATAGAAGGATGTTTTAATATTTCTCTTATAGTTCCTCCATCTCCGCCACCAACAACTAATACTTTTTTAGGATTTGGATGAGTAAATAGTGGAATATGAGTTATCATTTCATGATAAACATATTCATCTTTTATAGTAGTTTGTACTATACCATCTAGAAGCAACATTCTTCCTAAAGCATAAGTGTCTACAATAGCTAAATCTTGATATTTAGTCTTTTTTCTCACTAAAGTTTCTTTTACTTTGTAAGTCATTGCTGCATCAGAAATTTGAGCTTCTCGTAACCATAAATCCATTGTTGTACCTCCCTTCCATTATAATATAAAAAATAGTACATTTATTATAGCAATGATTTATATTATAAGCAAGTTATATAGATTTATGAAATTTTGGCTGTTTTTGTATAAAGATTCATGGTATGGATATAATAAATAATAAAAAAGTTATACCATAAAAAGAAGGAAAATTATGGTACATGTAGAATAAAGGTAAATAAGCATTTAGTAAAAAAATGGACAAATAATTAGAAATGAAAATGGGGGGAAATATATGTATCTTAAATTTGAAAATAATAATGAAAAACTATTAGTACATATGATGGGAGAATTAGATCATCATAGTGCAGAGGAAGTAAGAAATAAAATAGATGATAGATTAAATAGAGATGATATGAAAAAACTTATAATGGATTTTTCAGGGGTTTCATTTATGGACAGCTCTGGTATAGGCGTAGTAATTGGCAGATATAAAAAATTGGCCTATAAAAATGGGACTGTTTGTATAACTAATGTAAATGAAACTGTTAGAAGAGTATTTGAATTATCAGGAATGTTTAAAATCATAAAATTATACAATAGCAATGAAGAAGCATTGGAGAATATTTAATGGGGGGAAAATAATAATGTACGATAACATGATGAAAATAGAGTTTTTAAGCAAGTCAGAAAATGAAAGCTTTGCTAGGGTAGCAGTAGCAGCTTTTGCATCCCAATTAGATCCAACTATTGATGAAATAACTGATGTAAAAACAGCAGTTTCTGAAGCAGTTACAAATTCTATAATACATGGATATGGAAAAGAAGAAGGCATTGTTAAAATACAAGCCTTTATTCAAGGAAATGAGCTTACTGTTATAGTTTCAGATGAAGGAGTAGGCATAGATAATGTTGAATTAGCTATGCAGCCACTATACACTTCAAGGCCGGACTTAGAAAGGTCTGGCATGGGATTTACTGTAATGGAATCTTTTATGGATAACTTAAAGGTACAGTCTGAAAAGGGAAAAGGTACTGAAATTATTATGAAAAAAGCTTTTAAATCATTAAGTTAGGTGAATAATATGAATGAACAAGCGGTAAAAAAGGGTATATATGGTTATGAAGATAATTTAGCACTGATAGGAAAGGCTAGAGATGGAGATAAAGAGGCATTAAATAAGGTGGTTGAGATAAATCTACCTTTGGTTTCTGCTATAAGTAAAAGGTTCTTAAATAGAGGATATGAATATGAAGACATCTATCAAATAGGATGTATGGGCTTGGTAAAGGCTATTAATAATTTTAACCCAGACTATGGAGTAAAATTTTCAACTTATGCAGTGCCTATGATAATGGGTGAAATAAAAAGATTTATAAGAGATGATGGTATAATAAAGGTAAGCAGGAGTATAAAAAATACAGCAAGAAAATTACATTATGATAAAGAAGAATTAGCAAAAAAGTTAAATAGAGAACCTACTATAGAAGAATTGTCAGAATTCTCAGGAGTAGACGCTGAGGACATAATTTTTGCTACAGAATCTGCTAGTAGTATGCAGTATCTATATGATACTATTCATCAAGATGATGGTTCCCCTATAATGCTTATAGATAAAATAAGCGAGGATTATGAGGAAGACAATGAAATTGTAAATAAAATTGCTTTAAAAGAAGCACTTAATAAGTTAGATATTAAATCTAGACAAATTATCATGCTTAGATATTTTAAAGACAAAACCCAGGTAGAAGTAGCTAAAATGCTTGGTATTAGTCAGGTACAGGTGTCTAGAATAGAAAAAAGAGTATTAAAAATTATGAAAGAGAAGCTAAATGGATAGGATAATTTAATTATCCTATTTTTTTAGGTTAAAAATTAATTTTATGTATAAAATAAGAATGATAATTGAAACAGAGGTGATTGTATGAAATCCAATGAAAAACATATAAGAAAAAGGTTTGACCAATTATCCGCTGAAATTGAACCTAAAAAAGATCTATTAAGGCATTGCATAAATGCTTTTATCGTAGGAGGAATAATATGTGATATAGGGCAGTTTGTTAATAACTTTTTTTTAAATATGGGTGTACCAAAGGAGGAAGTTGGAACTTATGTGTCTATAGTCATGGTATTCATAGGAGCCTTGCTTACTGGCATTGGAATATATGATAGGATAGCTACTTTTGCAGGAGCAGGAACTATAGTGCCTATAACAGGATTTTCAAACTCCATAGTATCGCCTGCAATGGAATTTAAAAAAGAAGGATATGTATTTGGTGTAGGAGCTAAAATGTTTACTATAGCCGGCCCAGTGTTGGTATATGGATTAAGTACCTCAGTTTTAGTAGGGGTAATATATTATATTTTAAAAATAATTTAACATTAAGAAGTAAATACTATTTTTATAAGTTGTATATTTTTTAGAAAGAAGGTGATTTCTTGACAAAAAAGGTAGGAAAACAAACCTTAAAAATGGAGAATAAGCCTAGAATAATATCTACTTTTAGTATAGTTGGTCCTAAGGAAGGTAAAGGGCCTTTAAAGGATTACTTTGATGTTATAAAAAATGATGATTTAGCAGGAAAGGACAGCTATGAAAAAGCTGAAAGCAATATATTATATACTGCAGTAACTGAGAGTATAAAAAAAGCAAATCTAAAAGAGGATGATATAGATTTTTTGTTTGCCGGAGACTTGTTAAACCAATTAACATCTTCAAGTTTTGCTGCAAGAGATATGAATATCCCATTTTTAGGTCTTTATGGGGCATGCTCAACTATGACAGAATCATTATCTATAGCATCTATGGTTATGGATGGAGACTTTGCCAATTATATAATAGCAGCCACATCCTCCCATTTCTCTTCAGCAGAGAGACAATTTAGATTTCCACTAGAATTCGGATCACAAAGACCTCCAACAGCTCAATGGACAGTAACAGGATCCGGCGCTATGGTACTAGGGAGAGAAGGAAATTTTCCATATGTAACATACGTGACTATAGGAAAAGTAAAGGATTATGGAATAATTGATGCAAATAATATGGGAGCGGCTATGGCACCAGCTGCAGTATCTACTTTATATAATCACTTTAAGGATACAGGAAGATCCCCTAAGGATTATGATGTAATTGCCACAGGCGATTTAGGTAAAGTAGGCAAGGAAATAACAGCTAAATTGCTTAAAGATTATGGTTATGATATCAGCCATAATTATATAGATTGTGGTGAGGAAATATTTGATAATGAGACACAGGGAACAGATTCTGGAGGCAGTGGTTGTGGATGTTCTGCAGTTGTCTTATGCGGATATCTATATAAAAATATGTTAAGTGGAAAATTTAAAAGGATATTAGTAGTATCCACAGGTGCACTTATGAGTACTACTTCATCTCTTCAGGGTGAGAGTATCCCAGGTATAGCCCATGCGGTGGCAATAGAATATGGTACTGGAGGAAGTTAAACTATGATGAATGATTATGTAAGTGCCTTTATAGTAGGTGGATTGATTTGTGTTATAGCTCAAATTCTCATAGATAAAACAAAATTTACACCTGCAAGAATACTAGTAAGTTTTGTTACCTTGGGGGTTATTTTAGGAGCACTAAACATATATGATGTAGTAATAAGATTTGGAAAGGCTGGAGCCACCATACCATTACCTGGATTTGGTTACACTTTAGCGAAATCAACTATAAAAGAAGTTAATGAAAAAGGATTGATAGGCGCATTTACTGGTGGCATAAAAGGAGCTGCAGGCGGAATAACAGCAGCAATATTTTTTGGATATGTGGCAGCTTTACTTTTTGATCCAAAAACGAAAAAATAAGATATACCCCGAATTATTATGGGGCATATCTTTTTTAATTTTTTATCTCCTGATTATTATTAGAATTATTTGCAGGAGGTTTTTTATCATTTGGATTATTGTTGCTATTATCCGTATTAGTATTTTCCGTTGGAGGTGTTATTTTATTTATTTCATCTTGTGTGTGTTTTTCGTCTCCTGTTTGTCCATCTTTTTGGCCTTTTTGGTCTTTTTTGTCGTTTCCATCATTTTTGTATTTTTTGTCATTTTCATTGTTTCCATCGTTTCCATCATTTTTATACTTTTTGTCATTTTCATTCTTCCCGTTATCTGGTGATGGGCTAGGAGTTATTCCTTTATGAAAATCACATAATTCTGTTGGAACTGTATTTTCCATAAAGAGTTCATTTCTTATTCTATCTTTAGGACATAGTGCTGTAGGTATTTTTCCTGAATCAGCACATATAGGAACTTCTACTATACCATTAGGCATTGGCATTTCCTTATATTCTAAATTTTTATGGGCTTCTTTCATTATCATACCCCATAATAATGCAGCATCATTACTTCCTATATATCTTCCATAGGCTAGATTATCATTAAAGCTTGAATTATCATCGTTACCAATCCATATTGCTCCAGAATAATAAGGTGTAAGACCTGTAAACCAAAGGTCTATAGAATTAGTAGTTGTACCAGTTTTACCTCTAGCCATAGGGCTAAAGTTAGCTGAAGGACCTGTACCTCCAGGTGAAACTGGGCCTTTTAGTAAATCATACATTATATAAGCGGCTTGTGGAGATAGAACTTTAGATGAAGAATATTTGTTTTCCAATATTACTTTACCAGTTCTGTCCACCACCTTTTTATAAAGTACGGGTTCTGCCCTCATACCATTATTACCGAAAACTCCATAAGCATCAGCCATGGCTAGGGTGTTTGTACCACTGGTGCCATGTTTCCCAGTTAGCTGACCCAAGGAAAGTGCAGAAATACTTGTTTCATCGGAATTTTTATCTAAAGTTAATCCAAACTTTTTTGCATAACTTGCTCCAGTTTTTAAGCCAAGTTCATGTTCAATTCTTACAGCCACTACGTTTTTTGATTTTTGGAGGGCTGTCCTTAAAGGCATATTTCCATCATAGACACCATTATCGTTTCTAGGATTATAAGGTTTACCATTGTCAGGATAAAGCTTTCCTATTTCTTCTGGCACTGGTGCATCATCGTATATAGTAGCTGGGGTAGCTAACTTAGTATCTATGGCTGGTCCATATACTGTTAAAGGTTTAATACTAGAACCAGCAGCTCTATAAAATTCTGTTGCTCTGTTAAATGATAGAGGAGGCTGTTGTCCTCTTCCGCCAATTAAAGCTTTAACCTCTCCTGTGTGATAATCCATTATTGTAGCTGAAGCTTGAGGTTCCAATATTTTTTTATTATCTTTTGATTTAATGCCTAATATACTATCCATATTGTCTAAAGTATTTTGAGTATAATCCTGCAATGATTTGTTCATGGTAGAATAAATTTTAAGTCCACCATACATAATCATGCGATCAGCATCATTACTACTTAGATGATATTGAGCCATTAAATCTTTCTTTACTTGTTTAATTGCTTCCCTTGAAAACCATTCATAATTTAATTTATTGGCATTAATATTGGATTTTTTAAATACCAACTTGTTATTGTTTAAATCTGCTATAGCTTTATTATATTCACCTTCATTTATATAACCATTTTCTTTCATTTTACCTATTACTGTTTTTGTCCTATTTAAGTAGGGAGAAGAATTTTTTTGTGATGCTACAGCATAATAAAAAGTAGATGGACTTTGGATAATTCCTGCTAGAAAAGCGCTTTCAAGTAAATTTAAATCCTTTACGCTTTTACTAAAATATTGTTGAGAAGCAGCCTCTACTCCATAAGCACTTCCTCCTAAAGGTATAGTATTCATATATGCTTCTAAAATTTGTTCCTTACTTAATTGCTTCTCTAGTTCAGTGGCTAAATACCATTCCTGGACCTTTCTTTTAATCTTTACATCATCAGTAAGCAATGTTTTTTTTATAAGCTGTTGGGTAATAGTAGATCCGCCTTGCACCCCTGGCTTACCTGTAATCTTATTTGTTATAGTTATAAATGCAGCCCCAATGGTTCTTTTTAAATCAACACCATTATGGGTTTTAAATCTTTCATCTTCAATGCTAATAATAGCATTTTTTAAGTTGTTTGGTACATCCTTATAGGCTACCACAGTTCTATGCTGATCAGATACTACCATGTCCATTAATTGTCCACTATCTGTGTATATTAAAGATGGTTCACTTAAACTTAATATTTTATTTATATCTAAAGGTGGAGCTGTTTTTATCATAGCAAGACCAATTCCTAAAGCAGCAACAGCTGAAAATATAGCAAGTAAAAGTATTATTATAATGACTTTTTTTAAAGATTTAAAACGGGAACTTTTTTTCTTCTTTTTTTTCCCCATTTTCTTTTTCTCCATAACTTTCCTCCCGATATTTCTATTATTAATTATAACCAATTTTAAAATATTATATCATACAATAGGATTTTTATAAAATATATAAAAAGTCATTTACTTATATATGAAGTAATATTTAAGAATATTTTTATGCTATATTAAATATAAGTTATTAACAGCTATATTGGGAAGTGGATTTATTATTAATAACATTAAATTTAAATTAGCAATTGTCCTATTATTTATATTCATATGTGGCGGTGGTTTCTTTTATACTTTTGATAAGGTAATAACACCAACTGTGCTGGCAGCAGCTGATGGCGAAATGAAAGCTAAGGCTTTAGAAATTATTAATAAGACTATAATTGATAATTGTTTAGAAAACTTTAAATATGAAGATATAATAAATATACAAAAGGATCATGAGGGAAATATAGCTTTGATAAAGGCTGATACATTAACTATGAATAAAATTGCTTGTGATGTGGCTTTAGAATCTCAACAAAAGTTAAATAAATTAGGTACCATAGGAATAAAAATACCTGCAGGATATATATTTAAAAATAATATTTTAGCTTACTTTGGTCCAAATATAACTGTTAAAATGCAGCCTATTGGATATATAGAAACAAGATATATATCAGATTTTCAGAGTGAAGGAATTAATCAGACTAGGCACAGAATTTATGTACAAGTAAAAACAAATATAAGAGTAATAATTCCGTTGAGCAGTAATGAAATAGAAGTGAAAAATGAAATACCTATTTCAGAAACTATAATAGTAGGAAAGATACCAGAAACCTCTATAAATATGGGTCTGGACAATGCAGGAATTAGAATTAGAGCAGGTGAAAATACAAATTATTAAAAAAAGGACAATTAACAGAAATAAATTACTGTTAATTGTCAATTTTTTAATATCATTAATTTTCCTCCCAATTGAATATATAAGGAATGTTTCTATAAAAATCTCCATAATTTAAGCCGTAGCCTACTACGAATACATCAGGGATTTCGAAACAACAGTAGTTAGGTTTAATATTTACTTTTCTCCTTTCAGGTTTATCCAAAAGTACACAGCATTTAACAGAAGCAGCACCTAATTCTTTTACGTGATTAATTACAAAATCCATAGTTAAGCCTGTGTCAATTATGTCATCCACTATTAGAACATCTAAACCTTTTATATCATCAGGAATATCATTTACTACTTTTACTTTACCTGTAGATACCTCATCATGACCATAGCTTGAGGTTGTCATAAAACCAATTCTAGTAGGTGTAGTTATATTCCTTATTAAATCAGCGGTAAATATAAAACTACCTCTTAGCAAAGATAATACATATAGATTTTTATCATTATAATCCTTTGTTATTACTTTACCTAGTTCTGCAATTCTTGTACTAATTTGTTCTTCGGGTATTAAAATGTTTTCTTTCCTTTGTTCCATTATAGACCTCCATTCTATAACAATTATATATATTTACAATGTTGTTTTTATAGTATAAAATTATATGAAAGTTGTCAAGGTTTATACAATTATTTGTCAAATTGCAAGGAGTGGATTTTATGATAAACGGAAATACGGAAGGAATTAGAGATGTTATACTAGATAGATTGAATAAAATATACAATGTGAAAGTACCAAAAGATGAAGTTTTTAATTTAGAAATAGTGGATATAATTTCAGAAGTCACTTCTGAAATAGAAAGAGAAGTTAGTGTGGCTATAGATAGGAAAGGAAATGTAATAGATGTATCTATAGGAGATAGCACTACTGTAGAGGTACCTATAATTGATATAAAAGAAAAAAGATTATCAGGGGTAAGAGTAATTCATACTCATCCAAATGGAAACTCTAGATTATCTGCTTTAGACTTATCTGCTCTTACAAGATTAAAGTTGGATTGTATAGCAGCCATAGGTGTTGACGAAGCTGGACCTATAGATACAACTCTAGGTTTTTGCAATGTAGAAAAGGATATTTTAGTAGCTGAAACTACTGGAAAGTTAACTATTGAGAATGCTATTAGTTATGACTTAATGGGTAGAATAAAATATATTGAAGAAACCATAAAATCAAATGAAGTTGTAGAGGATAATAGTGAAAGGGCTATCTTAGTTGGTGTTGAAAGCGAAGAAAGTCTAGATGAGTTAAAAGAGTTAGCTAAGGCATGCAATGTAACTGCTGTAGAGCAGGTTTTACAAAAAAGAAATAAAATTGACTCTGCCTTCTATGTAGGGAGGGGAAAAGTAGAAGAAATTGCATTACTGACACAGGCAAAAAAGGCAAATGTGATTATTTTTGATGATGAATTAACTGCTTCTCAAGTTAGAAATCTTGAAGATTTTATTGGAGTAAAAGTAATCGATAGAACAACTCTAATTTTAGAGATATTTGCAAAAAGAGCAAAAAGTAAGGAAGGGAAAATTCAAGTAGAGCTTGCTCAGCTAAAATATAGATTACCAAGGCTATCAGGTCTAGGTACAGTTCTTTCTAGAACCGGTGGTGGTATTGGAACTAGAGGGCCAGGAGAAAAGAAATTAGAGACAGATAGAAGACATATAAGGGAAAGAATATATGATTTAGTTAAGGAATTAGAAAAAATAAAAAAGATAAGAGAAACTCAAAGAGATAATAGAAATGAAATACCTAAGGTATCTTTAGTTGGATATACTAATGCAGGAAAATCCACCTTAAGAAATGTACTGTATAATATGTATTCCCCAAAGGAAGATGCATTAAAGGGAAATGTATTTGAGGCAGATATGCTTTTTGCTACTTTAGATACAACCACTAGAGCCATAGTACTTCCTGATAATAGAACCATAACCTTAACGGATACAGTAGGATTTATAAAAAAGCTTCCTCATGATTTAGTAGAGGCCTTTAAATCCACATTAGAAGAGGTGATTTACTCTGATTTACTGCTGCATGTAGTAGATGTATCCTCAGACAATTATAAAGAGCAGACAGAGGCAGTAAATGAGGTGTTAAGGGAATTAAAAGCTATAGATAAGCCAACTATACTTGTTTTAAATAAAATAGATAAGGTTAGTGATGAAGAATTATTAAACATAAAAGATAATTTCAAGGGAATGCAGTATATAGAAATATCAGCCAAACAAGGTATTAATTTAGAAAAACTTATAGAAGAAATAATTAATAGATTACCTTATAAATTAAAAAAGGAAGAATATCTAATTCCATATGCAGATAGTGCTATTGCAGCTTATTTGCATAGAAATGCCAATGTTAATGTGGAAGAATATAGAGAACAGGGAATTTATATTCATGCAGAGGTAGATAAACAGGTGTATAATGTGTGTAAAAGGTATATGATTGGCGAATAGATTTAGAGTACAGATGACAGAGTACAGAGTACAGAGAATAAATAAAAAATGATAAATAATAAATAAGGAAACCTTACCTAAAAGGTAAGCTAAAATTTAATTTTAAATTTTTCGTAGTGACAATGGAGAAAGATTATCCATATCTATTATTTATTCTTCATTATTTATAATTTAAGTTTTTATGCAGTGTTAACTGAATAAAAACATCCATAACTGTCAACTGTCAATTGTCCTCTGTCAACTGAATACAGTGGGGGTGTGTTATATGGATATTTTAATTAAGGATGCTATGATAATTACTATGGATGAAGGCAGGGATGTTATAGATAGGGGATATATATTAATTAAGGATAACTTAATAAAACAAGTTTCTTATGGAGAATATATAGGAGAAAATATAGGGGAATATAAGAACTTAGAAGTAATAAATGGTAAGGATTATTGTGTTATGCCTGGCTTAATAAATGCTCATACTCATGCAGCTATGACTATGTTAAGAGGATATGGAGAAGGATTACCTCTTATGAGATGGTTAAAAGAAAAGATATGGCCAATGGAAAGTAAATTTACAGCAAAGCACATAAAACTGGGCACGGAACTTGCCTGTTTGGAGATGCTTAGTACAGGGACTACCTGTTTTAATGATATGTATTTTTATCAGGAAGAAGTTATGGAAGTAGCTAAAGAATTTAATATTAGAGCTGTTTTAGGAATACCAATAATAGGAGAAGATTGGGAACATCAGCTAAAAGAAGCATTGGAACTTCATAAAAAAACTGAAAGTTGCAAAAATACAATGGTATCAAGTATGTTAGCCCCTCATTCTCCCTATACACTATCAAAAGAGGCATTAAAAGTAATAGGGGAAGAAGGGAAAAAAATAGATAGCGGTATACACATACACATTGCAGAAACAGAAGATGAAGTGAATATATTAAAGGAACAATATAACAGTACTTCTTGCCAAGTTCTTTTAGAAAGTGGTATATTTGAAAATAGAGTAGTAGGTGCCCACTGTGTTCATTTAACAGATGAGGATATAAAAATAATTAAAAATAACAAAGTAAATGTAGTCTATAATCCTCAAAGTAATATGAAGTTGGCTAGCGGAATTCCAAGAATAGTAGAAATGCTAAATGAAGGAATAAATGTGTGTATAGGTACTGATGGAGCTTCTAGTAATAATAATTTAAATATGATGGAGGAAATGGAGACAGGAGCTTTACTTCAAAAACTTTGGTGCAGGGATCCGACTAAACTGGATGGCAAAGAAATAATTAAAATGGCTACACTTAATGGTGCAAAAGCATTAGGTTTTGACAAATTAGGCAAAATTAAAGAAGGCTATTTAGCAGATTTAATAATGATTAATTTAAACAAACCTAATTTAGTTCCAAATTACAATGTATATTCTAATATAGCTTTTTCGGCTAATGGCAGTGAGGTTGAATATGTAATTGTAGACGGAAATATAGTAATGAGGAAAGGTGAATTCTTAAATATAGATAAGGAAAAAATAATATATGATTTTAAAGCATTATGTAAAAACCTTATGTGATATGGATAAACATCGAATTAATTTTATAAAATAAGATAGCACTGTTAATAAAATATTATAAATTATTTTGGGAGGAATTTTATATGGATAAATACGTTTGTAGTGCATGTGGATATATATATGACCCTGCTCAGGGAGATCCAGACAATGGAGTAAAACCAGGAACACCTTTTGAGCAGATACCGGATAATTGGGTTTGTCCTATTTGTGGTGTAAGCAAAGATAAATTTGAAAAAGCAAAATAATAGAAAAGTGATTAGTCAATTTGGCTAATCACTTTTCTATTATTATTGATTTTTATATAATATTATTATATCTTAACATGAAACATATACCATAACCTTATTGCAATATTTTGTATGTATTAAAATCCATACAATTTTAAGATTATAGATTTAATCTGGATTTAACATGATAATATGATATAAATAAAGTACTATTTTAATTAAAAATGAAATTGAAAAAAATATAACTTTCATATATAATTGATTTATAAAATATTTATATATAATTATATTCATTGTATTAAATATTTATACATTCGTAGTATTTGAATTCAGCTATAAGGGGGCTTAAAAATTGATAAAAAGATTTAAAAGAGTATTAGTTGCTAATAGAGGAGAAATTGCTATAAGAATTTTTAGAGCTTGTCATGAGCTAGGCATAAGAACCGTTGCTATTTATTCAAATGAGGATAAATGCTCATTATTTAGGACTAAAGCAGATGAAGCTTATTTAATTGGTAAAAATAAAGGACCTGTAGAGGCTTATTTAAATATTGATGAAATAGTTCATCTAGCGCTTAAAAAGGGAGTGGATGCTATACATCCCGGATATGGATTCTTATCAGAAAATCCTGAGTTTGCTAGAAAGTGTAGGGAAGCAGGCATAGAATTTATAGGACCAACTCCAGAAATGATGGAGAAGTTAGGAGATAAGATACAGTCTAAAATAGTGGCAAAGAAAGCTGGAGTTCCAACAATACCCGGCGTAGAAAGAGCTATTACTTCTGAAGAAGAGGCATTGGAAATTGCAAAAGTTTGTGGCTATCCAGTGATGGTGAAGGCATCAGCTGGCGGCGGTGGAAGAGGAATGAGAATTGTAAAAAGTGAAAATGAACTGATTCCTGCTTTTAGGAATGCTAAGGAAGAAGCAAGAAAAGCTTTTGGAATAGACAGTTTATTTATTGAAAAGTATTTAGAGGGACCAAAGCATATAGAAGTTCAAATACTTGGTGATAAATATGGCAATATTGTACACTTACATGAAAGAGATTGTTCTATTCAAAGAAGACATCAAAAGGTTATAGAGTTTGCACCGGCATTTTCAATTTCCAAGGAAAAGAGAGAAGAGATTTGTAATGATGCTTTAAAAATTGCAAAGTCTGTAGGTTATGCTAATGCAGGAACTGTAGAATTTCTAGTAGACAAATACGGCAATCATTACTTTATAGAGATGAATCCTAGGGTACAGGTAGAACACACCATAACAGAAATGATTACAGGAATAGATATTGTACAAAGTCAAATTTTAATTGCTCAAGGATATGCTCTAAATTCTCCTGAAATAAATATAACTTCTCAACAGGATATAGTACCTAATGGATATGCAATACAGTGTAGGATTACCACTGAAGATCCTATGAACAATTTTGCACCAGACACTGGAAGAATAGATATATATAGAAGTGGTTCTGGCTTTGGCATAAGACTTGATGGAGGGAATGGTTTTACTGGAGCTGTAATAAGTCCCTACTATGATAGTCTTTTAGTAAAAACAACTGCTTGGTCAAGAAGCTTTAAAGATGCTTCAAGAAAAGCAATTCGTTCCATTAGAGAATTAACTGTATCAGGAGTTAAAACCAATGTGGACTTTTTAATAAATGTACTTAACCACCCAACCTTCTTAAAAGGAAAATGTACTACAAATTTCATAAATGACAATCCAGAGCTTTTTGATATATCACCTAAAGAAGATGAGGAATTAAGAGTATTAAAATATATAGGAGAAAAGGTAGTAAATGAAACTAAAGGGAATAAACCTAGCTTTGATGTACCTGTAGTACCTAAAATTCAGAAGGTTGAAGATTTAAGAGGTACAAAGCAAATTTTAGATGAAAAAGGGGCAGAAGGATTAGTAAAATGGATAAATGAGCAAAAAAAGTTATTAATAACTGATAGCACTATGAGAGATGCTAATCAATCTTTAATGGCTACAAGGCTTAGAAGCAAAGATATGATAAAAATTGCTAAGGCAGAAGCTAATCTTGCTAAAGATTTATTTTCCATGGAAATGTGGGGAGGAGCAACATTTGATGTAGCATACAGATTTTTAAAAGAAGATCCTTGGGAAAGACTTGAAAATATAAGAAAGAAAGTACCTAATATATTACTGCAAATGTTAGTTAGAGGAGCAAATGGAGTAGGATATAAAAATTATCCTGATAATGTAATAAGAGGGTTTATAAGAGAATCAGCAAAATCAGGAATAGATGTGTTTAGAATATTTGATTCATTAAACTGGTTAAAGGGTATGGAAGTAGCTATAGATGAGAGCTTAAATACTGGCAAAGTAGTAGAGGTATGCATATGCTATACTGGAGATATTTTAGATACCTCAAAGGATAAGTATTCTTTGGAATACTATGTGAAAAAGGCTAAAGAAATAGAAAAAACAGGAGCTCATATACTTGGAATAAAAGATATGTCAGCACTGTTAAAGCCTTATGCAGCAGGAAAACTTATAAGAGCATTAAAAAATGAAATTTCTATTCCTATACATTTACACACTCATGATACTACTGGAAATGGAGTAGCTACAATACTTATGGCAGCAGAAGCAGGTGTAGATATAGTAGATACAGCTTTTAGCAGTATGTCAGGGCTTACAAGTCAGCCAGCTTTAAATTCTGTAGTGGCCGCTTTAGAGAATACGGAAAGAGATACAGGACTTAATTTAGATAATCTACAAAAGATATCTGATTATTGGAGTGCTGTAAGACCAGTATATGCCCAGTTTGAATCAGGATTAAAATCTGGTTCCACGGAAATTTATAAATATGAAATACCTGGAGGCCAATATTCAAATTTAAAAAATCAAATAGAGAGTTTTGATTTAGGACATAGATTTGACGAAGTAAAAGAAATGTACAAAAAGGTTAATGAAATGGTAGGAGACATAGTTAAAGTAACTCCTTCATCTAAAATGGTTGGGGACTTAGCAATATTTATGGTTAAAAATGATTTAACACCAGAAAATATATATGAAAAGGCTGAAAATATGGCTTTTCCTGATTCTGTAGTATCTTTCTTTAAAGGAATGATGGGTCAGCCAGAAGGAGGTTTCCCTAAGAGGTTACAAAAGTTAGTGTTAAAAGGGGAGAAAAGCATAGATGTACGTCCAGGTGAGTTATTGCCTCCTGAAGACTTTGATAAAATCAAAAAGCATATTAAAGAAAAATACAATATAGAAGCATCCAATAAGGATTTAATAAGTTATGCTTTTTATCCTGAAGTTATGGAAGATTATATAAAATATATTGAAGAGTATGGTGATTTGAGCCATATGGGTAGTGATGTATTCTTCCATGGATTGAAGGAAGGGGAAACTAGTGAAATAGAAATTGGAGAAGGTAAGACTCTAATTATTAAACTTCTTCAAATAGGAAAATTAAACAAAGGTAAAAGAACTTTAGTTTTTGAGGTAAATGGCAATAGAAGAGAGATAGAAATTATAGATAAAACTAATAGTATTAAATCATTGGAAGAAAATCCTATTGAAATAGCAGATAAATTCAATAAATATGAAATAGGTGCAAGTATACCTGGAACCATATTAAATGTTTTTGTAAAAGAAGGAGATATAATAAAAGAAGGAGATAGTATAGCTTTAATAGAAGCTATGAAGATGGAAACTAATATACAGGCTGCTGTAAATGGAAAGGTAGAAAAGATTTATGTGAAGGAAGGGGAACAGGTGAAAACTAGCCAGCTCATAGTTAAATTATCCCAATGCTAATTGTTCACCTGAACTAATTTTAATTTTAGACAAATTTTAATATTATCATTTAAAAGTAATCTATACATTAGGTGTGGATTACTTTTAATTCTTTCTTTGAATATAAAAGGGAAATAAGTATAGAATTAATACTAGTATAAAATTAATTAATAAAAGTGAAGGAAAACATGCATTTGTCAAAGTGAAGTATTGTAATTATGTCCAGTAATATTATATAATAGGATATAATTTAACACTTATGAATTTATTTAAAAGGGGGAATAGTGTTGGAAAAAACTATTATACAGTATCAAAGAGCTTTCAATGGTCTTGTAGAAAGACTTAAGGGTAATGATACAGTGCTTGCGGCTATGGTATTTGGTAGTGTTATCACTGGGGATTTGTGGGATAAATCTGATATAGATCTTTTTGTTATTGTAAATGAAAAAATCCCTGATATTAAAAATATATATACTGAGGAAAAAGGTGTGCCTGTTCATATAAAACTTATGAGTAAAAATAAATTCATGCAGCTTTATGACGAGGATCTAAGAGGAGGTTTCATCCATAGAATATTTGCATCTTCTAGATTAGTTTTTTCTAAAGATGAAGATATAACCAATAGATATGATAGTGGCAGATATTATCCTGATTTGGACAGAGAAAGATGGAATATGGTGTATTTAGGTAGTTTATTAAAAAGCAGCGGGGTTTGTAGAAAATATCTGTATAATGATGGTATATATACAGCATATGCTTCAGCTGTAAAGACCGCAGAAGAGTATGCAAAGTTATTTGTAAATTCTTCTGGATATATGATAAGCAAAGATGCCATGACTATGGCCATGAATTTAAATGACAAATTTAAGCAACGTGTAGATGAATTATTTTTTAGCAAGGAAGATGTAAAGAAAGCTATAGAAAAACTATTAACCTTTGTAGACGAAAATATAGATGCTGACTTAAAAAATATTACAAGCATATTATTGAATTATATGAAGGAAAAAGATGCATTTTTAAGTGGAGAAGATATAAAAAAGGCAACTTTATTCCATAGTTTTGATATAGATATAGAGGAAATATTAGAAAAACTTTGTGAAAAAGATATAGTTAAAAAAGAAACCAGAGATTATAAAGCCAGTGATGGCAAGACCCTATTTAAAGAAAATGTTTATTTTATATAGAAATTGTGGGAAGTAACTTTTATAGTTTGCAGAGGATAATTGTTAACTGTGAACTATGGAAGTGCTTTGCACTTTTTTGAGAGGTTATGATATGGATAAGTATTTTGTAGATTTAGAAAACATTGATATTGCTAAGTATATTAAAATAGCTCAACATATAAAAAAATTAATAGATGATAATTTAATAGAAGACGGAGAAAAACTGCCTTCTATTAGAAATTTATCTAAGCTTTTAAAGGTGAATAATGTTACTATAGTAAGTGCATATAAAAAACTAGAAAGTGAAGGCTATGCTATTCAAAAGGTAGGAAGTGGAACTTACGCAAAAAGAAAAGAAATAGCCGTAAACTTAAAAAAGAGATATGGAGAAGTTGTTAGAAAAATAAGCAGTGAAGAGATGAAAAAATATATAGACTTTTCTGGAGAAGCAGCCTGTAGTGATGTTTTTCCTATAAGCTCTTTTAAGGATGTCATAAACAAGGTATTAGATAGGGACGGTATGGAAGCCTTAGCTTATCAGGAAGCTTTAGGTTATGAAGGATTGAGGAAAAGTATAGATGAATTTTTTTGGGATAATAAAATAGGGAAAGATAATATTCTTATAGTTTCCGGGGCACAGCAGGGGATAGATATAGCTTCAAAGGCTTTAATAAATGTAAATGATAATGTTGTAGTAGAAAAGCCTACCTATGGAGGCGCTCTTACGGTATTTAAATGGAGAAGATCTAATATATATGAAATAGAATTAGAAAAAGACGGCATGGATCTAAATAAATTAGAAAAGTTAGCAAAAAAAAATAAAATACGATGTGTATATATAATGAGCTATTTTCAGAATCCTACAGGCATAAGCTATAGCATTGAAAAAAAGAGAAGACTACTAAATATGGCAGAGATATATGATTTTTATATAATAGAAGATGATTATCTATCTGAGTTAATATATAATAATAATGAGTATGTAAGCTTTAAAAGTATTGATTATAACGATAGAGTAATATATATAAAAAGTTTTTCTAAAATTTTTTTACCTGGTATTAGATTAGGTTATATGATATGTCCTAAAATATTTAAGGAAAGCATACAAAATTCAAAGGTAAATACGGATATTGCTACATCAAGTTTAATGCAAAGGGCCTTGGATTTATATATAAAAGAAGGAATGTGGAAAGAGTATATAAATGTTTTAAATAAAGTTTATAAAGATAGATATATGTTTATGAAAGAATACTTATTTCAATTAAAAGAATATATTGAATTCTATTCCCCAGGTGGAGGACTGCACTTTTATATAAAGTTAAAAGGTACAAAAGTTAATTGTATGAATTTGTTTTATAGATGTAAAAGAGAAGGAGTATTAATAACTCCGGGAATAATATTCTATAAAAATCCTGAAGAAGGTTTAAACTATTTTAGAATGGGATTTTCTCAAGTTGGGGAGGAAGAAATAAAAAAGGGTATTGATATAATTAAGCATATTCTAGAAAAAGATTAAAGATTGGAGAAGGAAAATTGAGGAAGGGATTGCTTCAAGTTCAATGGAATGAAATAAATAAATATACTCAGGAAGAAATTACTTACTTCTTATTTTTGGAAGGCAAATCTTTAGAAGCTATTTGTAAAATTAGAAATATAAATAGAGATGTTGCACAAAAGCATATTATTGATGGGAAAATAAAATATGGATTACTGGTAAAAAGCAAGGATGAAGGAGAATTGTTACAAAATGTCTCAAGAGCCGGTAAATCTGATAAATTAGATATAATAAACTCTTTAGAAGAATCTACTAAAATTAAATTAATAGAATATATAAGAAAAAATTATGTAGAGATGTATCCAAAGGAAAAGGAAACAGCCATATGGATTATAGGTGAGTTAAAGGAAAAATCCTGTATGGATATTCTAATAAAAGCTTCTGTACATAAATTTGTCAATGTTAGAAGAATGGCAGTATCTGCCATGGGGAAAATGGAAGATATAGCTTTAGAAATGCCGCTGATAAGGGCTTTAGAAGATGATAATCCTCAGGTAGTACTATATGCAATTAAAGCTTTAACCAAAGTTAAAAGCTTAAAAGCTAAAGAGAAAATAAGTTGTATATTTAATAACTCAGATAAGGATTATTTAAAAAGGGCGGCTGAAAGATATATGGAAGAAATAGAATTAAACAGCAATGGTAGGTGATACTGTGGGATATTTAACTATTAAAGATGAAATAAGCAGCGAATTTGAAGAAAAAAAATCTATATTTATAGGTCATGTAAAGAGAGTTTACAATGAGGAAGAGGCAAAGGCTTTTATAAACAAAATAAGAAGCGAGCATAAGGAAGCTACTCACAATGTGTACGCTTATATTATTGGAGAAAATATGGGCATTCAAAGATATAGTGATGACGGTGAGCCTCAGGGGACTGCAGGGGTACCGGTGCTTGATGTAATAAAGAAAAATGGAATAACTAATACAGTAGCAGTGGTTACCAGGTATTTTGGAGGAGTTTTACTAGGGAAAGGCGGACTTGTAAGAGCATATAGCAGAGGCACTGCTCAGGCTATAAAGGAAGCTGGTATAGTAGAAAGAGTACAGGGAGCTGCTCTTCATGTTGTTATAGATTATGATCTTTTGGGAAAAGTGCAGTATTTATGCGGCCAAAATTTATGGCATATAGAAGATATCATATATACAGATAAAGTAGAAATTATTGTTTTATGTACTGATGAAATAATGGAGAAAATAAAAAATGAAATGGTACAAGTTACCTCAGGAAAATGTAGTTTTAAAAAGTATGAGGAAGGATATTATTTTAAAATAGAAAATAGACTGTTTAAAGAAGAAATATAATCAAAGTAATATCTATTTGTATTTGAGTTTATATTATCATATATGTTATAATGGTTGAGGCATTTTTAAAATTAATATAATATAGGTTTCTATATTGATATTTTTCAGTATATAAAAGAATTAATGTGCATAAGGAGGAGATATAAAATGTCAGGACACTCTAAATGGCATAATATACAAGCAAAAAAAGGTAAGGTAGATGCAAAAAGAGGTAAAATATTTACTAAGGTAGGTAAAGAATTAGCTATTGCGGCAAAGAATGGTGGGTCAAACCCCGATACTAATAGTAAATTAAGAGATGTTATTGCAAAAGCTAAAGCAAATAACATGCCTCAAGATACTATAACGAGAGCTATCAAAAAAGGTGCTGGAGAAATGGAAGGAATAAACTATGAAGAAATAGTTTATGAAGGATACGGACCATCAGGAATAGCTGTTTTAGTTGAAGTTTTAACAGATAATAAAAATAGAAGTGCAGGAAATGTAAGATATGTATTTACTAGAAATGGCGGAAACATGGGATCAACTGGTTGTGTATCTTTTATGTTCCAAAAGAAAGGACAATTAGTTATAGAGAAAACAGACCAATTAGATGAAGATGAATTAATGATGATGGCTTTAGAAGCTGGTGCAGAAGACTTCGCTTCAGAAGATGAAGTATATGTTGTAACAACTGCGCCAGAAGATTTTGGAGTTGTTAGAGAAGCTTTAGAAGAAAAAGGATTAGAATTCCTTGAAGCTGAAGTTAAAGCAATACCAGATACATATACAGAAATAGATGAAGCAACAGCATCTAAATTCCAAAGGATGCTGGATGCCTTTGATGATGATGATGATGTTCAAAACGTTTATCATAACGCTGAGTTCCCTGAAGGATGGGAAGAGTAGTCCTTTCAGTTGACAGAGGACAATTGACAATTGACAGTTAAGGAGACTTTTCTTCCACTGTGCTGCAGAAAAGCTTAGAATTAAATTTCAAATAATAAATAATAGAGAATAAAGAATAAATGAGGAAAAAGGGTCATAAAGAGAAAGTTTAAGTGAGCATATATAGATTTGTTTAAGCCAAATCTATATATGCTTTTTTGTCTATAAATAAAACCAAAAAAATTGTTCACAATTTTTTCAAACTTTATGTATAAAAGTTTCAGCAAATGACAATAATCAAGTTAGGAGGGATACTATGGAAATGAAAAATAAAAAAAGAATATATGTGATTTTAGTTATTATGGTTTCTGCTATTATTTTTAGCTTAAGTTACTATATGGCATTGGCAAAAATAAAAAGTAATAATAGAGAAAATAGAGATGACAAAGTTCAAGTAAATAACATAGGTGAAGAAATTGATAAAATAGCTGTACAAGGAAGCGGAGATGAGAAAATACACCCTGATACCTCTATTGAATTTAAAATAAGGTATAAAAAGAGCGGTGATACTGTAATAGAAAAAGTAGAAAAGGGAAGAAATGTTAATGAAAAAACAAAAAATACTCTTGAGGAAAGATACAAAAAAGAAGATTATAAATTAGAAGAGGCATCATCTTCAAAAATTATACTAGTAAAAGAACTTGATAAATATTTACCAAATAAATATGTGTTGGGGATAAAAGGACAATATCTTGCTATTTATAGAACAGATAGTAATGGAGATATGTATATAGAAAATGAGCAAACTGACATAACGGGAAAAAGAATTGATCACTTAAAAGAGCAAGATATAAATCTTTTAACTAATGGAAGCAGATACTTTCAATGTAATAGCCGAGAGGAAGTATTATCACGCCTTGAGGATTATGAATAATAATCCTTGAGGTTTTTTTGTTGAATAAAATTTCTTATAATGGTAAAGTAATAGGTGATAATTTATTATAAATAAGGGGCTGAATCAGATGTATGAGTACATAAAAGGCGTCTTTAAAGGAATAAATAAGGACTATATAGTTGTAGAAAACAATGGCTTAGGCTATAAAATATATACATCGGGGAATACCTTAGCTAATATGCCTAAAATAGATGAAGAAGTAAAACTATATTTACAGCAAATTGTTAGGGAAGATTTTATTGGTCTATATGGTTTCTATTCTAAAGAAGAAAGAGACATGTTTAATCTTTTGTTAACTATAAATGGAGTTGGTGCCAAAGCATCTTTATCATTACTATCTATAAGCAGTATATTGAATTTGAAGTATGCTATCCTTACCTCTGATGAAAAATCTTTAATGAGAGCTCCTGGTATTGGGAAAAAAACTGCTCAAAGGATTATACTTGAGCTTGGTGATAAGCTGAAAAAAGATGATTTATCTGGAGAAGTAAAGGGAAAATTAGATGAGCATAATGGAATTATGGATAATTCATTGGAAGCATTAGAGGCGTTGACTTCTTTGGGATACTCAGAAAAAGAAGCCAATAATGCGCTAAAAGCAGTGGACAAAAATAGTTCCTTAGAAGTAATAATAAAACAGTGTTTAAAATTTTTAATGAATGGAAAGGAGTAATATGATGGGCGAAAGATTTGTTACCCCTTTAAGTGTAGAAGAAGATACCGATATTGAGTATAGTTTAAGACCGCAAAGGCTTAAGGAATATATAGGACAGAAAAAGGTAAAGGAAAAATTAGATATCTTTATAAAGGCTGCTAAAATGAGGGGAGAAGCCTTGGATCATGTACTGCTTTATGGCCCTCCAGGACTTGGAAAAACAACTTTGGCCAATATAATTGCAAGAGAAATGGGGGGAAGTTTAAAAATTACTTCAGGACCTGCTATAGAAAGGGCAGGAGATTTAGCTGCGATTTTAACAAGTTTAAATGATTATGATGTATTATTTATAGATGAAATTCATAGATTAAACAGGTCAGTGGAGGAAATTCTTTATCCTGCCATGGAAGATTACGCTTTGGATATAGTCATAGGGAAGGGTGCTGCTGCAAAATCTATAAGATTGGATTTGCCTAAATTCACTCTTATAGGGGCTACCACTAGAGTAGGATTATTAACATCTCCACTAAGAGATAGATTTGGAATACTTTGTCCTATGGAATTTTATGAGGAAGATGAACTAAAAGAAATAATTGTGAGATCATCAGGAATACTAAATATAGATATAGAAGAAGAAGCTGCCTATGAATTAGCTATGAGATCTAGAGGAACTCCAAGAATAGCTAATAGAATATTAAAAAGGGTTAGAGATTACTCAGAGGTTAAAGGAAATGGAATTATAAATTTACAAACCGCAAGAGATGCCATGGAGCTTTTAGAAATAGATAGAGAAGGATTCGACAGCATAGATAATAAGATTTTAACTGCTATTATAGATAACTTTGAAGGAGGTCCTGTTGGAATAGAAACCCTTTCTTATTTCATAGGAGAGGAATTAGATACTATACAGGATGTATATGAACCCTATTTGCTGCAAAAGGGCTTTATAATAAGGACACCAAGAGGAAGAATAGCTACAGATAAAGCTTATAAGCATTTTAAAAGAAGCAAAAAAGATAAGTTTCAAATAGACCAGTGTTCAATGAAAATTGATAACCAATAGTTTAGTTATTTTTTTAATCATACAAAGGAGTGGAAACATGCAAGTAAAAGATTTTGATTACTATTTACCAAAAGAACTAATAGCACAATGCCCATTAGAAAAAAGGGATGAGGCAAGACTTATGATTCTAGACAAGAAAAGTGGTGAAATAGAACATAAAATATTTAAAGATATAATAGACTATCTAAACCCTGGAGACTGTCTTGTATTGAATGATACTAGAGTAATACCAGCTAGACTTATAGGTGAAAAACAGGATACCCATGGCAAAATGGAGTTTTTACTTTTAAAGAGAATAGATAAAGATACTTGGGAAACTTTAGTAAAGCCTGGTAAAAGGGCTAAGATAGGCACCAAGTTTTCATTTGGAAATGGTGAGCTAACAGCAGAAATAATGGCTCTTGGCGAAGAGGGAAGTAGAATAGTTAAATTTGAATATGATGGAATATTTGAGGAGGTTTTAGATAGACTAGGGCAAATGCCACTTCCTCCATATATAAAGGAAAAATTAGAGGATAAGGAGCAGTATCAGACTGTTTATTCAAAGGAGCAGGGATCAGCAGCAGCGCCTACAGCTGGACTCCATTTTACAGAAGAACTTTTGCAAAGAATAAAAGATAAAGGAGTAAATTTGGCCTTTTTAACTTTGCATGTAGGGCTTGGTACTTTTAGACCAGTAAAAGTAGATGATGTATTAGAACACCATATGCATTCAGAATATTATAGAATGACAAAGGAAACTGCAGAATTAATAAATAAAACAAAGGAAGCTGGTAAAAGGGTTATAGCAGTAGGAACAACATCATCTAGAACTCTTGAAACCATAGGAGATGAATCTGGTAGAGTTAGAGAGCAGTCAGGATGGACAGATATATTCATCTATCCAGGATACAAATTTAAGATCGTAGATGCTTTAATTACTAATTTTCATCTTCCAAAGTCAACTTTAATTATGTTGGTAAGTGCATTATGTGGAAGGGATAAAATAATAAATGCTTATAACATAGCTGTAAAAGAAAAATATAGATTTTTTAGCTTTGGAGATGCTATGTTTATCAAGTGATTCTTAGCTTCAGATAAAATAGATAAAGGAGTGTACACACACATGTACAAATTAATTAAAAAATGTGGCAAGACAAGAAGAGGAGAATTTACTACACCTCATGGTACAGTACAAACTCCTGTGTTTATGAATGTAGGAACTTTAGGAGCTATTAAAGGAGCAGTTTCTTCCATGGATTTAAAGGAAATAGGCTGTCAAGTAGAGCTTTCAAATACATATCACCTTCATTTAAGACCTGGAGATAAAGTGATAAAACAAATGGGCGGACTTCACAAGTTTATGAATTGGGATAGACCTATTTTGACTGACTCAGGTGGATTTCAGGTATTCTCTCTAGCTAAAATAAGAAAGATAAAGGAAGAAGGAGTGTACTTTAACTCTCATATAGATGGAAGAAAAATATTTATGGGTCCAGAGGAAAGTATGCAAATACAAAGCAATATAGCATCTACTATTGCTATGGCTTTTGATGAGTGTATTTCTAATCCTTCTCCTAGGGAATATGTAGAAAATTCTGTAGCTAGAACTACAAGATGGCTTGAAAGATGTAAAATTGAAATGGATAGATTAAATTCATTACCAGATACCATAAATAAGAAGCAAATGCTTTTTGGTATAAATCAAGGTGGTACCTATGATGATATTAGAATAGAGCACGCTAAAACCATAGCTAAAATGAACCTAGATGGATATGCTATAGGAGGGCTTGCTGTAGGAGAAACCCACGAGGAAATGTATAGGATAATAGATGCAGTGGTTCCATATCTGCCAGAGGATAAGCCAATATACTTAATGGGAGTAGGACTTCCAAGTAATATATTAGAAGCTGTGGATAGAGGAGTAGACTTTTTTGATTGCGTACTTCCAGCAAGGAATGGAAGACATGGTCATGTATTCACTAAGGAAGGTAAGATAAATTTAATGAATGCTAAATTTGAGTTAGATGGAAGACCTATAGATGAAGGTTGCCAATGTCCAGCATGCAAATATTATTCTAGAGCATATATTAGACATTTATTTAAAGCGAAAGAAATGTTAGCTATGAGGCTTTGTGTTTTACATAATTTATATTTTTACAATAATCTTATGAGAGAAATTAGAGATGCCATAGATGGAGATTACTTCCCAGAGTTTAAAGAAAAAAAATTAACAGAATGGGCAGGAAGAGCATAGAGGATAATATTAAAATCTATGAAAATTTTAATAATTAATAAATATTTCATATAAATTTGAAAAGTTTTACTTTACACATTAGTAAAGTACTTATAAACTTATACTATGAGGGGAGGTGATTATATGACAATGATTGGAGAATTTTTAACTATTGCTGCAGCTAGTCAACCAACTGGAGGCGGATTAGGCTTCTTTTTACCTTTTATTTTAATGCTGGTATTCTTCTACATAATTTTATATATACCGGAGAAAAAAAGAAAGAAAAAATATAAAGGTATGTTAGATTCTCTAAAAGTAAATGACGAGATTATAACAAAGGGTGGAATACTAGGAAAGGTTATAAATGTACAGGATACATTTATAATTTTAGAAACAGGACCAAGTAGGGCAAGAATAAAGTTGGATAAAAACGGAATACTTTCTATTTTAAATCCTTCTAATGTAGAGGAAAAGGAAGATAAAAAGGAAGTAAAAAAAGAAAATAAGCATAAAGAAGAGATAAAAGAAGAAACAAAAGAAGAGACAAAAAAAGAAGTTAAAGAAGAAGTTAAAAAAGCTGATGAAGAAAGCAAAGGCGTAGATTTTAAAGAAAATTAAAGAACAGAAATAAATTATTAAAAATTTTTTTCTTTAATCATAAAACACCTCTTTTCTACATAGATAGTAATAGATAGGGGGTGTTTTATATATGGGAAAAAGTAACTTTTTACCTATAGGAGACGGTGTATTAAGAAGTACTGTTATTACCGTCATATTTATGATTGTATATGCAATTATAATGAGCTTTGTAGATATCGGCGAAAAAATTAATGCTATTTTTTACTTGGTTACTACAGTGTTAAGTATAATGTACGGAAGCATATATGCAGTACGTAAAATCAATAAAAGAGGATGGCTTACAGGATTGATGGTTGCTGCATTATATATGTTAATAATTTATATAGTGTCTTTGATAGCAGGCAATTCACCTGGTTTGGAATACAGGGGAATGATGAGAATAGCTTTGGCATTAGCTGTAGGTGCATTATCTGGAATGCTAGGTATAAATATTTGACTTAGAGTATAATTTTAGTAGGCAAAAGTAGTAATAATTACTGCTTAAAAAATTAAAAGGAGATACAAAAAGTATCTCCCACATACATAAAAAATCCATTATAATGTAAGTTGATATTACTATA
>NZ_PVXO01000072.1 GCF_002995785.1 Clostridium liquoris | reverse complement strand
ATTTTACTCTTTCATCTTCAGTAAACCTACGAATAAATTTATCCATTTCTATAGACCCTCCTAAATTCTAAATATATCTTATAACTAATGAGTTAATGTGTCCACTTTAATTAGGGGGCCTATAGGCATTTTATTCTTAACTGTCAATTGTCCTCTAAAAATATTGCTACGTAATATTTTTATAATGTCTTTTTAATTACACTCTACCCCATTTTCAGCAGATTTATTTTTTATAATAATGGCTGTAGAGCATAATACAAATATTATTCCTAGTAAACACTTAGCATTTATATTTTCACTAAATAATATATAGCCAAAAATTATAGCTGAGATTGGTTCTAACATGTTTATAAAAGCAGCTTTTGTAGCACCTATATTTTTAACTTCTGATGCTATCAATGCAAAAGGAATAAGCTGACTTACCAAAGCACCTATTGCAGTTATAAACACTTCAGATAAAGAAGTCGGCAATACCAATAAATTGAAAGGAATTGATATTACAGCTATAACTAAACTAAAAAATAGCAAAGAATAAGCTATTAAACAAAGAGGGTCCATGTCTCTTATACTACTCTTATCTAATGCTATAATATATATAGCATATGTGAAGGCAGATAAAATAGCCATGATTATACCTTTTATACTAAATTCTCCCCCTCCATTCATTAAAGCCATACCGATAACTGCAAAAGAGCAGGCCAAAATGGTTTTTAATGGAATCCTTTCTTTAAATAAAGCTGAAGTTATTAGTACAACCAATAATGGATATATAAAGTGTAACATTGTAGCTAAACCTATTGGCATATAAAAAGAAGCTCCAATAATTAATAAACCCGTTATTCCTGTTCCTGTAACTCCAAATAATATCAATGGAAAAACTTGTTGCTTTTCTATTTTAACAGATTGCCTTTTTAATTTTAAAAATAAAAAGCACCAAATTACACAAAATACACTCTTAAAAAATGTTTGATTCCAAGCATTTATGTCATATGCTTGCAAAAGCCTTACAAAAACTCCTGAAGTGCCAAGCAAAACAGAAGCAATAATTATTTTTAAGTATTTCATAATATATCCCTCTTTACTATTTCTATATACTGCTTGAACTATTCCAAAAAAATAAAGGATGTATTCTTATTATTAATACACCCTTTATTGAATGCAATTTTATATATATGTTTTAAAATTAAGCAGCTGTTTCACTCTTTTCTTTATTACTAGACCCATAAATTATAGTTCCTATGACAAAACCTACAAGGGCTGGAACTATCCATGCAAAACCTTGTGATGCTAATGGAAGCTTAGCTATCATAGCATTTAAACCAGGCATATTTAATCCACACATTTTAAGTGCATCTGCCATACTTATAAATAATGTGAAAATAACAGCCCCTTTGTAGGATCCTTTATTAGGAACATATTTATTAAATAATCCAAAGAAAACTAAAACAATTGCTACTGGATATATTGCTATAAATATAGGTGCTGCAAATCCAATAATCTTTTCTACTCCAAAACTTCCAATAATTATACCGATTATATAGGTCATAGTTACACATGCCTTGTAGGAAATTTTGCCATTAGTTAATTCACTCATAAAGTCTGCAAAAGAAGTAGTAAGTCCAACACAGGTAGTTAATGTTGCTAAGATTACACTTACTGAAAGCATAACTGTTCCAAAGTTACCCAAAAGCTTTTTTACAACAGTAGAGAGCAATACTGATTTATCCATGGTCTGTGGAAGCACCCCACTAGCTCCTGCCCCTATAAATAATAATCCTCCATACACAATAAATAAACCTATAAATGCTATAATTGAAGCTCCTCTTATTATGCGATTAGTTTCTTCCTTTTTTTTATATCCTTTAGCTATAACACTCTCTATAAAAATACCTCCACAAAGCAAACCCGTCAAAACATCTCCAGTTTGATATGCACTGATAAACGCATTAGAAAATGCATTTTTTATTCCAGTATCTACTGGTGTGCCTAAAGGGGAAATAATTCCTTTAACTACAATAAGTAGTAATACAATAAGCATTACTGGTGTTAAGAATTTACCAACTTTATCAATTACTGATGATTTATCTATAGTAAAATAATATGCGGCTAAAAAGTAAAGGAAAATCACTGGAAAAGATGGTATATTAGGAAACAGTGGTTTAACCCCCAATTCATATGCAACAGCTGAAGTTCTAGGAATATTAGCAAACACACCTACCAAAAGCATAACTGCTAAATTAAATACTATATAAAACCAAGGACTTACAGGTTTGCTTAATTCAGCAAATGATCCTCCTGCCTTAGAAACAGCAATAATACCTAAAACAGGTAATAGTACTCCCGTGAGTGTAAGACCTATAAGGGCTGGGCCCCAGTTTTCACCAGAAACTAAACCTATTGATGGCGGAAATATAATATTACCTGCTCCAAAAAATACAGCAAATAGTGCAAAACCAACAATTAATATATCTTTAAAATCATTTTTTGAATTCATAATCTTACCTCTTTTCTTATAATTATTTACTTGATTTATTTGCCTTATTAATAATTTTTTTATTTGTTACATTCCTTAACAAAAGCTTCAAATAATCTAAAAAACTGATTTTTCCCATCATTCATCATCTCAGGATGCCACTGAAGCCCCATAACAAATCTATCTCCTATTTGTTCAATTGCCTCAACAACTCCATCTTCTCCCTTAACAGTTACTACAAGGTCTTGCCCAACTTTATTTACACCTTGATGATGAAAGCTGTTTATTTTTATTTCTCTTTTCCCAAATACACCATATAGCTTGCTGTCCTCTTTGACTATAGCCTTTTGGAAACCATAATCCCTAGGATATGCTAGCTGGAAGTGTTCCATTTCAGTAACCTTCTCCTTCACTAAGTCTTGATGGAGAGTTCCTCCCTTTACCACATTCAATAACTGGCATCCTCTACATATTCCAATAATTGGCATGCTAAAGTCTTTTAGAGCTGTTTTAAGAAGATTATATTCCGTATTATCACGTTTGATGGATATTTCTCCTAAAGAACCTGTTGGTATTTCATTATAAAGTACAGGGTTTACATCATTGCCTCCTGATATAAGTAATCCATCTAATACCATCAGGATAGGCAATATATTCTCAACGTTTTCAACTGCAGGTAATATAACTGGAATACCCCCTGCTGATTCTATAGCTCTGATGTAATCATCAGCAATAAGCTGCCATTCTTGTAACGCTCCACCTAAATGTGCTAATTTACCAACTTCATCATCTGAAGTATAGTTAGATGTAATTCCTATAATTGGTTTTTTCACTTTCTTTTCCTCCCTCATTTAAGCCTTAATTTTTTAATGCTATATTATCAAAATTTCTATTTTTGTATACGGTATCACCTCATTCAAGTTTAATGTAAGTCTTTTAACTATTTAATAGCAATATTCATGCCAAGATTTAAATTTTTATTAAATATCCAAAACCCCTTTAAAACTTGACGTTTCTAATTTTTTTAACTGAAATAAAAAAGGTCTTATTATCAATTTGATTTTTCAAAATGATAATAAAACCATTCTAACTTATATTTTCTTAGTATTATTAGGCTTTTTAGAATTTATCAAATTTAAAAATATATTTTCATTTTGATAAATTTACTACAGTTGCTTTAATCTTCTGTATAACGTTGTAAGACTTATGCCCATATCTTCTGCAATTTTCCTTTTACCCTCCATATCATCACCATATTCAATGAGTAATCGCCTTATTGTATCAATCTCTATCTCTTTGATATTTTTATTTTTCCACATCTGTTTTCCATTTTCAAATTGATTTTTTATCTTGGTAGATACGCTTTCATACTGTATGATATCACTTTTTTCAACATTCACTGAGTATTCAATTGCATTTTGAAGTTCTCTAACATTTCCAGGCCAGTTATACATTAAAAAGGTTTTCTTAGCCTCTTCAGAAACATCTTTTATATTTTTTCCATACTTGCCATTGTAAACAGATATAAAATATTTTACCAGCACAGATATGTCTTCTATACGATTTCTTAATGGCGGTATATCCAATGGCATTACATTAAGTCTATAATATAAATCTTCTCTAAACTCCCCGTCTTCAATCATTTTTTCCAGATTTCTATTAGTAGCAGCAATAACCCTCACATTGAGCTTTATAGGCTTTGTACCACCAACTCTCTCAATCTCACCACATTCAATTACACGTAAAAGTTTAGGCTGAAGATGAAGAGCCAAATCCCCAATCTCATCTAAAAATATGGTTCCATTATTAGCAAGCTCAAACTTTCCAGGTTTTCCGCCTTTTTTAGCTCCAGTAAATGCTCCATCTTCATATCCAAATAATTCACTTTCCAATAAATTTTCTGGTATAGCAGCACAATTGATAGCTATAAAAGAATTTTTATTTCTATTGCTATTATTATGCACAGCTCTTGCAAAAATTTCTTTGCCCGTTCCACTTTCCCCTCGAATTAACACATTAAAGTCGCTTTTAGCAGCAATAACTGCATCTCCCTTAGCCTTTTTTATGCTATCACTAACCCCAACTATACTATCTAAATTAAAGTTTAAATGGCAGTTGTCTCCCAATAACTTATATGCTATACTTCCCATTTCCTTTTGATCTCTAAAAGAAAATAAAATTTCCGAATTATCATTTTCACCTTGAATAGGCTTCACCGTAACATACAATCTTTTTTGATCAAAATTATTTCCTAAGTTTAATTCCACATTATCATAAACCTTTTTTTCATCTATCATATCAGATATATTAGGTATAGGAATTATATCCCCTATATATAGATCCTGCTTAATTACTGTATAAAATATCTTTTCCATTATGTTGTTATATAAAATTATTTTTCCCTTATTATCTGTAACAATCAAGCCTTCATTTACAGTATTTAATATGGTCTTTATTCTTTCTGAATTTTCCTTTTCAACTAGCTTAGAACTTATAAAATTTGCTATGTTTTTTAGAAACAATATTAGTTCCTTTTCCATTCTATGCTGGCGCTCTTTCATTTTGTCATCAAAAGCTCCTATAGATATAACCCCTATGGTTTTTCCATGCTTTATTATAGGATAAATAATTGAATTTTCTTCGAAACACAACTTAGTCACAGGACATGATTTGCATATCTCATGCTCCTTAGGATTGTTTAATATAAGAGGTTTCCCAGTAGCAAGAACGTAAGCAGTAGTCCCGCCCTTTGGAAGTGTAAGTCCTTCATACTTCTCATATTTCCCAGTGCCTACAATGCGGCAAAGGTTTTCATCAACTACAAAAATATCAAATTTGATAATGGATTGAGTTGTCTCAATTAACTGTCTAATAAAATCAGATATGTGAAAAAGTGAAGAATCCATATGTATCCTAGTTAAGAAAACTTAGACAAACTTAACCATTCTCCTTTCTGATATATTATTATTTTCTAAGTTTAAAACCAATATATTTTATTAAATTTTTATGTTTAAATCCATTAACTTCTTCTATGTTTGCTTTAGATTTTCTTCTCATAGGTTTAATTATCCAATCTTTTATATTGCAGTCATCATCCTTTGCCGACAAGTCAGTTATAACAATTGCGTCATTGCTATGAGATTTCTCAATGTCCCAAGCTATTCTTTTGTTAGCTGTATCTCCCCTCCAGTGGTTAAAATCAATCTGCATAATTTAGACAGTCCTTGTCTTAAATAAGTTTTACCTTGCGTTATGTGTTGAGCATAATCAAATCTTACATTTTTGCCATCAATGATTTGTTGATATTTTTCAATAAACAATTCTTCATTACCTTCTATCTTATCATGACAATCACTACATAAAGTTATAAGATTACTTAGAGTATTTGCAACTATCTCTAAGGATGACTGCCTTACGAATATTTTCATTCAATCTATTTGACTCCTGATATTGCCATCTATATAATCGTAGTTCCTATGCCCCTAAAAATTCATATTATAGTTTCTTGAATAATACCATACTTTTATCTACTGTGTCTATCAACTAAGAAAATTGGTCACAATTTTAATACATTACAAGAAATTAACTGCAATTGTATAATATATATTATGGAATACCTACGATGCCTATAAAATATGCTACAATAGTATAAATAAAATTATACTTTGTAAAAAGTCAGCAGAAAGGATGAACTTGATGAGAATAAAGAAATTTTTTAAAGTTTCTATAGTCATTGCATTATTAGCATTTACTATATCTATTTTTTACTTTGAAAGCAGTACAATAATGTTTTCTTCAAAATAACATCTTTTACAATTCCATGCTCTGCCTATGAATTAATTATGAAACAACCATCTAAAATTGAGCAGCCCCAGTTAACAGAGAACTCAAGGGAAGTTATTTATAAAGATATGGTTATTTCATTACTTATTCCATATATGCAGAAAGAAATAAATAATTATTACAAAGAATATTTAACCGAATTGCCGATAATCTTTCCCTATAGTGTTGATATAGTAAATGTTGAGAGGCAAGGAGGAAGTGGATATCTAATTAGATTAGAGGTTATAGCACACCCTTTTGTTGGGCCAATTAATACTGTTGGTGATGATAGAATTATAATTGAAACTGGAGCTTTTGGCTCAGTTAAGATTATAAAATTTGAACACATTAAAAGTTATCAATTACCTTGGAACTGGCAACACATAATAAAGAAACCATATTAAGTACGTCAAAATTTAAAAGTGCTAATATATGTTGGCACTTTTAAATTTTACTGGATCATAAAAGCTTTTCAACATATTCCTTATATTTATTTTATCATTTTCATATGCTTTATTTATATATTCTAATGTATTTTTTATAATTATTTTTAATCTTTCATATATAATTTTCATTCTTTAATACATTAGCTTTATGCATAAATTCGTTATCTTTTGGTATTATAATCTTTAATTTTGTTTCCTCTGGTGTTTTATTATCTCCCTCTAAAACTATAAGATATGGTTCTGGTAAATTTATAGTTATAGTATCACCCATATTTTTAAAATCCGCCAATCTTACAGCTCTTTCAAAACCGTACCTAAACATTCTTATAGCCATACTATATAATAATACGGAAAATATGTTATAACTTTCTTGCAGATGAGTCGTATTAGTACAATATCACGGTTTGATGTAGTTGTATGACAAACAATTAAAATATGAGATTATGGGGATATGGGTATAGCAATGATAGGTATTACATTAATTAATTTATTGTATTAATAATTAACTGAAGCATGTATTTATGGATTCGTATTCTTTGTTAAGCTTGCTCACAGATTAATATTCTAAACTAACTAAGTATTTTGAGACTAACTATATGAAGTCAAGTAAAAGTTAAAAGATTTTTATAGTTGTTTGATTAATGTTTAATTAATAAAAAAGAGCATGACAAAAAGAGCAATCAAAGATTACTTTTAAAAAAATTACATTT
>NZ_PVXO01000071.1 GCF_002995785.1 Clostridium liquoris | reverse complement strand
CTCTCAATTTAAAAGTTTAATCAAAAATTGCCATAAACTTCGCATTACTTCGTCATGTTGGCTTGCTCCGGTGCTCATTTACTGAAGTAAACTCCGCTCCTCACTGCACCACATTCCTTGTACTGCTTGTTTCTGTCAATTTTTTAGCTCATCGCTATTTTAACAGTTACCTGTTAAGAATTGACTGGTTTCTCTTCTCTGTTTAATTTTCAAAGACCATTGCTGTCATTTGACAACTTTTATATAATATCATTTCTAATTTACTTTGTCAACATATTTTTTAATTTGTCTTATTAAAAACTTTTATGTTGACTTTTTAACCTTTAGTTTCTCAACTTTCGGCACTTCTCTGTCACATTTTTCAGCGACATATGTTATTTTATCACAATTATTCTATGCATTATATTAGCAATATTAGCTTAGTCTAAATTAAACATATATATCTCCTAAATACTTATTTTTTCTTTAAATTATTTATATGGACACGCTTGATTAGGTTGTAATCAATTATTTAGCCTTCTTTAATCTTATAAAAGGTAATATGATCTCTCCACCTTCCATTAATATAAAGATAATCCTTATTTAAGCCTATCTCTTTAAACCCGCAAGCTTTTAATGCATTTTGAGATCTAAAATTATCTATAAGAGTAGACGCTTCTACCCTATGTAGGTTTATCTCATCAAAAGCATATTCTACTGCTAGGTTTAATGCTTCTTTCATATAACCTTTCCCCTCTTCGTTTCTATCTATAGAGTATCCAACAAAACAATTTCTAAATATGCCCATTACTATATTAGATAATTGTATTTTCCCTATAAACTTGTTATCCTTATATATACCAAAGTTAACTGAAGTACCGTTTAGAAACTGTTTGTAATTCTCCATTAAGATTCTCTTTTGAACAGATAGAGTATAAAAGTTATTCTCTCTTGTTGGTTCAAAAGGCTCTAAATGCTCTTTATTTTCTATATAATATTTCAATACTTCCTCTGCATTTTCAGGCGTCAATAGTTTAATTTCTATATGTTTTCCTCTTAGTGATATCTTCCTTATAATGTTATTGCTAAATATTTCTTTATCTATACCAAATAATATTTCATCTTTGTATATATTGTCTTTTATAATACTATTAGAAATAATTCCTTCTAATTCAAATCCTAAATCCGTAAAAGATGATAAATTTACATCTTCTTCGGCTAATACATTTACTTTAAACATATCCATATTCTTAAATAAAGTTATAAGAAACTTATTTAGAGAATTCTTTAGATACTGATAGCTTTCTTCTCCCTTTTTATAAAATCTTATTCTGAAGCAGCAATACTTATTTTCCTTTGATAAATCAATTATATATACCCTTCCTATGGTGATACCTGAATCATCTCTAACTATATATTCATTTACACTGCCTTGCGCTAATTGCATATTAACTACTTTTGAATCCAACATAGTATCCCTCCTATCATAAAATTAAGATAAAACTTCTTTTGTATTCCTATGTATAAAATATACAAATATTAAAGCCACTGTTATGACATTGTTTTTATTTTCCATAGCCTAAATCCAAATTTATTAATTTTTGTATATACCATGTAATATTATAACATATGCCCTATTGTTAATAAAAAATATATTGATATAATATTTTATTATGCTTATATTTATATTAAACTTATGATTGCAATAATCTTCATGTTTCATTACTAAAATATAATTGGTAAATACTTAATGATTGGGGGGATAATATTCAAATCAATAAGATTTGAATACATAAATGAAAAGAATAATAAAAAAAAGAACTATAATATTAATAACAATTTCATTAATTTTAGGATTTACCATATGCTATAAGTATTTTATTAAATCAAAAACAAAGTCCTTACCAGGGATGGCAAAAAGTATAGAAAATATGTCAAGAAAAGCTATTACTAGCGAAGCCATAGTAAATAAAATACATGAAAAAAAGGATTTAATAACTATGGAAGTAGATTTATCTGATAGGGTAGTATTAGATGATAGCTGGGGAAACTTTGATATATTTAAAAAAGTAACCTATATTGATTTTTGTGGAAAAGGAATTTATACTATAGACTTGTCAAAATTAAAAGGTGAAAATATAACCATTCAGCCTAATGTTAAAACTATATATATAAGTGTTCCTAAACCAGAAATAAAATCAGTAAATATAGACGAAGAAAAAACTATCTATGAAACAGAAAAAGGTGCTCTTAGATTTGGGGAAATAAAACTTTCTCCCCCAGAAAATCAAATCATAACTAAAAAAGTTAAAGAAAGAATGAAAGAAAAATTGATGGAGCCAGATATGTTAAATAAAGCTCTAGCAAACACTGAAAAGTCTGTTAAAGATCTTATTGGTTCTGTAGTAGATAATAAAGGTTCTGATTATAATATAATAGTTTATTTTGAAAAATAACATTGAATGGCTGCGGCACTAATTTTTAGTGCCGCAGCCACTTTAATTTCCCACTCTTTTAAAAATACAGCATCTTAATATCATAATCTACCGTCCAAGGTATTTATACCTTGCTATCATACCAAGAATTTAAAAAAGCAGGACTATTTAATATCAACAGAACCATAAGAAGATAAGCCTTGCCTTTATCAAAGTTAAATCCTATTCCATAGAATAATGAGCTTATTCTTCACTAACTTTCCCGCAGAATAAACCTTGAACAAAGTCTATAAGTTTTATTCTTTTCATATAGACCTATCCCAAATTTCCGTACAAAGAAATCTATATAAGAGAAAAAATCTTTTCCTTCTTATTTGTTCTGTTATTCCCTAAAAGATACATTAAAGTTAGACATTTTATAGGAAATTATAAATAGTTAATTATAAAAAATATATATAAATACCATGATATAATAACAAAGTCATAAAAACCTTCTTTATGAATCATTTATTATATAAGTTAATTATATCATACATTAATTACCTATGGCTACATATTTAAAACATTAATTATTATTTAAAACTTTAAATATGTACAAAAAAAGACAGCAAATTCTTATGCTGCCTTTGTTAAATTTATCCTTGATCTAAACCTGCAACTACTTTATCATAATAGTCTATTGTACAAATTTCATTTTCAAAGTTAAGGCAATTTCTACAACTTTTATTTTCTGGTTCTCCTGTGGAAGATTGAAATCCATCGTATATTGGCATATAACCAGGACAATTTTCTCCTACAGCCATCATTTCATATGCATTTCCCATAATATTACCCTCCTAATTTCTATATATTCTTTCCTTAATTGGATCAAATAAATTCTTCACACACTTTCCTTTTTCAAAGTTCTTACAGTTCTCACAACTATCTGTTATATTACTTCCTACATCAGACACAAATACAGATGCTATAGGTTCATAACCCTCACAATTTTCAGCAACTACCATTTTAAGTTCCTCTAATCGCATATGTATCACCTTCTTCGTTAAGTTTTATATGTTACTGCTATATATTCTTTCCATGAAAACAAAAAATAATTCTTAAATTTAGTAATTAAATAAAAAAATTAGCATATCTCAAATATAATTTTGAAATATGCTAATTTAGGATATTAAATAATCTAATTTAATACAGACTCTGTTTCAGTACAATATCTTGTAGTTAAACATTTTCCTAGATTTCTAGGGCATCTCCTGCACATACAATTGTTGGCTTTACCATCACATTTTCTGCTTAAAAATTCAGGACAATATTTACAATTATCTCCTCCTACTGCCATTACTCTTCACCTCTGCAATATGTATCTATTTTAAAATAAGATTTTTTATCATGTCTTTTTGGGTTTGTTCTATTTTTTTATCTTTATATCTTATAGCATTTATAGGACATATATGAATACATCTCATACAAAACATACACTTGCCATGAAATATAGCTCCACTATTTTCAAAAGTGATATTTCCCTTAGGGCAGTTTCTTAAACACAATCCACACTTTGTACATTCTTCTGTAGATGTAAAATTTTTAGACATTTTAGGGAATAGTCTGCTATAACTCTTACCCATAAGCTTTCCCCCTGCTATCCTTAAATGGCTCAAATGTACTTTTGTGTCTTTATTATTTAAAAAATTTTCCACAACCTTATTAACCTGTTTATAGGCATTATCCTTAGCAATATCAAAAATATGCTGTTCCGTTTTTTTGCCAACTCCAAAATAATAGTTATTACTCATTTGCAGCATACTTTCAGCTACAACCTTATACCCTTTTTTTTCTAACTTCCCTTTTAAAATTGACACTGCTGAAGCAGTTTTAGCTGCTTGTGTTGAATATACAATAGCCTTCATATTATTTTTATTACTAGGTAGTTTTTCAATAAAATCATCAACTATTTTAGGTTCTAACTCGGCATACACAGAAGTTCCTAATATAATAAAGTCATAATTATCTATTTCAAATTCTTCTACATTCTCTATATTTACTAAATCAATTTCTATTCCATGTTTGTAAAAACTATCTTTAAATCTATCTCCTACCCATTTTGTATTTCCTGTACCACTGAAGTAATATAAGATTCCCTTCATAAAATCTCACCTTCTCCCAATATTATAATTATTTATGCAACCTATAAACCATAGAATTTAATTATATTATTTTTTATTATTATCACATATATAAGCTTTTTCTTCATCATACCCAATTTTCTTTAAAACTTTTCTTACTACATTTTTTCCTATTTCATCTTCCTTCATTTCACAAAGGGCATTTTTTAATTCCCTCCAATCAACCCATTCAACTTCATCGGATTTATTAATTTCTCCTTCTAAATAGTCTGCCATAAAAGTTAACATTATTAATTCCTTTGATGGCAGGTATTCACTTCCTAAATATTTTATATTTGACACCATAATTCCTGTTTCTTCTTTTACTTCTCTGTATACTGTTTCCTCCACAGTTTCACCATTTGTAACATAACCAGATACTAAAACCTTTGAATCTTTAAATATGTAACTTTGTTTAAGAAGTAAAATATTATTATCTTTTATTACAGCTACAACTACACAAGGTTTAGGGGTGTCAAAATACATTATATCATCTACAGGACAATAAGGTACTTCTCCTTCATCCCAACTATATTTCCCTATTAATTCATTACCGCATTTAGGACAATATTTAAACTTCATAGCAATTTGTTCTAAAAATAATTTAGAACTTTCACCTGCCTTTCGAAATTATTAATATAAGATTATTATAGGACAACTTATTTAATTATTCCAATACATTAAAGTCTAATACTAACTCTATCCTTTAGAGTAATAAAATCTTCGCCTACACTGCAGTCATATGCAAATATATTTACTCCATTTTTATATGCAAGTCTTAATGCATCTCCAAAAGCTTTATCCATGTCATCATTAGGTGTAAAATAACTTACATCTTCCATTTGGATTAAAAATAGGACTCCTGCTCCTTTTCCCTGATTTTTAACTTCTATCAATTCTAATAAATGCTTTCTTCCTCTTTCCGTTGGAGCATCAGGGAATCTAGTTTCTCCGTTCTCCTCAAGGGTTACTCCTTTTACTTCTAAATAATATTCTTCATCCGCTTCATTTCTTAATCTAAAATCAAATCTGCTATTTCCAAAAGTTTTCTCCCTTTCAACCATAGTATATTCCTTAAGTCCTTCTATTTTTCCATGAATTAAAGCCTCTTCCACAACTTTATTAGGTATCTGAGAATCTATATTTATAAATTTTTGCCCTTTATATGCTCCAATTAAATCATACTTTGTCTTTCTTAAAGGATTATTCTCTTCCCTTAAAACTACAGTAGCACCTGGTATTAATATTTCTTTACATCTACCAGTGTTAGGAACGTGTACTAATGTTTCATTACCATCTATAAGCACATATCCCTGAAATCTATTAGGCCTTCTAATAAATTTAGCCCTTATGATTTTTTTATTTATAAACATATTATTATCTCCATTTCTATTTAATGTTATACACAAAGTCTAATAATTTATCCACATTATGCACAAAAATATTCACATTTGTGAACAAATACTATATTACTGTTATATCATAAGTAAATATTTTTATGTATTATAATAAAACAAAAGGCTGTTGATAATTTTTGTTACCAACAGCCTAATAAATTACTATATTCTCATTTAATTTATTTTGAGATATTTCTATTCCTGCAATTCTAACCAAATTTTCATCAACCCTTACCAGTACATTATTGTGTACTATAATAAAACCTTAAATATAATTAAGAATATTACTCCAGGCACACCAAAAAAACCTGCTATCAGTGCCGTCGCCGCATTTATTCCTATGCTAAAGTTAAATAATGACCCTACCATATTTATCAAAAATAATAAAACTGCTCCCATTACACCGTTTATTATTAATTTTGTTAATATGGCTAAAGGCCACGCAAATATTTTTACCAATACTACTAATGCTAAAATTGCAATTATAAAATACCCTATATATTCCATATTATCACCCCTTCTCCCAAATCACTATAATTATAAATATTAGCCTTTCACTAAAATTATACAGCATCAAACCCTTCTAACATATATTTATATTGAATCTTAATTTTTTTATTCTTTGCCTCATTCAATAAATACATATATTTAGCTTTAGCTGCTTCCTCCATATATATAGCGTAGTCTACTAATCTTGGATCTTTAGCCATTTCAAAATAACATCTAGCTCTTTCTATTTCTTCCATAGACTCTATTATAGAAGTGATTATTTTCTTTTCTTCTTTTGTATAGCTCTTATCCTTTTTTAATTGAAGCCTAAATTTGTTATTCATAAAAAACCTCCTATCACATGTGTTATTGTAATCTTTGACATATAATAAGGGGTTTATTCATTGTGTTCATCAAACAAACTCCTTTCCTTTTTAAAATTAATTTACATAACGATAGGACTTTATTTGATGAGGACATAGATATAGGGATAAGGGATATTGATTATTCAGTTTTTGCCCACTTTAGTTCTTCTCCGTTTGCATCATATTTTTTTCTTTTGGCTGTAATTTCTTCAATTTCTATAGAATATACATTAGTGCCCTTTAATCCTGCTTTAGCTGCTATAGGAAAGTAAGCCATCTTTGTCGGGACATATTTTTCACATATTAACCTTAGCCCTCTTACCTTTTCTTCTTCATCTTCTACTAATCTCACTTTTCCTACTACAATAGCAGATTCAAATTGGGTAGTAAAAACTTTACTACCAAGCATCCCTGCTTTTGATTCATCTTTCAGTATTTCATTTAATTCCTCGTTAGAGTAGATT
The DNA here is from genome assembly GCF_002995785.1 of Clostridium liquoris. Taxonomy (GTDB): domain Bacteria; phylum Bacillota; class Clostridia; order Clostridiales; family Clostridiaceae; genus Clostridium_AO; species Clostridium_AO liquoris. Next base: position 24,514 of record NZ_PVXO01000071.1, on the reverse strand, counting down.
TCTGGAATTTTTGTTTCTCCAACAAAAACTACGCTAACCTTAGGATTCTTCTCAAGTATCTCAACCTTTCTTCCATCCATAGCTGAATGAAAATATAATGTATTTCCATCTCTTGCAATAGAAAGAGGAATACTATAAGATTTATTATCATTATCTACCATTGAAAGTACTCCATATGTGGATTTATCTATGACTTCTAATCCAAATTTTCTGTTCATTTCTCTATCTTTTCTTCTCATACTTTTCACCTGCCTAAATGCTATTATTATTACATAGGTTCCACTCCATTCAAATTTCTGTTCAAACCTCTAATAAAAAACCATAGTTCCAAGACATTACTTATACCTTTTCCCTATGGTCTTCTACAATAACTTTATTTACATCCTAAAATGAATTTGCATAATGATATGACTTTATTTGATGGAGACACACATATAAATTTTAATCTATATTTCTTTTCTACCCTCTAAAGCTTTAGATAATGTAACCTCATCAGCATACTCTAAGTCTCCCCCTACAGGTATTCCATGAGCAATTCTGGTTACTTTAGTTCCTAAGGGCTTTAGTATTTTAGATATATACATAGCCGTAGCTTCTCCCTCTACATTAGGATTAGTTGCAACTATAACTTCTTTTACATTTCCATTGATTCTGCTTACCAATTCTCTAAGCTTTATATCATCTGGTCCTCTTCCCGCCATAGGAGATATTGTTCCATGAAGTACATGGTAGGTTCCATTGTATTCTCTAACCTTTTCTATGGCTATTACGTCTTTAGGCTCTTCTACAACACATATAGTACTTTTATCCCTATTAGGATTACTGCATATAGCACATGGATCTTTATCTGTAAAATTACCACATACAGAGCAATATTTTATTGTTCCCCTTGCCCTTACAAGAGCTGATGCAAATTCATCTACTTCATCCTTTGGTAAATTCAAAACATATAAAGTTAATCTTTGAGCAGTCTTATTTCCTATTCCGGGAAGTTTCGCAAATTCCTCCATAAGTTTCTCAATGGCTACTGGATAAAACTCCAATTCCTTCACCTCATCTTAAATTAACCATTAAAACATTCCTGGTATATTTAATCCGCCAGTTAGTTTTTTCATCTCATTAGATGTTTCTTCTTCGGCTTTTTTTAATGCCTCATTGCAGGCAGATATAATCAAATCTTGAAGCATTTCAACATCATCTGGATCTACTGCTTCAGGTTGTATTTTTATATCAACAATTTCTTTTTTTCCGTTCGCTACAGCTTTAACTACCCCCCCGCCAACACTTGCTTCAAATTCCTTATCTTGTAACTGAGATTGCATTTCCTCCATTTGTTTCTGAAATTTCTGTGCTTGTTTCATTAAATTATTCATGTTTCCTCCACCGAAGTTGGGTAATCCGTTTTTTGCCATGTCCTATATTCCTCCTTTAATATCTTTTAGAATTTAAATACTTTGCCTAATTATAGTGTATCATACAACTATTTATTGTAACTTATGAATTATAAACTGTAAATTACTTTACATCTATTCTTCTAATATTTTTACCATGTCCTCTCCAAAGGTCTCTTTTAAAAGTTCTTCGGGATTTTCTTTATCCGTTTCTTCCTTTTCTATAATATATTTTATTCCTATCCTTTCTTTTAGTACCTCTGAAAATATTTCTTCTACTATTTTTCTATTTTCTTCTTTTTCAAGTCTTTGTTTATTAAAAGCATACTGTTGTTCATATTTTAATGTTAAAATTCCATCTTTACATTCTATAGGTTGAGCAGTCATTAAAGATGCATATATTACCATATGTCGTCTAGCTTTAAAAGTTTCTAATATATCTTTCCATGATTTCTTTACTATATCTATATTCAATTTTGAATCTGGATTAAATTTTTTAGCCGGCTGTATTACCGCATTATCATTAACTTTTTTTTCTTTAGACCTTCCTTGTGCTTTTGGTACTACAGTTTCACAAGCCACTTTTATTTCACCAGTTTTCATGGCTTCTTCAAGCTTATTTAATCTTGCAAGTATAACTTCTTTTGAAGTATCGTACTCTATCTTACACATCTTAATTATGGCTAACTCTAAATATATTCTACTTTGTTTAGTCCATTTAGATTGTTCCTCTGCATCTTGAAGTATTCTTATGTCTCTCATAATTTCTTCGATTCTTATCTTTCCGCTTTGCTCTTTTAAAAGATTTATATTTTCCTCTGACATATCCAATACTTCATCAGGATTTTGACTTACTTTAACCATAAGTAGATTTCTCATATGGTTTATCATATCCTTAATAAAATAATGTATATCTTTCCCACTGAGTACTATATCTTCTATTACCTTAATAGAATTCTCAACATCTTTATCTATTATACTATCTGTAAGCTTTAGTAAATTCTCATTAGTTACAAGCCCCAACATATTTATTACTTTATCATATTCAATTTTCCCATTACCCATGGATATAGCCTGATCCAACACACTTAAAGCATCCCTCATTGCGCCATCTGACATTCTAGCTATGAGATTCAGGCTTTTGTCATCTGCAAAAACTCCCTGTTCCTTTACAATAAGCCTAAGCCTTTCAAATATATCTTCACTTTTTATTCTTTTGAAATCAAAGCGCTGACATCTTGATAAAATAGTTATAGGAAGCTTCTGAGGATCAGTGGTAGCAAGAATAAAAATTACATTGGCTGGTGGTTCCTCTAGTGTCTTTAAAAACGCATTTACTGCTCCCGGCGATAACATATGCACTTCATCCATTATATAAACTTTATACCTTGCTTCTCTTGGTGGATAATTAACCTCTTCTACTATTTCTCTTATTTTATCTACTCCGTTATTAGAAGCAGCATCTAACTCTGTTACATCTATTAAAAGATTTGAGTTTATTTTTTTACACATTTCACATTCATTACAAGGCTCACCATCCTGCAAATTTAAACAATTCACAGCTTTTGCAAGTATTTTAGCTGTAGATGTTTTTCCAGTTCCTCTAGTACCGCAAAAAAGATATGCATGAGCTATTCTATTATTTATTATTTGGTTTTTTAATGTAATAGTTATATGTTGCTGACCTATTACATCTTTAAAGTTTTTAGGTCTCCATTCTCTATATAAAGCTGTATAGGACATACATTTCACCTCTTAGTAAAACTTTTAAATTGATTTTTAATCATATCTCATACTATTATACATTAAGTTTATGTTAAATTCTATTTTTACATATTACGTAGTATATTATTTTTTAAATAAAAAAAACGTACAATAAACTTTATTTATTGTACGATAGCTACTATATTAAACCGTGCACCTCGCCTTGGCAAATAACCTATGAGCGTCACCTATACAGTTAACTCAAACCAGGTTTATCCACGGCACACGAAAATTATCACTTACCGCTGCTTCCTTCCGGATCTGACGGAGTTCATGAGTTTCCGTTGCGTGGGACCCAGCTCTCAACGCCACTTATATAGGTCAGTCCCCACATGTTATAGCCTAATCGAGGAATTAAACCCTGCTATAGCGGATTGCAGGTACAGGGCACCGCTAACTCCCCGTCTAGCACGGCAAAGATTATATGGCGGAGAGAAGGAGATTCGAACTCCTGGTAGAGTTTCCCCTACACACGCTTTCCAGGCGTGCTCCTTCAACCGCTCGGACATCTCTCCACAGTCTACTCATGAATTAATCTATATTTATTTAATTAAGACAAAGATTATTATACTATCAAATTTATTAAAATTCAATAGCTTTTTATAAAAATTTAATCTTTTTTGAATTCTTTTTCTCCGTGGTAATGTTAGTATACTCATTTAATAACTTGTCCATGTACTGACTTACCTCTAAAATTTGTTTGCTTTTTTCTAAATTATCTATATCACATGATACCTGGTTTAATAGCTCCCTTGTATATTCTATTTCCTTTTCTATATCCAATATATTATCATATCCTTCTATCTCTTTTTCCTGTAAAACAACTTCATCTATACCAACGCAGGATAATAAAAAACTTTTTTTCATTTAAAAATCCTCCTTTTTATATACGGTGGATATTTTAAATTTATAAGAAAACATATGGCAAAAACTAATTAATATCATTATATATGTTTTCTAATAAAAAATATCAAAATGATAACTCCTTCATAGTACAAGTATATCATTGTTGTAATTTTAAGTAAATAAAACATATTATACATACTTTGTCATATGTTTACCATAAAATTGTTATTACTATTAGTTTTCTTACTTTTTCTACACCGCATATTCTTGTATTTTAGAATTATACATATTTATATGTAACAATTTGTTTAATAATTTCTATTTGTATACAAACCCTTCCTATTTAAAAATAAATTACACTGCATCCTAATCTATTATTTGAAACTTTAGTAAAAACGCTTCATGATTCATTATATTTTTTACTAGTCCTTCCCGAAGTAATTCATTATCATCTATAATAAGATTTGTTAAATCATTATTGTTATTAAAAAATAAATCTATCTTTCCAAATCTCCTTTTATTATAAAGACTTTTATATCTCATCTCTCTATGTAAATTAGCTGATTTATAATTTTCTAATAAAATATTACTCATATCACTGTACGCTTTTCCCAATAAGTTATTCTTTTCATTAAAGCTATATCGTTGAAATTTATACTCCTTTATTTTACCATCTTTTATATCCGTAGCTTCATAAGAAATTTCCTCATTACATACAAAACTTTTTATAAAAAATATGTCTCCTGTATAATCTTTAGGTACATATTGATTACTATAAATAATTTCTCTTAATCCGCTCCCTAAATTTCCCCATTCTCTCTTATCAAAACATTGATAAGTTATTTGAATATTATTTTCTTCACTTTCATTATATAATACTATAGTGTCATTTTTAGGAAATGATCCGTTTAAGCTTTCACATGAAGTATTTTTCAATTCCGCGTCCCTCCTAAGAATTTATATATAGACTTATTCTATTTACATATATTAATTTCCTTTATTTTCTTGTTAATGTTTTATTAACACTTTGAAAACAAAAAAATATTTATAATAAAAAAATACACCCATATCCAAGTGTATTTTTAAGTTGGCGGAGAGAGAGGGATTCGAACCCTCGGTAGAGTTTATCCCTACAATTGATTTCGAGTCAATCACCTTAGACCGCTCGGACATCTCTCCATATAAATATTATCTTTTTGATTTAAAAAAGTTTTCTAGTATTAAACTGCATTGATTATTATATAGCCATTTTATATAAATATTACTATTTAAATTTTTATTTTGCAATATATTAATTATAGAACCACAAGCTCCTAATCTAGGATCAAAGGTACCTATATATATCTTGCTTATTCTCGACTGAAGTATAGCCCCAGCACACATTGGACAAGGTTCTAATGTGACATAAAGTTCACAACCATTTAATCTCCAATTTTTTAGATAACTAGCAGCTCTTTTAATTGCAATTATTTCTGCATGAGCTGTGGGATCTTTTAAAGTTTCCGTAATATTATGTGCTGCCGCTATTATTTTTCCATTCTTTACTATCACTGCTCCTACAGGAACTTCATTCATAGCTTCTGCCTTTTTGGCTTCTTTTAAAGCCTCAATAATAAAATCTGCAGTCATACTATTCTTACCTCTAATAACTTCTTTTTTATTATTTCTAATTATTGCCCTTAAAATATGCCTGTGATGAACTATTTACATACAATTCAATATGGTTGTGCGTGGGTAACCGGTATCGCTATCCCTTTCAGAAGGGAGGTGATACATATGTACGAAATGTTTATAGTGGTTTTTTCTGCTCTATCATTTTTGGTAGCTTTGATAAATTTAATTATCGTGCTTATAGATAAAATAAAAAGGCAGCCCACCGCCGCAATGGTATGGCTACTTTTTTATAATCTTAGCTTTGCCAGCTGCCTAAACAACTAGAATTGTATACTGCAGGGTGCGTCAACACCATGTTTTTATTATGTTCATTTATTGATTTTATTATATCATATTTTTATTTTTTTTGTACGCTATTAAATAACATTTCACATAAAAACATTTCCTTTGTAAATAAATACAGTACAAAATCCCCTATCAAATATCTAGTCACATAATAAATATCGTAAAACAGATAAAAGCCTTGCAACCACTATAATTACAAAACTTTTTGGTGCGCCCGAGAGGAATCGAACCCCCGGCACGCGGTTTAGGAAACCGCTGCTCTATCCTACTGAGCTACGAGCGCATGTATGTTTAATTTAATTCTACACTAGTGTCAACATAAATAGTTTATTACAATTCATATTTATTGTCAACAGGCTTACAATATCTTCTATTAGTTATACTAAATTATGTTAAATCTTTTAAAAGTTCAATGTTAAATGGAGATTTTTAACAGTTAATATGTTAGAATATATTTAGAAAATTTTTTATATTTGAGGTGATACCATGAAAGATATACATATTACAGAGACAGTATTGCGAGACGCAAATCAATCTTTAATAGCTACAAGACTATCCTTTGATGAATTTGCACCTATTCTTCATAAATTAGACGAAGCCCATTATTATTCTTTAGAGTGCTGGGGAGGGGCTACCTTTGATTCCTGCATAAGATACTTAAATGAAGATCCATGGGATAGACTTAAAAAAATTAAATCAGTAGTTAAAAAAACTCCTTTACAAATGCTTTTGAGAGGACAAAATATATTAGGTTATAAACACTATCCTGATGATGTGGTAAGAGAATTTATAAAAATGGCTGTTTATTACGGAATTGATATAATAAGAATATTCGACGCTTTAAATGATTTTAGAAATATTGAAGTTGCCATAGATGAAACAAAAAAACAAGGAGCACATGCCCAAGGAACTATTGTATATACTGTAAGCCCTATTCATAATGTAGAAAATTATATAAATTTGTCAAAAAAATTAGAAAATATGGGGGCAGACTCTATATGTATAAAGGACATGGCGGGCCTAATAATGCCGGATATAGCATATAGCTTAATAAAAAGTCTTAAGGAAACAGTGAAAATACCAATATATCTTCATTCCCATAGCACAAATGGACTAGCTGAAATGTCTTATTTAAAAGCTGCTGAAGCTGGTGTTGATGGAATAGATTGCTCTATATCCGCTTTTGGAGGAGGAACCGCTCAGCCTCCAACAGAATCTATACATTATGCTTTAACTAATTATGGCTTCAATACAAATTTAGATGGTAATAAATTAAAAGAAATAAATGATTTCTTTAAACCTATTAGAGAGGACTTTATTAAAAAAGGAATATTAAATGCTAAAGTATTATCCCCTCAGCCAGAAGCTCTTATATATCAAATTCCAGGGGGAATGCTTTCTAATATGATATCCCAACTTAAAGAACAAAATTCTTTAAATAAATTAGAAGAGGTTTTAAATGAAGTTCCTAAAGTAAGAGAAGACTTAGGCTACCCACCATTAGTTACTCCTATGAGCCAAATGGTAGGAACTCAAGCTACTATAAATATTCTTACCGGCGAAAGATATAAAATGATTCTAAAGGAAGTTAAAGCATATCTTAGGGGAGAATACGGAAAAGCTCCTGGTAAAATTAATGAAGATTTATTAAAAAAAGTTTTAGGAGAAGAAAAACCTATAACAACTAGATATGCAGATACCTTAGAACCAGCCTTTGAAAAGACTAAAGAAAAATTAAAAAATTTAACTATTCGTAATGAGGATGTATTAACCTATCTATTATTTCCAGAAATTGCAGAAGAATTCTTAAGGAAGAAAAAGAACCATCCTTCTGCTGATGAATTAAGAGAAAAAAGTAAAAGTAGTGTAATTTAAATAAAAAGCCCGTAAATATACGGGTTTTTACTTAATTCTTTTCCCTTTTATTACAGTTCTTGTGTTATTTAAATACTTTTTTACCTCATCAAACTGACGGCTGGCAACCCCTGCAAATAATACATCAATTACATTTAATTGAGCAATTCTTGAGGACATAGCTCCACTTCTTATACTTATTTCTGGAGCAGCAACAAATAGATTTATATCACAAATCTGACTTATTGAACTTTGACCGTACTTTGTTATACTTATAGTAGTTGCTTCAGCTTCCTTAGCAACCTTTATAGAATCATATATATCCTTTGTCTCTCCTGAGTAAGAAATTGCTATAGCTACATCTCCTTTTTTCATATTAGATGCTGAAGCTATTTGCATATGGGTATCTGCATGAGCAGTAACTACCTTATTTATTCTAGAAAACTTTTGGAATGCATCAAAGGCTATAACATAAGAAGCTCCCACTCCATAAAAATCCATTCTCTTAGCTGAAATTATGGCATCTACAGCTCTTTTTACTTCATTATAATCTAGTATTTCTAAGGTATCATCTATAGATTTTTTATTATTATAACTTATATTTTGTATTATACTTTCTAAAGGATCTCCAGGCTCTACGTCGGTATACTGTTCTTCCATATTTCCATCCTTATTTATGTGTGCCATATCTTTTGTAATACTTATCTTAAAATCTTTATATCCATTAAACCCCAGCAACTTGCATAATCTAACTACTGTGGCTTCACTAGAACCGCTCATTTGAGCTAATTCACCAATAGATAAATCAGAAATTTTCTCCGGATTCTCTAATATAAACTTTCCAATCTTTTTTTCAGAGCGACTTAATTCCTGTAATATCTCTTTTATCTTTATTAAACTGCCTGACATATACTTACCTTCCCATATCATCATATTTATATATATTATACCAACTTAAAACTAACTTTTACATATATTTATTATCTAAAATATTGTAAACAAATAATAAATTATGACTAGATGTCATATACTAGTGTTATGAATGGTAGTATAATTATGGTATATATTTTGGGAGGTGTAATTATGCTTAATGAACTAAAAAATGTATTTTTAGCTGGGGTAGGCTCTGCTGCTTACACTTATGAGAAAGCTATAAAACTTGTTGACGAAATGGTTCAAAAGGGTAAGATAACTGTAGATGAGGGTAAAGAATTATCTGAAGAATTAAAAAGGACTGTAAAGACTAAAACAAGTGATGAAAGTTCTAAACCAATTACTAAAGAAGATTTCAGAGAATTATTAAAAGAAATGGATTTTGCAAGTAAGGAAGATTTTGATTCCTTAAATAATAGATTAAATTCCTTAGAAGAAAAGATTAATAAAAATGATGCTGAGTAAAATAAAAGCCTTAACATTAGTTAGGGCTTTTATTCTAAAAGAATTGGCGGGATAACATATGTATAGGAATTCAGTACAAAGATTTAGAGAAATAGTTAGAGTATTGGCTTTTCATGGATTTGGTTATATTGTAGACAGTAAAATAAAAAAAGAAGAAGATAAAGCTCCAGAAAATCTTAGAAAAGCCTTGGAAGAACTAGGCCCTACCTTTATAAAAATTGGTCAAATATTAAGTACTAGGCCAGATATTCTACCTGCTGAATACATAGCAGAGCTGTCTAAGTTACAAGATGATGTGGCCCCTGAAAAATTTTCTGATATAAATGAAGTATTTGAAAAAGAATTTAACAAACCCATAGAAGATATTTTCTTGCATTTTAATAAAAAACCTTTAGCTTCTGCTTCTACTGCCCAAGTTCATAAAGCTATTTTGAAAAACGGCAAAGAAGTAATAGTTAAAATTCAACGTCCACATATATACGAAAAAATGCACTTAGATATATCTATTCTTTATAAAATAATAAGTCTTACAAAAGCTAAATTTACAGATGCTCTTATAGATCCAAAGGAAGCTTTAGATGAAATACTATATGCAACTGAACAGGAACTTGATTTTAAAAATGAAAAAAATAATATAAATAAATTTAAAGAACTAAATAAAGATGTAGCATTTGTTCATGCTCCATATATAATAGATGAATTTTCAAGTAGTAAGGTTCTTACTATGGAGAAAATAGATGGATTTAAAATAGATGATTTAAAAAGCTTAAATGATGGCGGGTATGATTTATATGATTTAGGAAAGAAACTTGCACTTTCTTATTTCAAGCAAGTTTTTCAAGATGGTTTCTTTCATGGAGATCCTCATCCTGGTAATCTTCTTATTCGTGAAGGAAAGATTTGTTACATAGATTTTGGTATAGTAGGATCATTTTCTAACTCTTTAAAAGAAGCATTAAATGATGCAATACTAGCTGTAGCTTATAGAGATCCAGACAAACTTATTTCCGTTTTAATGTCTATAGGAATAAAAAAGGGCTTTGTAAATAGAAATAAATTATATGAAGACATAGATTATCTTTTTGCTAGCTATCTATCTACCTCATTGCAGAATATTAAAATGTCTGTAATGTTACAAGAAATATTTGATTCTGCAAAAAGAAATAATATAAGATTACCAAAGGATTTAACATTACTTATAAGAGGGCTAGTGATAATTGAAGGTGTAGTAGCAAAGATTTCTCCGGACATTAAAATACTGGATATAGCTATACCATTTGTTAAATCTAACAATCAATTCTCTATGTTTAAAGATTTATCTGCAGATAAAATTTTAATACATTCTTATAATTTTGCAAAGGACTTTTCTGCTTTACCAACAAAAATAATTGAACTATCAAATAGTATTTTGAATGGAAGAGCCAAAATACAACTTCAAGTTAATAGTTTAAATCGTTCCGTAAATGAGTTTAATAAAATGGTTAATAGATTGGTATATGCACTTATTATTTCTTCAATGATAATAGGCTCTTCATTAATTTTAAATACTAATATAGGGCCTAAAATATATGACATATCCATAATAGGAATTGTTGGTTATGTAATTGCTGCTTTTATGGGATTTAGACTGTTAATATCAATTATAAAGTCTGGAAAACTATAAAAATTCCGGATGATCTTTCCACTCGGGACTTTTTTATTTAATTACTCCAACCTATAACAAAAGAAAATAGAGGCTTAAGTACAATGTACTTAAGCCTCTATTCCTCTTAATATATAATTCATAAGATTATCTACTACTTCATCAATATTATTTTTATCTTCATTAATAAGCTCATATACTGCAGCGGAGCATAACATACCAAAAATAGTATAAGCCATAAAAGACTTATCTCCATTTTTTATAAAACCATCCTTCATAGCTTCTTCTAAATATTCCTCTATATCTTTTATATATTGTTCTATGCTTTCCCTTAGTTGAAGTTGTCTTAGTTCCTGTCCCCAAAGCTGACTCATTATAACTTTAAAAAAGTTCCTGTTATCATAAACTAAACTTAATTGAACTTTGCATAGAGCTTTAAGCTTTGACATTGAATCACTTTCTTGTTTTACTACTCCTTCTATTCTACTACTAATTAACTTCATACCTTCTTCTATTATATATCTAAATATTTCTTCCTTACTTTTAAAATGATAATACAAGGTTCCTTTAGCTACTCCGGCTTCTGCAGCTATCTCATCCATAGTCGCCACATCATAGCCATATATAGAGAAAACTTTTATTGCAGACTCAAATATTGATCTTTTTGTTTTGTTCATAATAATCTCTCCAATTTCTTTTATTGACCAGGCAGCGTAATCTCAAATACATTATACTATTTTTTATATATAACACAATATGATAATATAATTAATAATTATATTTTATTATTTATAATACCTTATATAAATGATAAAATATAAAGTAACCAAATTTCTGGAGGTAAAAATGATTAAAATTTATAATAGAAAGACTAAAGAATATGATATAGAAAAGGTGTCCGGTGAGAAATATCTTAAGTGGATATATTCCTCTTCCATTGGTATGACTTTGTTAGAAATTATAATAAAGAAAAAACTTTTTTCTTCATTATACGGTAAATATTGTGATACTAAAACTAGCTCCAAAAAAATTAAAAATTTTGTGGAAGAATTTGATATAAATATGGATGAATCTATTACCGCTATTAATGGATTTAAATCTTTTAATGATTTTTTTACAAGAAAGCTTAAAGCTATTTATAGGCCCGTAAATTTAGACAAAAACATATTTATTTCCCCAGGTGATGGTAGAATTTCTGCTTATGAAAATATGGACTTACAAAAAATCATACAGGTAAAAGGTCTATATTATAGTCTAGAAGAATTGATAGGTTCAAAAAAAATAGCTGATAAATTTAAAAATGGAGTTTGTTTAATTTTAAGATTATGCCCTACAGATTATCATAGATTTCACTTTGTAGATAATGGAACCTGTGAAGAAGTAAAAAAAATTAAAGGCAATTATTACTCAGTAAGTCCTATAGCGCTAAATAAAATACCAAAACTATTTTGTCAAAATAAAAGAGAGTGGAGCATATTCCATTCAGAAAATTTTGGTGATATATTATATATTGAAGTTGGGGCTACTTGCGTAGGATCAATAATTCAAAGTTATACTCCTAATAAATGTGTTTCTAAAGGTCATGAAAAAGGATTCTTTAAATTTGGTGGTTCTACTGTTATATTATTTTTACAACAAAACAAAGTAAATATTGATCAGGATATATTAGAACAAACTAAGTTAGGATATGAGACAAAGGTTATTATGGGAGAAGAAATAGGAGATAAATTGTAGAATTACAAGCAATATCACATGATGGTATGGCTTGTTATTGTTAAATCCTTTTTATCTTTAATTATTTTAGGTGTATAAAAAAAGCCCATAACCATTATGGTTACAAGCTTTTCTTGATATCTGGTGCGGCTGACAGGAATCGAACCCGTAGCGCCTCGGTTCGTAGCCGAGTCCTCTATCCAATTGAGGTACAACCGCATATTTAACACTATCATATTAACACAATTCCTTTAAAAAATCAATGTTGTTAACTTTTTAATTCCTGGGAAATATTTAAATTATATATTGTGTAAATAAAAAGCATCCAGTGATTAACTAGATGCTTTGGCGGAGAAAGAGGGATTTGAACCCTCGCACCGGTTACCCGATCTACGCCCTTAGCAGGGGCGCCTCTTCGGCCACTTGAGTATTTCTCCATGTCCTACAATTATATCATTATATAAAAAATTGGCGGAAAGAATGGGATTCGAACCCATGGTACGGTCACCCGTACGCCGGTTTTCAAGACCGGTGCCTTAAACCAACTCGACCATCTTTCCGTGTCTCATGACAAAGATAATTATATCAGCCATTTAATTATATGTCAACATTATTTCTATATTTTCCATGAAAAATATATTAGAAATTACATATGAATTTAAGATTTTATACATGAGCAAATAATTAATAAACCTGCCCATGTATTTTTACATTACTTTATAACTTCTTTTCCACCTAAGTATGGTCTTAATACTTCTGGTACTATTACGCTTTCATCTTCTTGTTGGAAGTTTTCAAGTATAGCAGCTACAGTTCTTCCTACAGCTACTCCTGAACCATTTAATGTATGAACAAATTGAGGTTTATCTTTAGGGCTATTTTTAAATTTAATATTTGCACGTCTTGCCTGGAAATCTTCAAAATTACTACAGCTTGATATTTCAACGTATCTATTGTAGCTTGGCATCCAAACTTCTATATCATATTTTAATGCAGCTGTGAATCCTAAATCACCTTTACATATTCTAACTACTCTATAAGGTAATCCTAAACCTTGTAAAACATCTTCTGCATCCCTTGTTAATTTTTCTAGTTCATTGTAAGATTCTTCTGGCTTTGCAAATTTAACAAGTTCTACTTTATTAAATTGATGCTGTCTTACAAGTCCTCTTGTATCTCTTCCAGCTGAACCTGCTTCTGATCTGAAACATGCAGTGTATGCTACATGCTTTATTGGAAGGTCTTCTCCGTTTAATATTTCATCCCTATATAAATTTGTAACTGGTACTTCTGCAGTTGGTATTAAGAAGTAATCAGTGTTTGCTACTTTAAAAGCATCCTCTTCAAACTTTGGAAGCTGACCTGTTCCTATCATGCTCTTTCTATTTACCATATATGGTGAGAATATTTCAGTATATCCATGCTTATATACATGAGTATCTAAAAAATAGTTAACAATAGCTCTTTCAAGTCTTGCTCCTAATCCTCTATAAAAAGTAAATCTTGAACCAGTAACTTTTCCTGCTCTTTCAAAATCTAATATATTTAAATCTACTCCTAGATCCCAATGAGCTTTAGGTTCGTAGTTAAATTTTGTAGGCTCTCCCCATCTTCTTATTTCTACATTATCTTCATCTGTCTTTCCTTCTGGAACGGCTGGATTTGGTATATTAGGTATCCTTAGCATTATGTATTCTATTTCTTCATCTACTTTAGATAATCTCTCATCGTGTGCTTTTATTTCATCAGATAATTTTTTCATTTCTGCCATAATATCATCTACATTTTCTCCTGCTTTTTTTAGCTTTGGTATTTTAGCTGATTCCTGATTTCTCTTACTCTTTAAGTTTTCAACCTCTACAAGTATTTTTCTTCTCTCTTCATCTAGGGCTAAAACTTTGTCAATAGTACTTAAATCAAAATCTTCTCCTCTATTTGATAAAGCTAATTTTACTTCCTCAGGATTATTTCTTATTCTTTTTAAATCTAACATATCTTTACCTCCTATTTATGCTTTATTTTATATAACAAAAAAAGTCTTTCTCCCCTAAAGGGACGAAAGACTCCGTGTTGCCACCCTAATTGATTAGAAAAATCTAATCCTCTCTACATATTTAACGGTATTCATCCGTACTGTTCATCACAGTCCCTCAGAGGCGGATTCACAAAATAAAAAGTATCAGTTCGCACCATTCACTGACTCTCTTAAACCTTTATCCTGTTACTAATCTCTTCAACGGTTTATTAATATATTTTAAATAATTAACCTTTATTATATATATACTAATCATTAATGTCAACTTTTTTATGTATTATACATAAATTTCCTCCTGCTACATTTTATCTGCATTCTTGGTACATAAAATATCTACACCTGTATTTAACAGGTTATGACAAACTACATCTCCTATTTTTATAGGAGCTCCAACATGAAGCATACTTAAAGCTTTAGAACATTCTACCCATAACTTTTTATCCATAGGTTTGCTGCTTTTAACAGGGACAACATTACATTTAGCTCCCTTTATTCTTACAAGAGTAGTAAATATATCCTTATTATCGTACCTTGCTTCTTTAGCATAACTAAATGCTTCTTCGCATCTATTTCCGTTGATCTCCATATTCTCTTCGTCCCAATCAAGAGAAACAACACATTTATCCTCACAGCCTTTACAAATGAACTCTTTTATCATTAAAATACACCCCTTCAAGCTACAAGTCATCAAATTCTTTAATTCTGCCAGATATTATCTTTGAATTTTTTGAGTCCTTTACTATATCTGTAAGCTTTTTATCTGTCTCTCTGGCTAAAATGGTTGCTATCTTGCTAAAACATTCCGCTCCCTTACAATTTCCTAAGGTTACCCCTGTTCTTCTTTTTATCCCTTCTACGGTTCGAGCTCCCAAAGGTCTCCTTATGGCATCTACTATTTCTCCTTCAGTTACCTTTTGACAAAGACATACAATATTACCATACCTTTTATCCATTTTAATAATTTTATTTCTTTCTTTATTTGAGAGATCTCTAAATCTATAAAATTCTCTTCTTTTATCTATAAAGTCTTTTTTTAACACACAATTTATATTACTTAATATAGTTTCACATACCATCTTTGCTATAGATGGTGTCATAGTTACTTGACCATAATGCTTACCTACTACTTTTATATACCCTTTATCAACTAAACTTTCATCTATTATTATAGTATCCTTATAAAATGGCCACTGATAAAAAGCATTAATCTTATTTTCATCAATATTTCCTATTAACTCGGATGCCTTTTTTAATGTTTCACTATATCCTAATACATTTTTTGTATTTACAGCAACCATCATATTTCCTTGAACTGTTGGAACAGTAAAAATTTTTCTTTTTAACCCACCTAATGTAAACAAAATATTATTAAAATTTCCCTTATAATCTTTTTCTAAAAGAAAATAACTTAAATTACTTTTTTCCTTATAAACCTTCTCTGAAGTATCTATACTATAGTTTTGACCAGGTGTGGTGTTTATAACCATTTTACAAGTAAATTTATTTTTATTGGTTATTACTCTAAATCCCTTTGTAATCTTTTGTATGTCGATAACTTCCTCTTCTAGTCTAAACTTTACTCCATTATCAAAGGCAATTTCTCCATAAGCTATTGCTAAGTCATATGGACATACTATACCTGTATTTTCTGAATATAATGCTTTGCTTACACTTATATTTAAGTTAGGCTCTAATTCATAAACCTGCTTACTATCCAAAAGATGAATATTTTTTATACCTCTTTTCACTGATCTTTCGTATATTTTTTGTAGTTTATCTTCATCATCTTTGCTTTCTGCAATCATTAATGAGCCACATCTTTTGAAAGGTACATCTATCTTCCTAGAGATTTCTTCAAACATTTCATTACCCATCATTTCAAGTTTAGCCATTAAAGTATCTTCACATTCAACACCATCATAAACTATAGATGAGTTTACTAAGGCTACATCATCTGCAATATCGTAATCCTTTTCAATAAGTGCTATATTTAGACTATACTTAGATAACTCATAGGCTACAGCACAACCTATTATACCACCACCTAATATAAGAACATCATAATCCATGTTTTACCTTCCTTTCGGCAGCTAGTTTAATTAATTTACCCATTATATTATATTACCTTTTTAGATAAGTGGTATAGGTATATAATGATTCTTAATAAATTAGTAATAATTATTTACTATATATTTACCATATCTTTGTAACTTATAAACATCTCCCTTAACTTTTCCTTATTAATTGGCTTATTTAATATTAAATCTATATTCTTAGTCATATTATTATTGAAATTGCCTACCCATCCGGTCATTAAACAAAAAAATACTTCTTCATTTATCTTCTTTGCTATATTAGAAACTTGAATTCCATTCATCCCAGGCATTGAGAAATCACAAATAACTATATCATATTTCCTTCTACTGAGCTCTTCTTCAATATTTTCATTTCCACAGCTTTTTATTCTACATTTAACAATAGATTTTATCATGTCTGCTATGACGCTTCTTATTTGCTGCTGGTCATCTATAATAAGTATATTTCCATGAAAATCTATATCTTCTTCATTCATCTCTCCACATATTTTATTAACACTATTACAAATGGGCAGACTTATGTAAAAAAATGTTCCTAGGTTTTCCTTACTTTCTATTTTTATAAATCCACCATGATCCTGTATTATTTTATAGGATACACTAAGTCCTAGCCCTGAACCTTTACTTCCCTTTGTAGTGAAAAATGGCTCAAAAGCTCTTTTTACTACATCCTCATTCATGCCTATGCCATTATCTCTTATTTGAATATTAACAGTTTTCTCTTTATTTTCTGTAATTATTTCTATGTTGCCGCCTTTATCCATAGCATCTATAGCATTTCTTATTATATTTATAAATACCTCTCTTAATTCTGTTGCATTTCCTTTAACCTTTGCTTTTGATTTTAAACTTGATACCATATTTATGCTTATACCATTTAATGCACTTTCTGTAAGCCATTTATTTTTTGTTAAATCTATAGCATCAAGCATAATATCATCTATATTAAATACTTCTAATTTGCTGCTCATATTATACTGTTTAGTAAAACTTTTTACCTTATTAGCTATATTTATACCATCATATGCACATATCTCTATTATCTTAAGCTGTTTTATTATATTTTTGTCTTCAATATTACTATCTTTTAAAAGTTGAATAGACCCGATTATTGGAGTTAATATGTTGTTTATATCATGGGCTATTCCAGCAGCCATTTCTCCCATAGCTCTAAGTTTTTCATTCTCTATAAGTTTATTTTGAAGATCTGAAAACTTATTTTGTTCCTGAATTAAATAAAAAGCTGTCCTACATATAGATTCAATATAATCTATATCTTCCTTTGATATTCTCTTATTATTTTCATATCTTCCAACCCAAATGGCACCTTTTATATCTTCATAATAATCCACATATACCGCTATGGAGCAATATAATCCTAATGTAATAAATATATGCTTTAGATTTTTTTCATCCAATTCATTAAAATCTATAAACATGCTGCAAGATTCATTAGTAATTTTCATATTTATCATTCTTTGGTATTCAATTAAATTTCGATCATTTATCATATAATATCTATGCTTTTTAGTAACACCAAAACAACTATCTAAGCCAAGTATATTTTCTTTTAATTTTTCAGTAGTATACATTATACAAAAATCTACATTACAAATATCTTTTATTTTATTTAGTATAATGCTTTTAAATCCATCCTTATCTGATGTCTTAGGTATATTAGAAAACATATCATTAAATAATACTAAATTTTTATTCTGATACTTTAATTGTGCATTGGAGTTTAAAATCCATAGTATTTTATCAATATCTTCATTACAATTAAAATATAATTCTTTATTTCTATCAAAAACTATCATATTATCGAAATTTGCACATAATTTCTCTAATGACTTCACATTATATTTATAATTATCTATATATACCATATTTCTAACTTTTACATTAGAATAAGAAAATATATTTTCTATACACCTGTTTAATTCCTTAAACTTTCCGCTTCTTTTGGCAAAGTTTTTAAAATCCCATATTATATTTATTTTTTCTTTTGTTTTTGCTGTATAACCTAGTATTTTAAGTAATTCTTTAGAGTTACTACCAAAACTTACTGGATCATATAGATTTATTTTTAGTAATCCAGTATTTAAACTATCTATAATTAAATCTTGACAAGAGTAGAATATCTTTTCTAAATCTTTATAAATTAAATCATCTGTAAATATTAGTACTTTCTCATTTTTATACAGCGCTTTTGATATATATTCTTTTATAAAAATAGGAAAATTATTTGTATTTAGAAATTCTGTACTTATACATAATATTTTCTTTGCTTTATTGTCTTCCATTACCTTTTTATATGTACAGCTCATAATATACCTCGCACAAATCAACTTCTAAGTTAACATTCAACATTTTGCCTTAAATTCCTTCTAATTTATATAAAAAGTATTTAAAAAAATAAGTATTTTTATCAATACTTATTTTTTTAATATAAAATTATAATAAATATTTAAATTTTTATTATACTGGAAATCTATTTTGCCATATTGTCTAATATTTCTCCTAGGCTTTTTATATACTCTCCATATTTAGCCCAGTCGCCATTTTTTTGGGCTTTTAATGCATTATTATACATTTCCTTAGCTTCTTTTACTCCTTGTAATTTATTTTTATCTATGTTATTATCTTCAACTTTTCCACCATTGTCATTTTTATTAACATTAAAAAGCTGATTTAGTGCTGACTCTATATTTTCAGCTAATACTACTTTATCTCCATAGGATAATATTACTCTTTTAACTTCTGGTGCACTATTTTTTCCGTTTGCCCTTAAATACATTGATTCTACATATAATAATGAATTATTTATAGGAACTATTATTGTATCACCAAACTGTACATGAGATCCTCCTGTATCCCAAAGAGATAATTCTTTTGATATTAAAGGATCCTGTTTTAGCTTTTGCTTAAAGAAGTAAGGGCTATATATAGTCTTATAAGAAGGTAATCTGTACATAACTAATTTACCATAGTTTTCATCATCCATTCTAGCTCCTAAAATTGATGACATAGTATTTCTATCTTTCATATTAAAATATTCAAGTAATACCATTTCCTCTGATTTTTCACCTGGGAGTTTCATTACTACATAAGGTGACTCATCAACGGATGTTTCTGTTTCTACTGATTTTTGGTTTTTAGAAACTTCCCATAAATCATCTCCATTTAAAAATGCCATTGGATCCGTCATATGATATTTTTCCAAAACCTTGCATTGTATTTTAAATATATCTTCAGGATATTTAAGGTGTTCTTTTATACCTTCAGGTAAAGTGCTGTAATCTTTAAATAAGTTTTTAAAGATTTTTGAATAGCTCATAGCTATAGGATCATTTTTATCAACTATATAAAAATTTACATCTCCATCTGATGCATCTACTACTACTTTTACAGAATTTCTAATGTAATTTACATTATTGTAAGGCTGTGAATATGGATATCTATCAGTAGATGTATAGGCGTCTATTACCCAATATAATTTATCATTATATATGATTGTATATGGATCCTTATCATACATTAAAAATGGTGCTATCTTATTTACTCTATCTATTATATTTCTATTTAGTAGTATTTTACTATCCTTTGTAATATCTCTAGAAAAAATAAAATTTAAATCTCTCTCGTTAATGGCGAATAATAATTTATTAAAAAATGTCATCCTTATTCCAGATTTTCCATCATACTGATTTATTTTGTTATCTCCACCATTAGGGTAGTCAAATTCTTTTAAATTGGTATTTACTATAGCATAATCATTTGTTTTTTCTCCAAAATAAATTCTAGGATTTTTTAAGGATATATCTGTATTATTTTCAGGTGGTATATCTTTTATTAAAAAATCAGGTTGTCCATCTGAAGTTACTGAGTTAACCTTGCTCATAGAAACTCCATATCCATGAGTATAAATCAGATGCCTATTCTGCCAAGTATCTGGATCTATATTCTGAATATTAAGCTCCCTGGGAGCTATAAATACTTGCATATACTTATCATTTACCTTATATCTATCTATATCCATATCATTAAATACATAATATGGTCTTATGGTTTGATATTGATTATAAAACTCTAAGGCAGGTTCAAAAGCATTTATTCTTATATTATTTATAATGTCCTTATTATTTTTAATATCATTAATAGTTAAATCATTTTTTACATCAAAAGGCACATTCTGTATGCTATCTATATTAAAGGCTTTTCTCGTATAATCTATATTATATTTTATATAAGGTTCTTCTAATTTCTTTTCATTTGATTTTACTAAAAATGTTTGTACTGCACTAGAAGTTATCCCTTCTGACAATACTAGAACTACTATTATTGATATAGATATAACTATAGGTTTCATCTTTCTCTTCAATACACTTAAAAAAACTATTATCGCTGCAATTAGAGACACCACAATTATTACTTTATAAAATAATAAGGTAACATTTATATCAGTATAACCTGCACCATAAACCACACCTCGTGAACTATATACTAGATTCCAAGACTTTATAAGATAACCCAATGAAAGCATAAGTAATATAAGTGATGAAACTATAGCTAACTGTTTTCCTGCAAAAGCAGTAATACCGCTTTTTATTTCCTTAACATTTGAAAAAATACTTTTTGCATTACCATACTGAATGTTATCTTTTATATCTAGTATAAAATATATTATAAATGTTATTACCACTAAAAATATTAATAGAGACATTACTGCAGCATATATTGATTCTATAAGTGGTAATTTAAATACATAAAAGGATACATCATTATTAAAAATAGGATCTTTAACTTTGAAATCCACGGAATTAGTAAATTGAAGAATATTATACCAATACTCATTAGAAAAAATATAGGATATAAATGATGATATTATAAAATTTACTACAAAAAAGATTTTATCCTCTTTTATTTTTCTTTTAGAGTCTACTTCCGATACTTTTTTAAAACTAAATATGCTTTTTTTCAATGTATTATAATAAATCCAAATACATATAAAAACTATAATAAATGAAGGTATAAATAATTTAGCTATTGCTATTATTTTAGTAAAATATGTAGATAAATATGAAACTTCTTTAAACCATTCTATATTGATAATAAAACTTGATATTCCATGAAAAGATACAAGAACTAAAACTATAATTGATATTAATGATATAATCATTAAGCTTTTTTTCAAAAAATCACCTTCTATCCATTTTTAGTATTTTGCCTAATCTATTATACTTAACCTCAATAGCGCCAACAGGACACAATTCCTGGCAGCAAAAACATCTTATACACTGATCCATTTTCCACGAAGGGATAGTTTTACCATTACTATTTATCCTAGTTATGGCTTTAGGGTTTTCAGGACAAACATCTTCACATCTCATGCATCCTATACACTTATTATTTATTAAGGATGGATAAGGTGCTATCATCCCTCTTAAAAACTTAGTAACTGTAGGATTAACAAAATAAAAATTGCCACCCTTTCTGCATAACTTAAAATTCTTAGCTTTTAATGTTTCTATTTTTTCCCCTACTACATCTATATCCTCTGGTAATACTGCACTCCATTTATAATCATAAGCTTCCTTTAATACAGGTATTTCCAAAGGATCATCATAACCTATTAGTCTTACACCTACAGAATCAACAGCTGTCATACTACTACCCATTATAATAGCATTTAAATTGTAAGGCTCCCCATTTTTAGGCCCATTTCCCTGCATAGCTACTATCCCATCTAAAATAGCAAAATCCGCGTCTATAACAGTATTTAAATCTAATAACATTTTGCAAAAATTATTTGCATCAGGCATTCTTGTATGCCAGGTAGCCTTTTGTGTTCCAGGTACACAACCAAATTGATTTTTTACTGCACCTGTATAATATGCCATACCATGAGTTTTTAGCTTAGGAAGAGTAATAATTCTATCCGCTTTATATGCAGCCTTTGCTATATTCCATGATTTACAAAGTATTGAGTTATCTAATTTTATATGTACCGAATCCTTAAAATCTTCAAAGTTTATGTTATATCTTTCAGCTATGCTCAAAAGGCCCGATTTTTCTGCTGCTCTCTTTGAATCTCCAAATCCAGGTGAATCCCCAAAACTTATATCTGTAGAATAATCTTTTAGAATTCTTATAATAGCTTCAAAAACTATATAATGGGTGACAACAGGAGAACCCGCTTTCTCTATACTTAGCATGTTAGGCTTTAATAAAACCTTACTATTATAAGGTATTAATTTTCTTAAAAAACTATCTCCGCCTAAGAGTTCAAAGCCTTCCCTTAGTTTTTTTTCAACTAACTCTAAGTCATACTCAGTACATTTTAAAAGTGCAACTTTTTCCATAATATCATCTCCACTTCTAGTTACCCTTCTATTAAATAGCCTTTTCTTTTTAATTCTTCTACTATTTGAGACATTTGTTCTTCATTATCCGTCAAAATAGTATGTAAGTGTATTCCATTAGTAAGAACAAGCAAAGGTTCAGCTTTATAATTATTGAATTTATTTACAAAGCTCTCCACATCATATAAATTTTTAATCATCAGCATGGCCTTAATCTCTCCATATAGTGGATGATCCACTATGACATCTTTTACAATTCCACCATACTTAACCATGGTTTTTAATTCATCCTCTATTTTATCTGTATTATGAGATAAAGCTAAAATTTTTGAATAACAATTTTCTCCCTGTTTATTTATTATATATCCATCTGGAGTAGCTATTATATCTATACCGCTTGCTCTTAATATAGCAATGTCTTTTACTATTACTTGCCTTGTTATACCTAATTCTTCTGCTAAGTGCTGTCCTTTTAAGGGTTTACAGCTTTCAACAAGTAAATTTTTTATGTACTCTCTTCTTTCTATAGAATCCATAATGTTTAAAATCTCTTCCTCTCTTATTTCTCATTAAATTAATTTTTATCATCACAAAACCTCAATATATTTAATTCTTTATTTGATACTATATTTTTATTATGATGATTTTTTATAAGATATAAAAAACTTTCATCATATCCTTTACTTTTTAATATATCATATCCCTTTTCACCATGATTATAA
The DNA here is from genome assembly GCF_002995785.1 of Clostridium liquoris. Lineage (GTDB taxonomy): Bacteria > Bacillota > Clostridia > Clostridiales > Clostridiaceae > Clostridium_AO > Clostridium_AO liquoris. Next base: position 732 of record NZ_PVXO01000071.1, on the reverse strand, counting down.
TATGTATCTATTTTTTTTAAATTTGAAAACTTTTTAATCCTGCCTTTAGATAGATTATCCAAAATCACTAATATAGATTTATCAATTATAGTTAACTTAAATGTAATTTTCCCTATATCATGAAGAAGTGCAGCCTTAATTAGTTTCGACTTATCTAAATTCTCTTTATTATTCTTACATATTTCTTCTACATCATAGGCTACCCTTACACAATGTTTTTGTTCCTTAACAGAAAGCTTATTGAAAAGTTTTTCCTCATAATCATTTAGATATTTTTCCACAAAAGCTTTATCTTTGCTACCCATTTTATCTGTTATACATAAGTAGAACTGTTTTATTCTATGCTTACTCATATATATTCTCCTCTGCGTTTTTATATCCTCTTACATTTTAATATATTAATTGTAAATTGTATATTAATAATTTATAAATTTACAAATAAAAAAAGGGGCTGTCGCACTAAAATTAGTGCGACAGTTTTTTGCATAAAAAAATAAACCTCCCACTCGAAAGAATGAAAGATTTATAGTAAAATTAACATATGAGACAATATATTAATTTATACAAGAATTATACTTCAAATCGTGGAAATTATCAATTAAAACTTCCATTAAATATTGAGTACATGATTCCAAATAATGATTCGGTGCGTTTGCTAAGTCAGTTTGTAGAGGAGATGGACTTAACAGATTTATATTCGACTTATTCCCGATTAAGGGAAAATCAGGCTAC
>NZ_PVXO01000070.1 GCF_002995785.1 Clostridium liquoris | reverse complement strand
TATAGTAATATCAACTTACATTATAATGGATTTTTTATGTATGTGGGAGATACTTTTTGTATCTCCTTTTAATTTTTTAAGCAGTAATTATTACTACTTTTGCCTACTAAAATTATACTCTAAGGTTCTAAACCTTAAGAAAATTTAATATAAATACAATAAAATATAAGGCTAAAGTTATCAATTTTTATGGAGGTATTTATGAATTTTAAAGAGTTAATTGAAAAAGATAGAGAAAAAAGAAAAGGAGAAAAATTTCAAGGAACTCTTATGGACTATTTGGAGATTATTAAGAAAAATCCTGAAATATGTAATTTAGCTCATAAAAGAATGTATGATCTAATAACTAAAGAGGGAGTTGAGATTTTAGATCCAGAAGAAAATATAAGAGTAAGAAAAATATATGGTAATGAAACAATAAAAAGCTATAATTTTTTCAACAAGGATTTCTTTGGTATTGATAAAACTTTAATAAAACTAGTTAACTATTTTTATTCTGCATCAATGAAGGGCGAGGAAGCCAGACAGGTGTTATACCTAGTAGGGCCTGTAGGGTCGGGAAAGTCTTCCATTGTAGAGTCACTAAAAAAAGTTGTAGAAAATAGTGAAGCTATCTATTCTTTAAAAGGATGTCCAATGAGAGAAGAACCACTGCATCTTATACCTAAGCATTTAAGAAAAGAATTTGAAAAAGAATTAGGTGTAGAAATAGAGGGAGATTTATGCCCCGTATGTAGATACAGATTAAAAGAGGAGTACCATGGGGAATATGAAAAATTCCCAGTGGAGAGAACTGATTTTTCTATAAGATCAAGAAAAGGAATTGGAGTAGTTCCCCCAGTAGATCCTAATAATCAAGACACATCCGTACTTATAGGCTCAGTAGATATATCAAAAATGGATCTATATTCAGAAGACGACCCAAGAATTTTTTCACTAAATGGAGCATTTAATGTGGGAAATAGAGGATTAGTTGAATTCATAGAAGTATTTAAAAATGATGTGGAATATCTGCATACTATTATTACAGCAACTCAGGAAAAATCCATTCCCTCTCCAGGAAAAGGCGCTATGATATATTTCGATGGGGTTATAGTGGCCCATTCCAATGAGGCAGAGTGGAATAAATTTAAATCTGATCACACCAATGAAGCTATATTAGATAGAATAGTAAAGATAGAGGTCCCCTATTGTTTGGAATTAAATGAGGAGAAAAAGATATATGAAAAAATACTGAGGAAAAGTAACTTTAAGACCCATATAGCACCTCATACTATAGACGTAGCGGCTATGTTTGCAATTCTCTCTAGGCTTACTCCATCCAACAAGGTGGATTTATTGACTAAACTTAAAATATATAATGGAGAAGAAATAGTAGAGAAAGGAACAACTAAAAAGATTGATATTTCAGAGTTAAGAGAAGAGGCAGGCCTTGGAGAAGGAATGTCTGGTATATCTACAAGATTTATTATAAAGGCTATAGACAATGCTATTTCAGAATCAAAGTGTGATTGTATTAATCCATTGAGCGTTATGGAAAGCATGATAAAATCAGTGAAAGATTTGGATACTTCTGAGGATGAAAGAAAGAAGTATTTGGCCTTTTTACAAGATAACATAAGGAAAGAGTACAACAAAATATTAGAAAAGGAAATAACTAAAGCTTTTATACAGAGCTTTAGGGAACAAGCAGAAAGTCTTTTCAATAATTATTTAGACCATGCGGAATCCTATGTTAATAAAACAAAAATAAAAGATAAAGCTACAGGAGAGCAATTAGATCCTGATGAAAAGTTTATGAGATCTATAGAAGAGCAAATAGGTATTTCTGATAGCTCTGCTAAAGGCTTTAGATCTGATGTAACCTCTTATATGTTCTATTTAGTAAGAAAGGGTGCTAAGATAGATTACACCTCCTATGAACCACTAAAGGAAGCTATAGAAAAGAAATTAACTTATTCAGTTAGAGAAATGTCAAGAATAATAACAAAATCTAGGGTAAGAGATAAAGAACAAAATGAAAAATATAATGCCATGGTGGAAGAAATGAAGAGAAATGGATACTGTTATGAATGCTGTGATGTAATATTGAAATACGCTGCTAATAATCTATGGAAGGATTGATATTATGGCAGTAATTAGAGAATTCAATCCCATACCCCATGACAGACCTGCTGAAGATAGGAGGAGACATCAAAAATTAGTAGAGGAATCCATTAAAAAAAATTTAGTAGATATCCTGTCAGAGGAAAGTTTAATTGGTCAGACTAAAAATAAGAAAATTAAAATTCCTATCAGGGGAATTAAAGAATATCAATTTGTATATGGCAAAAATGCTCCAGGTGTGGGCAGTGGAGACGGCACAGAAAAAAAAGGGGATAAAATAGGAACAGATAAAGGGGAAGCTGGAAAAGGTAGCACTGGAGCAGGTAATGAAGAAGGAGAAGATATATTTGAAACAGAGATAACTATTGAGGATGTGTTTTCATATATATTTGATGACTTGGAACTCCCTAATCTAAAGAAAAAGAAATTTTCAGAGATACTAGAAGAAGGCTCAAGGAAAAAAAGTGGATATCAGAGAAGCGGTATTCCTCCAAGGTTGGCTAAAAAAAGAACAGTAGTTGAAAAGCTTAAAAGAAAACAGGGAATGAAGAGAGTACTAAGGGAGAGACAGCAGGAGTTACATGGTGAGCAAAAGCTTGTAGAAATAGAGAGATTTCCCTTTAAAAAGGATGACTTAAGATATTACAGAGTAAAGCCTCGTAAAAAGAAGGAATACAATGCTGTAGTCATCTGTATTATGGATACATCTGCCTCCATGGATCAAAATAAAAAATATTTGGCTAGATCCTTCTTCTTTATGATATACAGTTTTATAAAAATGAAATATGAAAGTGCGGAAATAGTTTTTATATCTCATTCCACATCTGCAAAAATGGTAACAGAGAATGAATTCTTTCATAAGGTTGAATCAGGAGGAACCTATATATCCAGCGGTTATAAAATGGCCTTGGACATAATAAAAGAAAAATATAATCCTGAAAATTATAATATATATGCTTTTCATGCAAGTGATGGTGATAACTGGAGCGAGGATAATGAAAGAGCTATAAAATCAGCTAACGATCTATGTGATGCCTGCAATCTTTTTGGATATGTAGAAATTATGACCTATGGATATATAAGTGGTATAAGAAAAAGATATTCCAAAGAGGTAAAAAAGGATAATTTTGTTCCTGTATCCATGCAAAAGAAAGAAGATCTGTGGGATGCTTTAAAGGAATTATTAAGGGCAGAAATAAAAATAAACAGTTGATTTTCAAGGGGGTGGGGCATCGTTGAATTATACTTACAAGGAACTTCAATACTGGAATGATAAAATAGAAGAAATAGTAAAGGACTTTGGGCTAGATTATTATCCACAGGAATTTGAAATAATAGATTATAATGATATGCTGGCCTATGAGGTATATCTAGGTATGCCTGCTCGATATCCTCATTGGAGCTTTGGTAAGGCTTACGATAGATTAAAAACTCTTTATCAATATAACCTTACAGGATTACCTTATGAAATGGTTATAAATTCTGACCCATGTATAGCTTATTTGATGAAGGACAATACTTTACTGTTACAAATACTAACTATTGCCCATGTATATGGGCATAATGATTTCTTTAAAAATAATAGGTTATTTGCCATGGGTACAGATGCCAAATACACAGTAGAGATGTTTAAAAATCATGGCGATAGAATAAGGGAATATATAAATGACCCCAGCATAGGATACAGTGAAGTGGAAAACATATTAGATGCAGCTCATGCCATAAAGCTTCAAAGGGATAGGAGCATTGGAATAAAAAAACTTACAAATGAAGAGCTTAAGGCAAAGATTATTGAAGACTATAAGAGTTATGAAAATAATGATATATTAAAGCCTAGAGAGAAAAAGGAAATAGGCAATATTGATAAAATACCTTTAGAGCCGGAAGAGGATATATTGGGGTTTATTATAAAATATGGAGGGTTATCCTCCTGGCAAAATGATATTCTAGAAATAGTAAGAGAAGAAACCAAATACTTCCTGCCTCAAATAGAGACAAAAATAATGAATGAGGGCTGGGCAAGTTATTGGCACTATAATATATTAAAAAAATTAGACCTTCCACAGAATCTATATTTAGAATTTTTAAAGAGACATAATGATGTAATAACTCCATTAGAGGGAAGAATAAATCCTTACTATATGGGATTTAAAATATTAACTGAATTAGAAGAAAAGCATGGAAGAAAAAAGATTTTTGAAGTAAGAGCCATGGAAAGGGATGAATCCTTTATTAGAAGATATCTGACAAAAGAATTATGTCTTGAAATGAATCTTTTCCAATATGGTAAAAATGACAAAGACTATATCATTGAACAGGTTTCTGATGAAGATGGATACAAGGAAATAAAGAATACCTTATGCAGTTCCTGTGGTTTAGGTATGATACCCTATATTACCATTAGTGATATGAGTCAATATAATAAAACTTTGATTTTAGAGCACACATTTGATGGAAGAGAGCTGGACTTAAACTATGCTGCAGAAACCTTAAAATATATAGTTCAACTATGGCAGCATAAAGTTATATTGAAGACCTATGTTAATGATAAGTTAGTAGATATAGTTTGTGATGCTGATAAACAGATTACCTATGTTTAAAATAGTGAAAAAAGCATAGTAAATAGTGAATAATTAGGAAAGGGCTGTGGCATTAAGGAATCTACAATACGAGAACGTAGGTAGATTTGTGTAAATACAAATCTATCTGCGTTCCCTCTTTTGTTGTATTTTAGTAAACTTATTTTCTTATTTGTCCATTTCCATAAACAATATATTTAGTTGTAGTAAGCTGCTGAAGTCCCATAGGACCTCTAGCATGAAGTTTTTGAGTACTTATGCCTATTTCTGCACCAAATCCATATTCAAAGCCATCAGTAAATCTTGTAGAGGCATTTACGTATACTGCAGCGGCATCTACTTCATTTAAAAATCTTTGTGAATTTGAGTAGCTTTCTGTAATTATAGCTTCTGAATGTTTAGTCCCATGTTTATATATATGATCTAATGCAGCATCTAGAGAAGGAACTACCTTAACGGATAATATTAAATCTAGGAATTCAGTATCCCAATCTTCGCTTGTTGCGTCTACAATATGTTTTAAAATCTCTTCATCCTTTATGGAATCCATAATTATTTTTTTACCTTCATCACAAACTCTTAATTCTACTCCTAGTTTTGACAGTGAAGCAGCAATTATAGGCAAGAACTTTTCTGCTATTTTTTCATGTACAAGCAGACTTTCCATAGCATTGCACACAGCAGGTCTTTGAACTTTAGCGTTTATTATAATATCCTCTGCCATTTTTAAATCTGCACTTTCATCAACAAATATATGGCAGTTACCAACTCCTGTTTCTATTACAGGCACTGTAGCATTTTTAACTACAGTTTGTATAAGACCTCTTCCACCCCTAGGAATCAATACATCTATATATTCATTTAACTTAAGCATTATATTAACTGCTTCTCTATCAGTAGTTTCTATAAGCTGTACTGTTCCTTCAGGAAGGCCGCATTCCTTGCAGGCACCACTTAATAAATTAGCTACAACCTTATTGGTGTTGATAGCCTCAGAGCCACCTCTAAGTATTACAGCATTACCGGATTTTAAGCAAAGTGCTGCAGCATCAACAGTGACATTAGGTCTTGCTTCATAAATTATACCAATAACTCCTAAAGGTACTCTTTTTTCACCTATGGTAAGGCCATTTGGTCTTTTCCACATCTTTGTGATTTCTCCAATAGGGTCTGGTAATTTTGATACTTGTGTTAAACCTTCACTCATATCTAAGATTCTTTTTTCATTTATTAAAAGTCTATCAAGCATGGATTTGCTTAAGCCTTTTTCTTCACCATTTTTCATATCTATAGAGTTAGCATCTATTATAGATTTCATATTTTCTTCTAAGGCCTTGGCCATAGCATGTAAAGCCTTATTTTTTGAGTCAGTATCAAGAGTAGACAATACTCTTGCGGCTAATTTAGCCTTTTGTCCTTTTTCAATTATATATTCCTTTAAATTGTCCATAATTTACCCTCCCTTTGAAAAAATTGTGACCAATTTTTAGTTGACAGATGACAATTGACAATTGACAGTTAAGGATAATTTTTCTCCATTGTCATTACGAAAAATTTTAAATTATAACACGCTTTGCGTGGCCCTAAGGGAGTTAGAAATTAACTTTTTTGGTTATAGTAAATTGGAATTTGTATTTGAAATAAGAACTAAAAAGTAAGAAGTAAGAAGTATTTAATTTAATTTAAAAACTCGGAGAGTTTTATCCTTAGCTCTTACCTTTTAGCTCTTAGTTCTTACTTATCTACAAATTACTATTTGTTTAAAATCAATAATAAATTTACCTAATCAATCCCTATGGGTCACGCACAGCGTGCTAGTTAAGAAAACTATTTAATAAAAGATTTTTCCGTAATGCCAACGTAAGAAAAGCCCCCATAACTGTCCACTGTCAATTGTCAATTGTCAACTAAAAAAGTGCGTTGCACTTTTTACTTTCTCGCATTAAACCAGGTTCCAACTTCTTTTCCATCTAAAATATCTCTTAAGACTTCAGCATTATCTCCATTGACTATAACCATTGAAATACCGGAATCCGTAGAGATTTTGGCTGCATTAATTTTTGTAGCCATGCCTCCTGTTCCTAGATTTGAGCCAGCGCCGCCAGCACAAGAAACTATTTCTTCAGTAATTTCGTCTACAAAACTAATAAGTTTTGCTTTTTTATTTTTTCTTGGATCACAGTCATACAAGCCATCTATGTCTGACATAAGTATTAGTAAATCTACTTGCACTAACTTAGCTACTAGAGCGGATAAAGTATCATTGTCTCCAACTTTTATTTCATCTACTACTACTGCGTCATTTTCATTTATTATTGGAATAACCCTTTGTTCAAGTAGAGAAGTAAATGTATTGTGAGCATTATTACGTCGTATAGGGTCGGTCATATCTTCTTTTGTAAGAAGTATTTGACCTACTGTTTTACCATACTCTGAAAATACTTTTTCATACATATGCATTAATATTCCTTGACCTACTGCAGCAGCAGCTTGTTTTTCAGGAATACTTTTTGGTCTTTCTTTAAGACCAAGCTTTCCTATGCCTGCACCTATAGCACCAGAACTAACTAGAATAATTCCATATCCTCTATTGTGCAAATCAGATAGCTGGCGAACTAAATGTTCTATATGGGATAGATTTAATAATCCATTAGCATAGGTGAGAGTAGAAGAGCCAACTTTTACTACTATGTTTTTAATTGATTTTAATTGCTCATTCCTTTTGTTAGTTATTATCTGATTCATTTTCGCAGCCCCCTTATTTTTTTATATAATTATCTCATAAATTTAGGAAAATATAAATTCTAATACTTATGTTAATTATAATTAATGTATAAATATAAGTCCATGTTAATTTAATATTTTAAATTTTAACATTATATCGAAATGTTATATTATAATAAAGTATAATATGTTTTAGGGGGATTATTATGGGAAATAAAATAAAATTTATAAATGCAAAGGGTACGGCCTATGAAAGGGGTAAAATATCAGGAACAGAATTAAGACAATCTATTCAAAATTCTGTAGATAATTATAAGGATTTGTTAAATAGTAAAGAAATCATGAAAAAGGTAAATAGAGTAAAAGCAATTGTAGAAAATACCTTCCCTGAATATGTAGAAGAAATAAAGGGAAGAGCAGATGGGGCATTGGTAAATAGAGAATTATATTTTTTAATGATGTGTGCAGAGATATTAAATGAGGGAGTGGGGTGTACATCCCTAGTATATAAGAGAGAAGATGGTACTTTTCTTTTAGCACATAATGAGGATGATAGCTATAGACCATTAAGTGCAGCTATTACTAAGTGTGAAAGACCGGATGAATGGTTTATCACCTATGACTACTGCAATATGCCTTTTGGAAATGCCTTTAGTTTTAACAGCCATGGTATAGTTAAAACCATTAATTATTGTTACAGCAATGATATTAACATAGAAGGAATACCAAGATATTTTATTCAAAGGCATATAAGTGAAGCAAAGTCCTTAGAGGATTTTATAAATAGATGTAATATACCAAATAGAGCTTCTGGATTTCATGCCATTGCTTTGGATATATTTAAAAATAAATGCATATCTATAGAAGTTACTGCCTCAGATATTAGTGTAGAAGAAATTGAGAACTATTATGTACATACAAATCATTATATACATAAATCTATAAATAGAGGAATTGTAAATTTACAGGAAGGAAGTACTTCAAATTTTAGGCTGAATAAGGGAAATGAATTATTAAGAGAAGCAATAGAAAGCCAAGGCGAAAAATTGAATATTAACAGTTTTATTGAAATTCTAAATTATAGAGGGAAAAATTATTATGATTCAATTTTGGCATTAAAGGATGAACCTAATTTCACCTGTGCTCGATTTGCCATTGACACCAGGGAAAAGAATAATGTATGGTTGGAGTTTTTTGATACATTTGAAGGCTTTTCTATGGATTATAGAGGACAGAGCAATGAATAGTGATATAATAAATCAGGTAGTTGTACTGTGCTTAATCATGCTTTTTGGGCTATATGCAAGAAAAAAGGAATATATAAAGGAATACACTGTAAAAAATCTTACAGATATTTTAGTGAATATTACATTGCCATGTTTGATACTATCATCTTTTAATATGGAGTTTTCAACAGAGTTATGGACAAGGGTAAAATTGATTTTTATTTATTCTTTAATAATACACATATTTTTAGCTATAATAAGTAAACTCTTTTTTATAAAATATGATGAAAATAAAAAAAAGATATTAAGATTTGTTACTATATTTTCTAATTTCGGATTTATGGGATATCCTATAGCTGAAAGTATTTATGGGAAGATAGGAGTATTTTATGCTTCTATTTTTGGTATACCTTTTAATATAATACTTTTAACTTATGGAGTATTTTTATTTAGTGAGGAAGCTAAAGATAATTTAAAAATAAGAAATATAGTTATGCAGCCAGGTATATTATTTGTGGTAATAGGAACCGTTATATTTTTATTTAGTATTAAGCTGCCTATACCAATAAATAAAACTATAAACATGGTAGGGTCAATGACTACACCATTGTCTATGATGATTGTAGGGGCCAGCTTTGCTGGGACTTCACTAATGAGTATGTTAAAAGATTTTAAATTATACTATATATCTTTTATTAGATTATTAATAGTACCTTTTATAACATATTTATTGCTAAGATTTATAAAGGCAGATGATTATTTGTTAAAGCTATGCGTAATATTAGAGGCTATGCCGGCTGCAGCCATGACTACAGTATTTGCAGAAATGTATAATAGTGATAGAATATTTTCAGCAAAGTGTGTTTTTGTTACAACAGTTTTGTCTATTTTTACAATACCATTAGTAATAACATTATTATAATTCTAGGAGGTAGCAGGTAAAAAATGTTTGATTGTCATATACACACGAATTTTTCAACAGATAGTTCTATGAATATAGAAGAAGTTATTAAAGCATCTAGGAATAATAATATAGGAGCTATTATAACTGATCATTTAGATATTAATTATATGATTCCAGGTAAATTTATTTTTAATGTAGATGATTATTTTAAAAAATATTCTAGTTATAGAAATGAAAAATTACTTTTAGGTATAGAGATGGGTATGAGACCAGATTGTATAGAAGAAAATAGAGAGATAAGTAAAAAATATAATTTTGATTTTATTTTAGGATCTGTACATGTTGTAGAAAGTAATGGTTCATATTATGATATATATGGAAATGATTTTTATGAGGGAAAGAATAAAAAAGAAGTTTATGAAGCTTATCTTAAATGTATGCTTCAATGTGTAAGAGAACATGATTATATAGATTCATTATCTCATATTGATTATATATGTAGGTATGCACCATATAGTGATAGTAACATATATTATGACGAATACAATGAGCTAATCGATGAAATACTAAAAGAATTAATTTTAAGAGAAAAGGCTATTGAAATAAATACTAGAAGATTTGAAGACAAGAAAGCTGTAGCTATTCTGAAAAAAATATATAAAAGATTTAATGAGTTAGGCGGTAAAATAGTCACCATAGGTTCAGATGCTCATAGGTCAGAGAATGTAGGCAATAATATTCATATAGCAAAGGAATTTGCAGAGGAATGTGGGCTGAAGGCTGTATACTTTAAAGAAAGAAAACCAATTGTTTTAGAGTAAAAATAATAAATAGAAGATAATAAAGAATAGTTGACAATTGACAATTGATAGAGGACAGTTAAGGATAATTTTTCTTCATTTCATTACGAAAAATTTTAATTAATTAGTTTTATATTTTAAACAGATCTACCGTGATAATAAAAACATTAAAAATATAATTTAAGCTTTTCTGTAGTGTTAGCGAAAGAAAAGTATCCTTAACTGTCAATTGTCAACTGTCCTCTGTCAACTGCTTTAAAATATTAGGAGGAATGAATTATGGAATTTTTAAATCATATGGAAAAGGCTATTGAGGTTATTAAGAGTAAAGGAGCTTTTTTAACTGTAAAAGATGGTAAAAGGGTAAATACTATGACCATAGGATGGGCAAACATAGGATATCAGTGGAAAAAGCCAGTTTTGGCTGTAATGGTTAGAGAGTCAAGATATACTTTTGATATTATAGAAAATTCTTCAGAGTTTACGGTAAGTATTCCTGTTAATGTAGATATGAAGAAAGAATTAACATTATGCGGCACAAAATCAGGTAGGGATATAGATAAATTTAAGGAATGTAATTTACAGCTTGAACATGGGAAAAAGGTGGAAACACCTATTATAGGTAACTGTGATTTGCATTTTGAATGTAAAATTGTGTATAAAGAAAAAATGAATCCAGATTTATTATGTGATGAGATAAAAGAGAGTTGCTATAAAAACGGAGATTATCACACTTTCTACTATGGCGAAATAGTAGATTGCTATTTAAAATAATTTAGAAGGAAAGGTTTCCTTATGAGTTTTATAAAAAAGGTTGGTAATTTAAGTACAATTGGTTTAAGTAAAGCAAAAGAAAAGGCACAGGAAAGCTATTTAAAGAGCAAAGCTAAAAATATTGATAAAGAGATACAGAATATAGAAAACAGTAATATTACAGAGTTAAAATGTGAAAAAAATGCAATTGAAAATAAAATAGATAAAATTAAAAACAAAGAGAAGATTAAAAGGCAAGTAGCTAAATCAAAGCTAAAAAATCAGGTACAGGAATCAAAAAATAAAAGAAAAGAAGAAAATAAAGGCCTAAATGCTGTCAGTAGAATGAAAAAAGAGTTTAAAAATGTACCTATTGTATCTTTAGTGGATGATATAGTAGAAGGTGCTTCTGATATTGAAAGGATCCAAAGTATGGTTCAAAATAATCCTAATGACCCATATCCATGGCTAATTTTAGCTCAATGTATTGGCTATTATAAAAAGGCTTTTTTTATACTAAATATAGCTAAATCTCCTATAGATCCAATAGGTACAGTAATTGATTTGGGGACTGAATTTGGGGGAGAATATATAGAAGAAGTTTTAGATAAAGATAAATGGACTTATAAAAGAGCACTGTTTAAAAGCATTAATTTAGGTATAAAAAGTGGAATTAAAGATGAAAAAAATCTAGTCTGTATTGGAAGAAGTGCTCAGCTTTTAGCTATAAATACCAAGGAACCAATAGAAAAAGAAAACTTTAATATGATGTCCAATAAATATTTAAGGGAGGCTTTAAAGGCAGCCTCTCTAAATAGTAAAAATGAAATTTTATATTATTTAGGGAAAGTAGATAAAAATAAAGTAAAAAGATTTAAATATGCATTTAATAATAATTTAGCTAATGCAGTATTTAAGGGTACATTAAATGCAGTGAAAAACCAGAGTAAGAAAATAATAAATACCAGTGAAAGAATCATAGATAAAACTATTGATAGTTTTTTAAAGGAGTAATTTTTATATGTAAAGAATTATTTTAAAGAATTATTTAGAAAGGATTATGAAAGATTTTATGGATATAAAACCACTAGCTGATAGGATAAGACCAATGGAAATAGACCAGGTAGTTGGTCAAAGACATATTTTAGGTGAAAATAAAATATTAAATAGAATCATAAATTCTGGGAAAATAACAAATATGATATTTTATGGTCCGCCAGGTGTAGGAAAAACTACGGTAGCAAGTATAATAGCTAAAAAGTCTAATAAAACTTTCTATAAACTAAACGCTACTAATGCATCTTTAAGTGATATAAAAGGCATAATATCAGATTTAGATGGAATCATGGGAATAAACGGTGTGCTTCTTTATTTAGACGAAATACAAAATTTTAATAAAAAGCAGCAGCAATCTCTTTTAGAGTTTATGGAGAATGGTAAAATAACACTTATAGCTAGTACTACGGAAAATCCTTATCATTACATATATAAAGCTATTTTAAGCAGATCCACTATATTTGAATTCAAACCCTTAACTAAAAAGGATATAATATGGGGGATAAAAAGGGCAATAAATATTTTGAACACAGAATTTGAAAATAAAAAAATTCAGTTTACTAAAGAGGCTATAGAATATATAGCGGAAGTAAGTAATGGAGATTTAAGAAAAGCATTAAATGCTGTAGAACTTTCAGTATATTCAACCAGGATCAATGAAGAAGGCATAATATATATAGATGAGGAAACTGCAAAGGAATGTACTCAAACTAAAATATTAAATTATGATAAATTTGGAGATAGCCATTATGATATATTAAGTGCCTTTCAAAAATCTATAAGGGGCAGCGATGTAAATGCTTCTATTCATTATTTAGCAAGGCTTATCGAGGCCGGAGACTTACCATCAATATGCAGAAGACTTTTAGTTATTGCTTCAGAAGATGTAGGAATGGCTTATCCTAATGCTATTACTATTGTAAAGAGTTGTGTTGATTCAGCAATGCAATTAGGATTACCAGAGGGAAGAATACCACTTGCTCAAGCGGTAATAGTTTTAGCCACAGCACCTAAATCAAATTCTGCAATAGTTGCTATAGATAAAGCACTTCAAGATATAAAAAGTAAAGATGTTGGCGAGATACCTAATAATCTCAAAGATTCACACTATAGTGGAGCGGAAAAGCTAGGAAGGGGTATTGGATATAAGTATCCTCATAATTATAAGAATCATTTTGTTAAACAGCAATATTTACCCAATAATATTAAGGATTCAGTTTATTATGTTCCTGGAGAAAATAAAATAGAAGAAAAAATACTTCAATATATGAAATACATTCGAGATAATAGGTAAGAGCTAAGAAGTAATAGTTAATGAAGTTTTTCTTAACTTTTACCTTTTAGCTTTTAGTTTTTACTTAATTTATTCTTTTTTATTTCTTATTTATTGTTCACTATTCACTCTTCACTTGTAGATCTATGTTCTAAAAATATTTCCAAATTTTTTTGATTTTATAGTTGACAAGTTTACTCTGATTTGATATTATAAATTTGAAAGTTTAGTGAATTAGTAGACTTTCATTAAGGCTAGAGAGGTGAGGAAATGAAGTTATCTACAAAAGCAAGATACGGGGTTAGAGCTATGGCGGATTTAGCCATAAACTATGGAGGCCCACCCGTTTCAATAAAATCAATATCGGAAAGGCAGCATGTATCTGAATACTATTTAGAACAATTGTTTTCTTCCCTAAGAAAAGCTGAGTTAGTAAAAAGTATAAGAGGAGCCCAAGGTGGTTATATATTAACTAGGGAACCTAAAGATATAACTATTGATGAAATAATGGATGTGTTAGAAGGACCCATAGATTTAGCTGATTGTACACTAGATGGAAATTGCAGCAGCATGGATTGCTGTTCAACTAGATTGTTATGGACTAGAATAAAGAAAAGTATAGATCAAGTAACAAAATCAACAACTTTACAGGATTTAGTAAAAGATTATAATAAATTAAAAGCTACTTCACGAAAGGAGAAAGTTTAAATGGATAAAAAGTATGTTTACATGGATTATTCAGCAACCACATTTACAAAGCCAGAGGTATTAGAGGAGATGTTACCATATTTCACAGATAAGTTTGCTAACCCTTCATCAAAATTTTATTCAATATCCGAGGAGCCAAGGGTTGCTATTGATAAGGCTAGAGGCAGAGTTGCCAAAGCTATAAATGCTGAAAAGGATGAAATATATTTTACTGCAGGTGGTTCCGAATCAGACAACTGGGCAATTAAAGGCATAGCTTTTGCTAATAAAAATAAAGGAAATCATATAATTACCACAGCTATAGAACATCATGCAGTACTTCATACATGTAAGTTTTTAGAGAAAAATGGATTTGAAGTTACTTATTTGCCTGTAGATGAATATGGTTTAGTAAATATAGAAGATTTAAAAAATGCTATAAAGGATACAACTATATTAGTATCAGTTATGTTTGCTAACAATGAAGTAGGTTCAATTCAGCCAATAAAAGAAATAGGAGCTATTTGTAGGGAAAGAAAGATTCTTTTCCACACAGATGCAGTTCAGGCAGTAGGTCATGTGCCAATAGATGTTAAGGACATGAACATAGATTTACTTTCAATGGCAGGTCATAAGTTCTATGGTCCTAAAGGTGTAGGAGCACTATATATTAGAAAGGGAATAAGAATAGAAAATCTTATTCATGGCGGCGGTCAGGAAAGAGGTAAAAGGGCAACTACAGAAAATGTACCTGGAATAGTAGGTATAGGAAAGGCTATAGAGTTAGCTGTTTCTGAATTAGATGAAGAAGCTATTAGATTAAGAAGTTTAAGAGAAAAATTGATAAGTGGTGTTATGGAAAGAATACCTCATACTAAGCTTAATGGACCAACTGGAGACAAAAGACTCCCAGGTAATGCAAATTTTAGTTTTATAGGATTAGAGGGAGAATCTTTATTATTATCCTTAGACTTTGAAGGGATATGTGCTTCTACAGGTAGTGCCTGTGCTTCTGGTTCATTAGATCCATCTCATGTATTATTAGCTATGGGATTACCACATGAATTAGCACATGGATCATTAAGATTATCATTAGGTTCAGGAAGTACAGAAGAAGATGTAGATTACATGTTGGATGTATTGCCAAAAATTGTAGAAAGACTAAGAAATATGTCACCATTATGGGAAGATTTCATTAAGAAAGGGGATAAATAATTATGATATATAGTGAAAAGGTAATGGATCATTTTAGAAATCCAAGAAATGTTGGAGAAATTCCAGATGCAAATGGTATAGGAGAAGTAGGAAATCCACAGTGTGGAGATATAATGAAAATATATTTAAAAGTTGAAGATAATATAATAAAAGATGTAAAATTCAAGACTTTTGGTTGTGGGTCAGCTATAGCTTCCTCAAGCATGGCTACAGAGCTTATAAAAGGAAAAAGTATAGATGAAGCATGGGATTTAACTAACAAGGCTGTAGCAGAAGCATTGGATGGACTTCCACCAATAAAAATGCACTGCTCAGTACTTGCTGAAGATGCAATACACAAGGCAATAAATAATTACAGAGAATCCGTAGGACTTCAACCTTTTGAGATGAAATCTCACTCAGAAAATATTCATGAAGAGGTTCATGGAAAATAATATTTAAAGAGCAAAGAACAAATTAAAAAGAATAAATTAAAAAGGAATTCGCCTATGGTGAATTCCTACCTTTTTTATTATTTATAATTTATTCTTTCTTATTTTAAAAAGAGGATTGGTGAATTACATGGCAAAAAGAGTAGCAGTTGGAATGAGCGGAGGAGTAGATAGCTCTGTTGCAGCTTATCTTTTGAAGAAACAGGGATATGATGTTATAGGAATAACTATGAAAGTTTTCCCAGGAAATAAGTGTAATGGAAGTAAAAGTGAATCAGAAATAATAGTAGAGAATGCTAAAAAAGTATGTGATGACTTAGGCATACCTTTTTATGAAGTAGATTTAATTGAAGAATTTAACGAAAAAGTGGTAACTCCTTTTATCGATGATTATATTGAAGGCAGAACTCCTAACCCTTGTGTTTTATGTAATAAATATATAAAATTTGATGCTCTATTAAAAAAGGCAATAGAATTAGGAGCGGATTATATAGCTACAGGTCATTACTGCAGAATTAAAAAAAGCGGAGATAGATATTTAATTTATAAAGCAAAGGATAATAAAAAAGATCAGACTTATATGCTTTACAATATTAAGCAGCATCAATTAAAGCATGTACTTATGCCTTGCGGAGACTATACGAAGGACAGAATAAGGGAAATAGCAAAGGAAATAGGATTAGGTGTACACAATAAAAAGGATAGTGAAGAAATTTGCTTTATTCCAGATAATGATCATGGAAAATATATAATAAATAACTGTTCTAAGAAAATATTAGAAGGAAATTTTGTAGATAGGAATGGGAAAATATTGGGCAGGCATAGGGGAATAATACATTATACTATAGGTCAAAGAAAGGGATTAGGCATTGCATTAGGAAAGCCTGTTTTTGTTACAGATATAATACCTTCAAAAAATCAGGTAGTGCTAGGGAATGAAGAGGAAATATTTAAAAATGAACTGGTGGCAAAGGATGTGAATTTTATTCCTTTTGATAAACTGGAAAGCAGTATGAAGATTACAGCAAAGATAAGATATTCTGCAAAAACTTCTTCAGCTACTGTTGAACCACTGGAGAATGGAAAGGTAAGAGTTATATTTGATGAAAAGCAAAGGGCTATAACTAAAGGACAATCTGTAGTGTTCTATATAGAGAATTTACTTCTTGGAGGAGGAATTATTGAATCTGTAAATTAACAAGCACATTTTTCTCTATATTGAATAAAATAATACTGTAAGCAATATTATTTTAAGAAGTTTTATATATGGCATATTCAGATAGGGAGTTGTTAGCAAGGGTTATTAAATGTGAAGCTGGCGGTGAAGGTGATACTGGCATGAAGGCCGTGGCTACTTCTATAATGAATAGAGTACGAATTCCATATGGTGAATACCATAGAATAGGTCAAGGCGATGTTAGAAAAGTGCTTTATCAAGAGGGTCAGTATGATTGTATGAGAGGAGTAATAGGCGGTGCGCCTAATCCTCAAACTATTTGGTCCAATCCACCAGATCAAATACACTATGATATAGCAGATTGGGCATTGGCGGGCAATAGATTATATCCAATAGGGTATTCGTTGTGGTACTTTAACCCATATGCTCCATGTCCATACAATTTTCCATACAACGGAACTGGCAGCTTTCAAATAACTATATTGAACCATTGTTTCTACAATCCAACAGAGCTTTATGCTCAAACATAATTTTTTAAAAATCATGTTTAAAAAGTAATAATTTTAAATAGGAGGATTTTCATGTCACCAAAATGGTACTTAAATTATAATTGTCCTTACTATTATAGAGATATTCCTAATGTTCCAAGAATGCCAATACCTAGTACTCCAAAACAACAGCCCCAGCAAACCCAGCAGCCAGCACCTACTCCCCCTAGTTTTGAAATTGCACCAGGTTCCCCAATAAGCTTAGGGCCTGGGTATACTCAGTACTATTTAAAACAACAGATTGGCAAAAGAGTTAAAGTAACCTTTTTAATTGGCACAAATACGGTTCAAGATAGAGATGGAATTCTACTTGAAGTAGGTATCAGCTATTTAGTTTTAAAAGATTTAGAAGCAAATTTTCTAGTAATGGGGGATCTTTACTCTGTAAAATTCGTAAATATATATCCAGAATAATTTTGCATAATTTATATTATTTCTTATTAAAAAAGAGTAAGAAAGTTAGCATTGCAATACTTTCTTACTCTTTAATTTGTTAGGCATATTTTTTTTATTAAAGGCAAAAATATAAGATGAGTTTATTATATGCACTGATAATTGGAGTGGATAAGATGTATAGAAAAAAAGACTTTCTTTTTATGAAAGTAAGTAGTATAAAGGGGAAAAGTATAGGATTTATAAAGGATATTATAGTAGATTTTAATATAGGAGCAGTATTAGGTTTTTCTATAACATCTTATATGATATTCCAACCATGTGTTTATATTTTGAAAAATAACATACTTTCCTATAATGATAGTATGATAGTGACTAGCTGCAGTAAGGGGAAATTTCTTCATTTTACTGATATAGCATACATGAACATAATAGATTTACAGGGAAATATAATAGGCATGATTGAAGATATAATATTTGATGAAAAAACTTTTTTAATAAATGGTGTGGTGGTATCTACTGGATATATTACTAATTTCCTTTATGGGAAAAAAGTTTTTTTAATAAAGGATATAATTATTGGAAGAGAATGCATACTTTATCATGGGAATAAGGATAAACTAATATTTTCAAATACTCCTGGCAATGCATTAAACAAGGAGAAAAACAATGAAGAAATTATCCAAGGATAGCATAAGGTATATAATTTATTTTATTGTTTTTATCCTTTTATCCTTATTGATATTTAGAGTAAAAATAGTAAAGGATATGATTTACTTGGTATTTATATCCTTTATAGTAGCTTATGTTTTAAAACCTTTAAATGAAAGATTGATAAAGATGGGAATGAATAGACGCTTTTCCTCTGTATTACTTATACTAATGCTTATTCTTATATTTGTTTTAAGCATAACTTTTTTAATACCTATTTTATTTAGAGAAAGTGCCAATATTAGCGATGCTATATATAATATTGAAATGTTTATCAATGGATTTTATGAAAAAGTAAAACCTTTAAGTAACAATAAATTTTTTTATAATCTTTTGCAAAATATCTATGGCAGAATCAATACTACCTTTGATAATGCCTTTAATAATGCATTTGAAAGGGTTTTAAAGTTGGGAGAAAATTTATTATCCTTTGCCATAGTGCCAATGATAGTTTATTATTTTCTTGCAGATGCAAAGGATATAAGCAACAGATTATTTACACTATTTCCTGTGAAAAGCAGATATATAATAAGAAAAATATTTAGAGATATAGATAAAATACTTGGAAGATATTTAGCTACTCAGGTGATACTATCCATTATAGTAGGTATTCTCACTTTTATAGTACTGCTAGTGTTAAAAGTGGATTTTCCTTTGATATTATCTGTTCTAAATGCATTTTTCAATATTATTCCATATTTTGGCCCTTTATTAGGCGCATTACCAGGCGTTATAGTGGCTTTCTTAAAGTCACCTACTATAGCATTATGGACTGCTATATGGCTATATTTAATCCAACAGGTGGAGGGAAACATAATATCACCTAAGTTTATAGGAGACAATATAAGTATGCATCCTTTAGTGGTAATATTGATTCTAGTTATTGGAGGGAAACTATGGGGATTTTTTGGTATGGTATTAGCAGTTCCTATAGGGGTAATAATTAAAGTAATATATGAGGATTTCAATTATTACATATTTTAATATTAGAGAAGAAATGAAGCTAGATGTTGACATATGATATTTTTTAATTTATAATCGTTATCAAACATGAATATTCTGGCTATGAAAAAAATGAGTAGATACATTTTTACTATTAAGAGAGGAAGTGGCTGGTGAAAACTTCTTAGTATAGGTATTGAAGCTGTTTTGGAGCCTTTATTATATATGAGAGATATAAGTTATATAACTTATATAATTAGGGTGGTACCGCGGAGAGGCTTTCGTCCCTTATTTAAGAGGCAAGGCTTCTTTTTTGATGCTAAAATTAAATTTGTTTAAAGTATTTCTACAATGTTAAGGGGAAAGCTGAAGAAAATGATTTGGAATTTTGATTAGCAAGATTTCTTTTATAACTCTCCATTCTCCACTTTCAACTATTAACTAAATAAACGGAGGAGATAACTATGGAAAAAATGGGCTTAAATGAAATTAGAGAAGCATATTTAAAATTTTTTGAAAGCAAGGGACATTTGAGATTAAAAAGCTTCCCTTTAGTACCTAAAAATGATAACAGTTTATTATTAATAAATGCAGGAATGGCTCCACTAAAGCCTTACTTTACAGGAGTTAAAATACCACCTAGGAATAGAATCACTACTTGTCAAAAGTGTATAAGAACTGGTGATATAGAAAATGTAGGTAAGACTTCAAGGCATGGTACATTTTTTGAAATGTTAGGGAACTTTTCCTTTGGAAATTATTTTAAAAAAGAAGTTATTCCATGGGCTTGGGAATTCGTAACAGAAGTATTGAAACTTCCAAAGGATAAATTATATGTAACCATATACTTAGAAGATGATGAAGCTTTTGATATTTGGACTAAATCTACAGATATAGATACATCAAGAATATTTAGATTAGGAAAAGATGATAACTTCTGGGAAATAGGTCAAGGACCTTGTGGACCATGTTCTGAAATACATTTTGACAGAGGAGCAGGAAAGATAACTACTGCAGAAGAATTTGTTAAAGCAGGAGATGAAGATAAAGTAGTTGAGTTCTGGAACCTTGTATTTACTCAATTTGACAAAGATGAAAATGGAAACTACAATAGATTAGCACATCCTAATATAGATACTGGAATGGGACTTGAAAGAATAGCTACAATTATGCAGGGAACAAACAGCATATTTGAAGTAGATACTATAAGAGCTATATTAGATGAAGTATGTAAAGTATCAGGTGCAGTTTACGGAAAGGATAAGAATACTGATATATCCTTAAGAGTTATAACAGACCATGTAAGAAGTGTAACCTTCATGATTTCAGATGGTATATTGCCTTCCAATGAAGGAAGAGGATATGTTCTAAGAAGATTACTTAGAAGAGCTGCTAGACACGGAAGATTATTAGGAGTAAATCATAATTTTCTATACAATATTTGTGATGTAGTAATATCAAATTCTTGTGGTGCATACCCAGAGCTGAAAGAAAAGGAAGAATACATTAAAAAGGTTATTAAAATAGAAGAAGAAAGATTTGCTGAAACTATAGATAGTGGCATTCAGGTTCTAAATGAATATATAGAAGGACTTAATAAAAAAGGTGGAAAAGTTCTTTCTGGAGATAAAGCATTTAAGTTATATGATACTTACGGATTTCCATTAGAGTTAACTGAAGAAATATTAGAAGAAAAGGGAATGAAAGCAGATACAGAAGGCTTTAATAAAGAAATGAATGAACAAAGACAAAGAGCTAGAGCTGCCAGAGGAGAATCAAACTACATGGGAGCTGAAGACACTTTAATAAATAAATTACCTAAGGAAATAGAAACAGAATTTGTTGGCTATGATAATTTAGAAATTGAATCAAATATTTCCCTAATAGTAAATGGAGAAGAATTTGCTGATTCATTAACTACAGGAGAAGAGGGAGTAATATTAGTAGAAAAAACTCCTTTCTACGCTGAAATGGGAGGACAGATTGGAGATACAGGTATAATAATCTGTGAAAGTGGCAAAGCTGAAGTAATGGATTGTAAAAGAAATGTAGGTGGAAAGATACTTCACTTTGTTAAGGTCACTGAAGGAGAAATTAGAAAACACAGCACTGTAACTTTAAAAGTAAATGAGGAAAGAAGAAACAACATAAGAAAAAATCATACAGCTACTCATATGCTTCATAAAGCATTAAAAGAGGTATTAGGAGATCATGTGCAACAGTCTGGTTCCTATGTTGATGGGGAAAAATTAAGATTCGATTTTAATCATTTTGCAGGACTTACTAAAGAAGAAATAAAGGCTGTAGAAAGATTGGTCAATTTAAACATAATGAAAGTACATCCTGTAAATACTAAGGTTATGAATATTGAAGAAGCCAAGGCAAGTGGTGCTGTGGCATTGTTTGATGATAAATATAAAGAAGATGTAAGAGTGGTTTCCATAGGAGAATTTAGTAAAGAACTCTGTGGTGGAATTCACGTTAGCAATTCAGGAGAGATTGGATTATTTAAAATCGTTTCTGAATCAGGGGTAGCTGCTGGAATAAGAAGAATTGAAGCTGTTACAGGAATAAATGCTATAAACTTCATAGAAGAAAAAGAAAATACTTTAAAATCCATAGGCGATACATTAAAATGTGGAGAAAATGATATAGTAAACAGGATAAATTCTAACTTAGCTGAGCTTAAGAATAAGGAAAAAGAAATCAATGAACTTAAGAGTAAACTAGCCAGTGGAGCAGAGAATGAACTATTAAGTAATATAAAAGAAGTAAATGGTATAAAATTAATTACTGGAGTATTAAAGGATGTAGATGGCAATACTTTAAGAGAATTGGGAGATAAACTTCGTGACAAAATGGTTGAAGGTGTGGTAGTATTAGGAAGTGTTATTGAAGGAAAAGTTCAATTTATTGCTATGGCTTCAAAGGGAGCAGTTGCTAAAGGAGCTCATTGTGGAAAGATTATAAAAGAAATAGCTTCCATAGCTGGAGGCGGCGGTGGTGGCAGACCGGATATGGCTCAAGCTGGAGGAAAGCTTCCTGAAAAGATAGATGAAGCAATAGATAAAGTAGAAGAGATCTTGGAAAAGTTATCGAAATAGTATACAATTTGTGAAATATGTTTTATAATATAGGTAAATGAATTGATAACTAATGAAATTAACAGTGAAGAGCGAAGATTTTCTCTTTTAACTCTTAACTCTTAACTATTCACTATAAATAATATTTAGAACTGTGGGGTGAAGAAAGAGTGGGGAACGATAATACTATACAATTTGATGTGGTAAAGAATAAAAAGGATCTAACCAAAGAAATTCTTACCCAAGTATATGATTCATTAAAAGAAAAAGGTTATAACCCTGTTAATCAAATGGTAGGGTATTTAATATCAGGGGATCCAACATATATTACAAATTTCAATGGAGCTAGAGCCTTAGTTAGAAAACTTGAAAGAGATGAAATATTAGAAGAAGTATTAAAAAATTATTTAGGGTTAAAATAAGAGTGCCCCTGTGGGAGAGAAGAGTAAATAAGAAATAATAAGGAAAGCCTTTCTCTACTTAGCGGAAAGGTTTTTTTATCTGTGCTCTGAAAAAGTGAGCATACTAGAAGGAGAATAATATGAGAATATTGGGACTTGACGTAGGAGATAGGACCATAGGAGTTGCGATTAGCGATCCTTTAGGTTTAACGGCCCAAGGAATAACCACCATAAGAAGAAAAGGTATAGATAAGGATATAGAAGAGTTAGAAAAAATATGTGCTCAATATGATGTGGAAAAGATAGTATCTGGACTACCTAAAAACATGAATGGTACTTTAGGTCCACAAAGTGAAAAGGTATTAGGATTTTGTGATGTATTAAAAACTAAAATTTCATTAGAAATAATTATGTGGGATGAAAGACTTACTACTGTAGCTGCCCAAAGGGCAATGTTGGAAGCGGATTTGTCTCGTTCTAAAAGAAAAAAGATAGTAGATAAAATTGCAGCTACTTACATACTTCAAGGCTACTTAGATAGTATTTATTAATAAATTTTGGAGGTAGAAAGTATGGAAAATGATGTTATATCCATTGCATTAACTGATGAGGAAGGAAATGAAATAGAATTTGAAGTAGTCACTAAGTTAGATATTGAGGATAAAGAATATGTAATTGTAGTGCCAAAAGATGAAGACACTGATGAAGCCATAGCTTTAAGAATAGATAAAGATGAAGACGGAAATGATATAATGGTTACTGTGGATGACGAAAATGAGTTTGACATTGTTGCGGAAGCATATGAAACTTTATTTGCTGAAGAAGATAATGAATTAAACTAATGCATAATAAAAGCTATGTTACCCATACATAGCTTTTATTATTTTTATTTTTTAAATGATTATCAATTGACAGTATTTTAATATTAAAGCTATAATTAAGTATAATAATTTATATTAATATATGAAAAGAGGTATCTATATGGGAAAGTTTTCTTATGAAGAAGTAGAAAAATTGAAAAATTCTTTAAAAGAAAAGGGATATAAACTTACTCCTCAGAGAAGAGCCATTGTAGATATGATTATAAAAAATGAAGGAAGCCATTTAACTACTGAAGAACTATATAACCTTGTAAAAAAGGAATGCCCTGAAATAGGTTTAGCTACGGTTTATAGAACAGTTCTTTTACTTGAAGAAATGGGTATAGTAACAAAGCTAGATTTAAATGATGGATGCGGTAGATATGAATTAGTTCATGAATATGAAAATCATCAACACCATCACCTTATATGTACCAAGTGTGGAAAGGTAATTGAGGTGGAAGGTGATCTTTTAGGGGAGCTAGAACACAATATAGAATCAAAATATAATTTTAAAATTAAGAATCATAGTGTGAAATTCTATGGATTATGCAGTGAATGCTCTAATGAGTTAAAATAATAGATTACCTAAAGTAAAAGAATAAAAAAGGAGGGGAGAAAATGAGAAGGGAAAGAGATAAAATAAAAGTTATTCCATTAGGCGGAGTAAATGAAATAGGCAAAAACTTAACAGTTATAGAGTATAAAAACGATATTATTGTTATTGATTGCGGATTAAAATTTCCTGACGAAGAAATGCTTGGTATAGATTTAGTTATACCAGATATAAGTTATTTAGTAAAAAATAAAGAAAAGGTAAAAGGAATATTTTTAACACATGGACACGAGGATCATATAGGTGCACTTCCATATGTGTTAAAAGAGTTGAATGTTCCAGTGTATGGTACAAAACTTACATTAGGTATTCTAGAAACTAAGTTAAAAGAGCATAATTTACTGGATTCAGTTAAATTAATATGTGTAAAAGCAAAGGATGTTATAAAGCTTGAAAATTCATCTGTAGAATTTATAAGAACAAGCCATAGCATAGCAGATTCAGTTGCTATCGCTATACATACACCACTTGGAATAGTGCTCCATACTGGTGATTTTAAAATTGATTATACACCAATAGATGGGTGTGTGGCGGATTTAACTAGATTTGCGGAGCTTGGTAGAAAAGGTGTAATACTTATGCTTGCAGATAGCACTAATGTAGAAAGACCTGGATATACTATGTCAGAAAGCACTGTAGGGGAAACTTTTCAGGATATTTTCTCAAAAGCAAAAGGCAGAATAATTGTAGCAACTTTTGCTTCACACGTACATAGAATTCAGCAGGTTATAAGCGCTGCAGAAAAGTATGGAAGAAAAGTAGCCTTTTCCGGAAGAAGCATGGAAAACATTGTGGAAGTGGCAAAAGAACTAGGTTATATCAATGCAGCTGATGGAGTTTTCATTGATATTGACTCAATCAATAAGTACCCTGATGATAAAATAGTTATAATAACTACAGGAAGCCAGGGGGAACCTATGTCAGCCTTATCTAGAATGGCTGCTTCAGAGCATAAAAAGGTGAAGATTGTACCGGGAGATATGGTTATAATATCAGCTACACCAATCCCAGGAAATGAAAAATTGGTGTCAAGGGTTATAAATCAATTATTCAAAAAGGGAGCCGAGGTAATATATGAATCTTTAGCAGATGTTCATGTATCTGGGCACGCTTGCCAGGAAGAACTAAAATTGATGCATACTCTAGTGAAACCTAAATTCTTTATGCCTGTTCACGGAGAATATAGACATTTAAAACAGCATGCAGACCTAGCTATAAAGCTTGGAATGCCACCTAACAATATTATACTTGCTGATATTGGAGATGTAATAGAAGTAAATAGGCAATTCATAAGGAAAAATGGAGTAGTTACTTCTGGTCAAGTGTTTGTAGATGGTTTAGGAGTAGGAGATGTTGGTAACATCGTTTTGAGGGATAGAAAGCATCTTTCTCAAGATGGTATTCTAACAGTAGTTGTAACCATTGAAAAGGAATCAGGTATGGTTATAGCTGGTCCTGATATAATTTCAAGAGGATTCGTATATGTTAGAGAATCTGAAGATTTAATGGAAGAGGCAAAAAATATAGTAAAAGATGTATTAAAAGAATGTGAAGAAAAGCATATAACAGAATGGGCCACTATAAAGTCAAATATAAAAGATTCTTTAAGAATATTCTTATATGAAAGGACAAAGAGAAAACCAATGATACTTCCAATTATTATGGAAATCTAATTGAAATAAATAAAAAATGTTATGAAAGTATTGAATAAAGCTGTAGACGTTGATTTAACTTTTGGAATAGGGAAATAATATTACATAAGTTGACTTTTTACGATAGAAACATTAGAATAAATAATATAGCTTAAATTGGATACACATATGTATCCAATTTTTTTGAGAAAAAATTAAAAATTTATTGGGGGAAATAAAATGGATTTATTTACAAGAAATGATATAAGAAATATAGCAATAATAGCGCACGTTGATCACGGTAAGACTACACTAGTTGATGCAATGCTTAGACAGAGCCATATTTTTAGAGAAAATGAAAAGGTACAGGAAAGAGTAATGGACTCAAATGACCTTGAAAGAGAAAGAGGTATTACTATTCTTTCAAAAAATACTTCTGTTATGCATAATGGTATAAAAATCAATATTGTTGATACACCAGGCCATGCTGATTTCGGTGGAGAAGTAGAACGTGTATTAAAAATGGTTGATAGTGTTTTACTTGTAGTTGACTCTTATGAAGGACCCATGCCACAGACAAAATTCGTTTTAAAGAAAGCTTTAGAGCTTGATTTAAGACCTATAGTAGTTATAAATAAGATAGATAAACCTGATGCTAGACCTACTGAAGTTTTAGATGAAGTATTTGATCTATTTGTAGAATTAGGTGCTTCTGATGAGCAACTAGATTTCCCAGTGGCTTATTGTTCAGCTAAAAAAGGCATTGCAATGAAAGAATTAGATGAAGAAAGCAGTAATATGGATCCTCTATTTGATCTTATAATTAAAAATGTAAAAGCACCAGAAGGATATATTGATCAGCCTCTTCAGATGTTAATTACAACAATTGATTCAAATGAATATGTAGGAAGAATAGCCATAGGAAAAATCAGCAGAGGATCAATAAAAAGAAATCAACAGTTAGCTCTTGTGAGAAAAGGCGATAAAGTAGAGAACGTTAAAGTAAGCAGTATTTTTGTTTTTAATGGACTAAAAAGAGAAGAGACTGAAGAGGCTAAGCTAGGTGATATTGTTGCCGTTGCAGGAATACCCGATATTAATATAGGTGAAACTTTAGCAGATGCAAGCTCACCAGAAGCATTGCCTTTCGTAGAAATAGATGAACCAACTTTAAGCATGAATTTTATGGTTAACAATTCACCCTTTGCAGGAAAAGAGGGAGAATTCGTAACATCAAGACATTTAAGAGATAGACTTATGAAGGAATTAGAAACTAATGTAAGCTTAAGAGTTGAAGAAACAGATTCTCCAGATTGTTTTAAAGTAAGTGGAAGAGGAGAATTACACCTATCCATCTTAATTGAAACAATGAGAAGAGAAGGTTATGAATTCCAGGTATCAAAGCCAACAGTAATATATAAAGAAGAAAATGGTAAAAAGTTAGAGCCAATTGAGTATTTAACTATAGACGTTCCAGAAGAATTTATGGGCGTTGTTATGGAAAAACTAGGACCAAGAAGAGCGGAAATGGTTAATATGACTTCAGCGGTAAATGGTTATACTAGGTTAGAATTTAATATACCTGCAAGAGGCTTAATAGGATTTAGAAATGAATTTATGACTGATACCAAAGGAAATGGTATAATGAATCACATTTTTGAAGGCTATGAAGATTATAAGGGAGATATTCCAGAAAGAAGCAGAGGTTCATTAGTAGTATATGAATCTGGTATATCTATAACTTATGGATTATTCAATGCTCAAGAAAGAGGTATTTTATTTATTGGGGCAGGTACTGATGTTTATGAAGGAATGATAGTAGGTGAATGTTCAAGAGCAGACGATATAGAAGTTAATGTTTGTAAGAAAAAACATTTAACCAATACAAGATCTTCAGGAGCAGACGAAGCGTTGAAATTAACTCCAATAAATCCTATGTCATTAGAGCAGTGTCTTGAATTTATAGCATCAGATGAACTAGTAGAAGTTACCCCTAAAAATATCAGAATGAGAAAGAAAATATTAGACACAGACTTAAGAAAAAAAACAAATAGAAGAAAGTAAATTGTTAATATTTCCGGAGGGGCTATGAATAAGGGGAAAAAGATATTTATTGGTTCTTTAATTTTAATTACACTAAGTGTATTAATTTGTGGCTATTTATATTATAGAGCTGTGGTAAATCATCCTTTTAAAGCTAAAGGAGAAGAAGTAGAATTTATAGTCAATAATGGTGATAGTTTATATAAGGTATTAAATTCTATAAAAGAAAAGAATGAAATAAAAAATCTAAGCTTAATAAAAGCTTATATAAAAAGAAATAATTTAGATACCAATATAAAGCCAGGGGATTATGAAATTAAATCTGATATAACTTTAAAAGAACTTATATCAGATTTAAATAAGGGGATTTATAATAAGAATCTGGTAAGGGTTACTATTCCAGAGGGATATGATATAGAAAAAATTGCTGCCCTATTGGAGGAAAAGAATATTATAAAAAAAGAGGAGTTCTTGCAAAGCTGCAAGGAATATCCTCTTCCTCATTATGTAAAGAATACTGAATATAGAAAATATAATTTAGAAGGATATTTATTTCCTGATACCTATGAATTATCCAAAGGAATGAAGGGAAAGGATATTATTGGCATTATGCTTAATAGATTTAATAGATCTATTAATGAATTAAGAAATAAATATAGCATAGATGAGAGCAAAATTGACACAATAATAACAGTAGCTTCAATGGTAGAAAGAGAAGCTGAAAGAAATGGGGAAAGGGGAAAAGTATCCTCAGTATTTTATAATAGAATGAAAAAAGGAATGAAAATGGAATCCTGCGCTACAGTATTATATGCTTTAGGAAAACACAAGGATAAATTATACTATAATGATTTAAAAACCCAATCTCCCTATAATACATATATTATTAAGGGATTACCTCCAGGACCAATATGCAGTCCAGGTATGTCCTCTATTGAAGCAGCTATAAATCCAGATAAAACAAATTATCTTTATTTTGTATCTTATAATGATGGAACCCACTTTTTTACTAATAATTATAGTGAATTTTTAAAGGTAAAAAAGGCTACTCAGGGAGATTAATTTTTTTTACTAGGAGGTTATAATGAGCGGTATTACTTATGATTATATGGAGGAATATATTAGAGGCCTTATAAAGGAAAGTAACCCAATACTTACAGAATTAGAAGAGTATGCCTATGAAAATCATGTCCCAATAATCCATAAGGAAGTTGGAAGATTTTTAGAGCTGATGATAAATATAAAAAAGCCGAAGAAAATATTAGAGTTAGGTACAGCTATAGGGTATTCAGCTATTTTAATGGAGATGGCTTGCAATAAAAATTGTGAAATAGTAACTGTGGAAAAAGATCAGAATATGATCAATTTGGCAGAAGAGAATATAAGTAAGTATGGATTTTCTGATAACATAAAAATAGTACAAGGGGATTGCCTAGAAGTATTAGAAAATCTAGAAGGGCAATTTGATTTAATATTTATGGATGCAGGGAAGGCACATTATAATCATTTTCTTCCCCATTGTTTAAGATTGTTAAGTGAAGATGGAGTTATTATAGCTGATAATGTTCTTTTTAGAGGAATGATAGCTTCAAATGAACTAGTTAAAAGAAGGAAGATAACCATTGTAAAAAGAATGAGAAAGTTTTTAGAAATGGTGTCTGTGGAGGAGTTTATTACCTCAGTAATTCCAATGGGAGATGGAATTGCAGTTATTACAAGGAGGAATAAGAATGAATAAACCTGAAATATTAGCACCAGCGGGAAATTTAGAAAAGTTAAAAACTGCTATAAATTTTGGGGCAGATGCGGTATATCTTGGAGGCGGCAAATTAAATTTAAGAGCTTTTGCTGATAACTTTACTGATGAAGAGTTAAAAGAAGGTATTCAGTTTGCTCATGAAAGAGGGAAAAAAGTTTATGTAACATTAAATGTATTTCCTCATAATGAAGATTTGAATGGCTTAGAAGAATATTTGGTTAAATTA
The DNA here is from genome assembly GCF_002995785.1 of Clostridium liquoris. GTDB lineage: Bacteria > Bacillota > Clostridia > Clostridiales > Clostridiaceae > Clostridium_AO > Clostridium_AO liquoris. Next base: position 10,146 of record NZ_PVXO01000070.1, on the reverse strand, counting down.
TATAATTTAAATGTAGATGCTATTATAGTATCTGATCCGGGCATAATAATGACTGCAAGGGAGATAGTGCCAGATTTAGAACTACATTTAAGTACTCAGGCCAATAATGTAAACTGGAAGTCAGCAATATTTTGGTATAAGGCAGGGGTAAAAAGAATAGTTTTAGCGAGAGAAATGTCTTTAGATGAAATAAAAGAAATAAGGAGTAAATTACCAGAGGATTGTGACATTGAGGCTTTCGTTCATGGTTCAATGTGCATGTCCTATTCTGGAAGATGTCTTTTATCAAACTATATGACAGGAAGAGATTCTAATAGAGGAGAATGTGCTCAACCTTGCAGATATAAATATTATTTAATGGAAGAAAAAAGACCTAATCAATATTTCCAAGTACAGGAAGATGAGAAGGGAACCTATATACTTAACTCAAAGGATTTGTGCATGATAGAACACATACCTGAATTAGTTGAAGCAGGAATAAATTCTTTTAAAATTGAAGGAAGAATGAAAAGTGCATACTATGTAGCAGCAGTGGTAAAATCCTATAGAGAAGCCTTAGATAGTTACTTTGACAATGCTGAAGCATATGTATTTAAAAAGCAGTGGATGGATAATTTATTAAAAACAAGTCACAGAGATTATTATACTGGATTTTATTTTGGAGATAAACACAGCCAAATATATGAAAATTCATCATATATTAGAGATTATGATATAGTAGGTATAGTAAGAAGCTATGATGAAAATTTAAAAGAAGCAGTTATAGAGCAAAGAAATAAAATATTTAATGGTGACACTGTAGAAGTACTAAGACCAAAAGCAGATAATTTTGAAATTAAACTACAAAATATTAAAGATGATACAGGAAATAGCATAGAGTCCACTCCTGTGGCTCAAATGTTGTATAAAGCAACAGTAGACATTGAGCTTAAGGAAAATGATATGTTAATTAAAAGCAAAGGAAAATAAGTTATTTTTTAAGGGGGAGAAGCAAAGTATTATGAAGCGTCCAATTCTTATAGGAATAACAGGCGGCACAGGTTCCGGGAAAAGTACCGTTGCAAAGGAAATCTGTAAAAAATTTAATGAAGATTGTATAGCTATGATAGAACAAGACTCATATTATAAAGACCAAAGTCATCTATCTTTTGAGGAAAGAATTAAAACTAACTATGATCATCCTGATGCTTTTGATACTCCATTATTGGTAGAACATTTAAAAATGTTATTGCAGGGGAAACAAATTGAAAAGCCTATTTATGATTTTGAAAAGCATAATAGAAAAGATGAAAAAATAAAGGTACAACCTAGGGATATAATTATTGTAGAAGGAATCCTGATTTTACAAGAAAAGGGCATAAGGGATTTATTAGATATAAAAATTTATGTGGATACAGATGCAGATGTAAGAATAATAAGAAGGCTAGTTAGAGATATGAAAGAAAGAGGAAGATCAGTAGAGTCAGTTATTAATCAGTATTTAAATGTAGTAAGACCTATGCATATGCAATTTATTGAGCCTAGTAAAAGATATGCTGATATAATAATACCAGAGGGTGGTCAGAATAAAGTTGCCATCGACTTAATAGTAGGTAACATTAGGCAGATGCTTCAAGACACAGAAGAATAGGAATAAAATACCTCATTTTGGCTAAAATTAAAGTTAAAAGTGGGGTGTTTTTTTATGTATAAAAAAAGATGTTGTATTATTTTTCTAGTTTTTATAATAAGCTTTTCTATATTATATAGTAAAGTTATAAATCTGCAGTATAAAAAAGCCGATGAACTAAGTGTTATAGCTGATTCACAATATATGTATAAAGAAAATATAGAGGAATTAAATTACAAGTTATTGGATTGCAATGGAAAGGATCTATTGAAATATAATAAAAAATATAAGGCAGTAATAATACCCAATGTATTTATTAAAAATAATATGGACACGGATTATGAAGAGTTTTTAAAATTATTATATACATTAAAAAGTTACGATAGTGACTATGATCTTACAGATACCAAGTATTTAAATAGTAGTCAGAAGCTATATTTTGATATAGATGAAACTACCTATGAAAAGTTAAAAGAAATAAAAGGGATAAGAGGATTTTACATTTTTGCATATTCACAGGTAGATAGAAGTGAGGCTTGGAAAATAGAAAATATTATTACTAATCCTAAGAATTCTAATGATAATAATTTTAAACATAAGGATTCATTAGAGATGAGCATATATAATAATGTGAAACAAAATAGGATACCCCAGATAGAATTTAATATAGATATGGATGGAAACATAAAGGAAGGCAAAAAAAGTATTTTAGATAACAATAAAAATGTAAGGCTTACCTTAGACAAGGATTTGCAAGAGGAGATAAAAGCAATACTAAATAGTAAATACAATAAATATGAGCAAATTGGTGTAATATTAATGGAAAGCAATACAGGAAAAATAAAAGCAATGGTGCAAAAGGATGACACTTTGCCCAATGTAAATATAGGGGCGGAAACACTTAACGGCTTTTTTCCAGGCTCGATATTTAAGACCATTGTTCTAGAAGGAGTTTTAGAGAATAACAATATATCACTACAGGACAATTTTATTTGCAAAGGGAATTATGAAAACACAAAGAATAAAGAAGTTAGAGGACATGGTGAATTGACTGTGGAAGAGGCTTTTACAGTTTCCTGTAATGATGTGTATTCACAACTAGGAATAAAGGTAGGAGCTGAAAAAATAAATGAATTAAGCGAGAAACAGGGGCTTTTTGAAAAGGTACTAGGATTGGACAGAGAACAAAAGGGTGCTTTAGAGATAAAAGATCCTAAGCTACAGGATGGAAGTTTAGCTATAACTTCCATAGGGCAAAATATGAGAATAACCCCTATAGAGGCTATAAGTATAGTAAATACCGTAGTGAATAAGGGAACATATGTAAAACCTAATATTATTGATGGATATATAGATATTAATAATAAAGAGATAGAAAAAATCAATAGGGAACAGCATGAAGTATTATCTAACTCTACAGCTAATGAAGTAAAGGAAATCATGAAAAGGGTAGTGAATAATGGTACTGGAAGAGCTGCCAAGATCCAAGGAGCAGAGGTGGGTGGAAAAACTGGTTCCACAGAGCGTATTGAAATTGTAAAGAATAAGGAAAATAAAAATGAAAAAAGGGAATATTCTGATGGCTGGTTTACAGGATATTTTAAGCATAATGATAAATATTATTCTATGGTGGTATTTGTAAAGGACATAGATAAAAACTCTGAAAGTGGAGGAAGCACTGCAGCACCTATATTTAAGGATATAGCAGAAAAAGTTATAAAAAATAAATAATATTCATATGTACATGCACTTTTATAAAACAAAAATCATATTATATAAATAAGCACTATTTGGAGGAACAAAAGTGTTTCTAGTAAATTGTTTATTGAATATAATTGGTGATAGTATTTTCTTGACAGCTTACGTTTCAGGCAATAATTCTTTCCCTCAACCACTAGATGAAAAAGAAGAGCAATATTATTTAAAAAAATTAAAAGAAGGGGATATCCTAGCAAAAAGTGTTTTAGTTGAAAGAAATTTAAGACTAGTAGCTCATATAGTAAAAAAATATTCCTATCCAGGAAAAGATGTAGACGATTTGATATCAATTGGTACAGTAGGTTTGATTAAGGCTATAGATTCCTTTAATAGTGATAAAGGTACGAGACTTGCTACTTATGCTGCAAAATGTATAGAAAATGAAATATTAATGCTCATTAGAAACAATAAAAAAACAAAGGGAGAGGTGTACCTTCAGGATCCAATTGGTGTAGATAAGGAAGGAAATGAAATCTCTTTAATGGATGTGCTGAGCAGTGAAGAAGATTCCATAATAGAAATGGTGGAGAATAAAATACAGATAAAAAAATTATATAATAAAATCTGCACCTGTCTTCAAGATAGGGAAAGATCTGTTATTGAAATGAGATATGGTCTTATTGATGGTAAACCAAAAACACAGAGGGAAATAGCTGCTTTACTTGGAATATCTAGATCCTATGTGTCTAGAATAGAAAAGAGAGCTTTAAAAAAGCTTTATAGAGAAATGAATGGGAGGGTTTGAGATTATACTTTGATATTATAAGAATTTTACTGTAAAATAAAATGGAAACTATTAAATTTTACAAAAAGTTTACGAATAATAATTATAGTAGTTTTTATGAAACTATTTACCAAAGAAATCCAAACTCATAGCACAGGCTGAAGCCTTAGAAGCTATAAATATAAATAAGATCTAATGCTTCAGCTTCAAGCTTATGAGCAAATTGAAATTTGAAAACTTTACATATAAGAGAGGGGAAAAAAGATTGATAGCATTAAATACATTATTAGAGACTACCGTAAAAGAAAAAGCATCAGATCTACATCTTACTGTAGGTGTGCCACCTACCATAAGAGTTAATGGACAACTAACTCATATAGGTGGAGAAAAATTAACTCCTTTAGATACAGAAAAATATGTAAGGGGAATTTTAAACGATTTATATGATAAATATTCTTCTAGAGGAGAATTAGATACATCATTTTCTGTGGCAGGTCTTGGTAGATTTAGAGTAAATGCATTTAAGCAAAGGGGAAGTGATGCAGCTGCAATTAGGGTAGTGGGATTAAAAGTCCCAACTTTAAATGATTTAAATTTCCCTGCAGTAATAAAGGAATTAACTACAAAACAAAGAGGATTAGTTTTGGTTACAGGACCAACTGGCAGTGGTAAAAGTACAACTCTTGCAGCTATGATAAACGAAATAAATATCACAAGATCTGCTCATATAGTAACATTAGAAGATCCTATAGAATATTTGCACAAACATAATAAATCTATAATAAATCAAAGGGAAATAGGAAAAGATACAAAAAGTTATGCTAGTGCTCTTAAATCTGTTCTAAGAGAGGATCCAGATGTTATACTAGTTGGAGAAATTAGAGATTTAGAAACCATCTCTGTAGCTTTAACTGCAGCAGAAACAGGGCATTTAGTGTTTTCTACATTACATACTATCGGAGCTGCTAAGACTGTGGATAGAATTATAGATGTATTTCCACCTTATCAACAACAGCAAGTTAAGGTTCAATTAGCAGCAGTACTAAAAGGAGTTATATCTCAGCAATTAGTTCCTAAGATAGATGGTAATGGGAGAATTGCTGCTCTTGAGGTAATGATATCCACTTCCGCTATTCAGAATATGATTAGGGAAGGTAAGACTTATCAAATAGAATCTTCCATGCAGACTGGGTTAAAATATGGTATGAGAACTATGGATATGTGTCTAGCAGAAATGGAGAAAAAGGGATTGATTTCCTATGAAGATGCCATGAATTATTCAGTGGATAGAGAGATGCTATCTAAAATAATTTCATTGTAAAATAAAAAGGGATCTTAAGATCCCTTTTTATTAGAATACCATATAATCAAACATTTTAATGCAAAACTGATCGGATACCAATGCCATACTTATCTGTACATCTTTTTTTTCATTATCTGACTTTGTACTAGAACGCATAGGTAGAGTATTTTTCTTACCTTTGGATTCCATAATAAATCCTCCTTTTATTTATTTTCAAATTAAAAGTAAAGGATTTACCAGAAGGATTCATCTTTTTTATGAAGCCTTCTTACGTCTAGATAATAGATCAGTTCGTAGCGCCTCATTAGGCTCTACCCCCTTTTCTAGCTGTTTATAACTTTAACAACTATTTTTTATTATTATAACATGGAATGGAAATAAATACAAAGGTCATAATGTCTAAAATAATGCATAATTAAAGCTTTATGTATGAATATATAAATAAATATATTTATATACTTCACTTTTGCTATATAAAGCTTAAAGTTAGTCCTTCTAGTTACCAAATGTGAAATAATTAAAAATTTATTTTAATTCTATAGTAATTATGCATTATTTATGCTAAAATAACTGTGAATTAGGGGGGGAGTTAAAGTGGAAGTAATTAGCGGTATAATACATGCGATTTCCCGTATTTTAACCATTACAGTATTTATTATTTCAATGTATTACTTATGTATTTCATTTTTTGGCATATGGAGAAAAAAGGATAGAAGAGATGTAAAGCCCAAAAAAAGTTTTGCGTTGATAGTAGCAGCTCATAATGAAGAAATTGTAATTGGCAATGTAGTTGATAGTTTAAATAATTTAGACTACCCTAAGGAATTGTATGACGTCTATGTAATTGCAGATAATTGTACAGATAAAACTGCTTTAAATGCAGAGTCAAGGGGTGCAATAGTCTTTAAGAGATTTAATAAAGATAAAAGAGGAAAAGGCTATGCTTTAGAGTGGATGTTTAATAATATATTTAATATGGACAAAAAATATGATGCTGTTGCTGTATTTGATGCGGATAATTTAGTGCATAAGAATTTCTTGAAAGAAATGAATAAAAAAATGTGTGATGGATATAAAGTAGTTCAAGGCTATTTGGATAGTAAAAATCCGGAGGATACTTGGATTACAGGAAGCTATTCCATATCCTTCTGGACATCCAATAGAATGTTTCAGTTGTCTAGAAATAATTTAGGATTGTCTAATCAGCTTGGTGGAACGGGATTCTGTATAGATACTAAAGTACTAAAGGACATTGGATGGGGAGCTACCTGCCTAACGGAAGATTTGGAGTTTTCATGTAAATTGGTTTTAAATGGATATAAGGTTGGATGGGCACACGATGCCATAATTTATGATGAGAAACCTTTAACTTTGACGCAATCTTGGTTCCAGAGGAGAAGATGGATGCAGGGGTTTGCTGATGTAGCTCATAGATATTTCTTTAAGCTTCTAAAAAAATCCATTAAGGATTTTAGTTTCGTAGCACTAGATTGTGCTTTATATAGTGTACAGCCTATTATAATAATACTCTTTGGCTTTTCTATGATTATTGGTGCATTTAATTATGTAATTGGGGCGCATGATATTGTGGTAAATCTGGAGAGATATATATCCATATATTCCATGAATTTTAATATGATAACTTTTGCCGGCATATTAATTTCCATATTACAATTTATTTATACACCATTTATACTAATCTTAGAGAAGAAATTCGATTTAAAGATTTTTTGGTACTATGTTATTTATCCCATTTATGCAATAACATGGCTTCCTATATCAATTCAAGGTATAATACATAGGAATGATAAGGAATGGAGCCATACTAGGCATACAAGAAATGTGGATATAACTGAGCTTGAGAAAGCTAATTGATTATAGTAAAAAGAAGGATTTTTAATCTTTCTTTTTTTCATGTATGGAATATATTAGGAGTATTCAATTAAATTCAAAAAAATATTTAAAAACTTTTAATAGTTTAGAGGAAAAAATAATTTTTTGTTGAATATATAAATTGTAATGCTTCTCTTAGGGAGGGAAAGTGCTGATGAATGAATATGTAGTAGGAATTGATATAGGATCTTCAAAAGTATGTGCCGCAGCAGGCAAATTAGACAAGCATGGTAAAATTCAAATAACTGGAATTACCTCAGTTCCTTGTAATGGAGTAAAAAGAGGTATAGTAGTTGATATAGATAGCACAGCTGTGGGAATCAAAAATTGTATTGAACAGCTAGAAAGAATGATTGACTCTAAAATTACAGAAGCGTATATATCAATTCCAGCAGAAATTTGTGAACTTACTCTGAATAGAGGAGTTGTGGCGGTATCGTCTGAAGATAGAGAAATTAAGAAAAATGATGTAGAAAGAGTGTTAAAAGCAGCTAAAATTATTGCAATACCATCCGATAAAGAAATTATAGGGGTAATACCAGAACAGTTTATCGTAGATGGTTATGATAATATAACAGACCCTATAGGAATGTGTGGTTTAAGGCTAGAAGTTGACGCTCAAATAATTTTATGTCAATCCACAGTAATAAGCAATATATTTAAGAGCATAAAAAAGGCAGGAATTAATGCAAGTGGCATGGTGTTTCAGCCCTTAGCTAATGCAATGGCGGTATTAAATAATGAAGAAATGAAAATAGGTGCTCTTCTTTTAGATATAGGAGGAGAAACCACAAATATTACTGTATTTAACGGTAACAGGCTAATTTATAAGGATATGCTGCCAATAGGTGGAAATGCTATAGCTAATGATATTTCATTATGTTTAAAATTGCCTTTATCTGAAGCTGAAAAATTAAAAATTAAATATGGTAGAGTTATAGTTCCCAATGAAGCTTCCGGTGAAGATTTTAAAATAAAAATAAATGCAAACTATGATAATGTGGTGGAGGTAGATTATAGTTTACTTATCCAGATAATAAGTGCAAGAATTGAAGAAATTTTATGTCTAGTTAAGAAAAAACTAAGTGTAAATGAATGCCTTGATAAAGTATCAGGAATAGTTGTAGTAGGAGGAGGTATAGCTTTAACAAAAGGTAGCATTGAACTATGTAAGAGTATAATGGATAAGCCAGCAAGAGCTGGTACCCCTGAGTATGTAGGTGCAGCTAGTCCTATATATTCTACTGCAGTAGGTGTAGTAAAGGACGTTATAGATTCAGGAAAAGTAGACTTAACTCAAAGTACTGCCCAAGAAAGCCATCATAAAAAGAATGATAGTAAGTCTGCATGGCAGGAACAGGATGAGGAATTATATTCAGAAGAAAATAATGATGGAATTTTATCAAAAATAAAAGGGTTTTTTACAGATTTTTTCTAATAAGGAGGTATTATTGTGCTAGATTTTGATGTGGATGTTAAGCAATTTGCTCAGATAAAAGTTGTTGGTATTGGTGGCGGAGGAAATAACGCATTAAATAGAATGATAATAGAAGGCTTAAAAAATGTTGAATTTATAGCTATAAATACAGATAAACAAGCGTTGATGTTATCCCAAGCTTCACAAAAAATACAAATAGGAGATAAATTAACTAAAGGTCTTGGTGCAGGAGCAAATCCTGAAATTGGGCAAAAGGCTGCCGAAGAAAGTAAGGAAGAAATATCTCAAGCTATAAAGGGTGCTGATATGGTATTTATAACTGCAGGAATGGGCGGCGGTACTGGAACTGGAGCTGCACCTGTTATAGCAGAGATAGCTAAATCCATGGGGATATTAACTGTAGGAGTGGTAACAAAACCGTTTCCATTCGAAGGAAGAAAAAGAATGCTTCATGCAGAAATGGGAGTAAAAAATTTAAAGGAAAGTGTAGATACTTTAGTTACTATACCAAATGAAAGATTGTTAAGCATAGTGGATAAAAAGACAACCCTTATGGACTCCTTTAAATTAGCAGACGATGTTTTAAGACAAGGTGTTCAAGGCATTTCTGATTTAATAACTATACCAGGTCTTGTAAACTTGGATTTTGCTGATGTAAGAACTATTATGACAGACAGAGGTCTTGCTCATATGGGTGTAGGTAAAGGTAATGGCGATAATAGAGCTCAAGAAGCTGCTAAACAAGCTATCTCTAGTCCATTACTTGAAACTTCCATAGTTGGTGCTACAGGAGTGCTGTTAAACATAACTGGAGGATGCGATTTGGGATTACTTGAAATAAATGAAGCTGCTGAAATAGTTCAGCAAGCTGCTGATCCTGATGCAAATATCATATTTGGAGCAGTTATAGATGAGAATTTAAAAGATGAAATCAGAATAACTGTTATAGCTACTGGTTTCGAATCTGAAAGTGAAAAATGTAATGATAAAGAAAGTCTTAATATTAACAATATATCAAATAAAGCAAATAATATTAACAATAGGAACGGGAATACTTCAAGTGCAGAAGCTGCAGCATCAAAGGATCACAGTTTTGACAATTATAGTGAAAATGATTTAGAAATACCAACATTTTTAAGAAGACAAAGAAGATAATATATATAATATAACAAAAAATCTGACCTTTAAAGAAAAAGGTCAGATTTTTTTATTTTTATTGCCATATTATAAAAAATAAAAGTAGGAATTAATATTAAAAAATGACAAAATTTTGAAAAGGTTGGGTATATAATAGTAGTGTATTCGAAAAACAATAATTAACAATTACTAGGGGTTGTAATAAAAGTGCTTATTTGGATAGAAAAACATTATGAATTTAATTTACTGTATGACAAAAAGGCTTTTAGACACACAATTTTAAA
>NZ_PVXO01000069.1 GCF_002995785.1 Clostridium liquoris | reverse complement strand
GTAAGACCCCTTGAAGAACACAAGGTTGATAGGCTAGAGGTGTAAGTGTAGTAATACATTCAGCTGACTAGTACTAATAGGTCGAGGGCTTGATCTTAAATATTTACTTTGTGCAATTTTGAAAGAATAATTTCTTTCAAAAATTGATAGAAGCAAGCAATACAAGGAAACATGAGAAGCGAGGAGCGGAATTTAGTAAGCTAAATGAGCACCGCAGCGAACTTGTTAACGAAGTAATGCGCAACTTATAGCAATTTTTAGTTGAGAATTGAGAGTTATAGATGCTTTTGCAAAGCAAAAGCTAGAAATATAGTTTTAAAAATTCCCTAGGAATTTTGTCCATAACTGTACTCTGTACTCTGTCAACTGTACTCTGAAAAAAATCTGGTGATTATGGCTCAAAGGTAACACCCGTTCCCATACCGAACACGATGGTTAAGCTTTGAAGCGCTGATGGTACTGCAAGGGAAGCTTTGTGGGAGAGTAAGTTGTCGCCAGGTAAAAATAAAAAACACTAAGCAAATTACTTAGTGTTTTTTTATTTTGCATATAATCACTTACATATGGTTATATGCCTTGTAAATTTACCTTTAGAAACATAACACCTATCAACAATATTAAAGCCGCAGGAGAGAATATACTGGTCCATGTTCTCTAAGGTAACAATAACAGCAGTATTTGCTATTCTACGGGTAGTATTTATAATAGCTATCTGCTCTTTAAGGGTGGTTGGAGAAAACAATCCATAGGGAAGATCTACAATTGCAGCATCGAAGGTATCCTGCAGATTATGCATATTTCCATGGGTAATTACATTGTCATAACCAAAAAATTCAAGATTTTTCTTTGCATTTTCAGCTATACAAGGATTTATTTCATAGCCTTTAATGTCAATTCCCATGGACAGTGCTTCTATAACCACTGTTCCAATACCACAGCAGGGGTCTACAATCTTGCTTTTTAAATTGTTGGATACGGCTATATTTACAAGTGCTCTAGCAACCCTAACGCCTAGTGCATTAGAGTAACAATAGGGTTTTCTATTATGAAATTCTAAATCTGATTTATTTTCACTATATTCACCTAATATCCATTTTCCATATACTTTTGTTACACCTAAAATTACTTTAGGATACTTCATTTCAGCCTTTCCAGCTATATTAAATCCAATTTTATACTCTATTTTACGTCTTTTTTCAAAGCTGATGCTTTCATTATGAACATTAATATAACGAACTTTGAATTTTTCATAGGATAGATTATTTATTATAATTTCATTGATTATATCCTCTAATGTGTTACCGGTATATATTATAGATATACATTGTTTTATGAAAGGACTTCTTGAGGGGTCAACATAATGATAAGAAAGAAAGTATTTATCCTTTGGAACCTTGTGGAAAAGGTATTTCATTTCCATCTTACATAGATTTTCTTCGTATACTGTAAAATTAATATTATAAAAATATTGCTTTAGTCTATTTTTATCTTTTAAATTAGTAAGTTTTAGCTGACACATAAATACGCTCCTTTTTAAAAGCTTGGAAAATCCAATGGTTACTATACTACAACTGTAATCGAGATTTACTATAAAGTCAATAATAGGGATAGGATCTCTAATAGCATTTGCCAAATAATTACTTTAAAATATACTAAAAATTTATGAATTAATATAAATTTGCAGAATAAATCATTTTTTTGTATTATAATATTGTATGTAGAATATATTGCAGGGTGAAATTTAGGGGAAAATGATGTAATTTAAAATATATGGAGCAGATTTTAAATATAATCTATCTAACATAAGGGGAAATAGAATTTACATTTACCCTGCGATAAAGTAAAAATCACAATATAAAAATTAAGGAGTGAACTAACGATAATGAAAAAAAGATTAATGATATTTTTTTGTTGCTTTGTATCCATACTTTTCTTATATAAACCTAATGTATCAGCTGCACCTGCTGTCCAAAGATTAGGTGGAAATGACAGGTATGGAACCTCAATAAAGATTTCACATGATAATTGGGAAAAGTCCGATAATATTATATTAGTGTCAGGAGAAAACTTTCCAGATGCTCTAAGTGCAGCCCCCTTATCTAAAAAATATGATGCTCCTATTTTATTAACATCACAAAATACCATAAGTAAAAATTTGTTGGATGAAATAAAGAGACTAGGTGCTAAAAATGCATTCATAATAGGAGGAACTGGTGTAATATCTGAAGACATTGAGAAACAATTAAAGAATAATAGCATAGCATATACGAGAATATATGGTCATGATAGATATGAAACTAGTGTTAATGTAGCAAAAATGATAGGGACAAACAATGGTGCCTTTATAGCATCAGGAGAGAACTTTCCAGATGCTATATCAGCTGCTCCTATTGCTGCTTTAAAGGAAATGCCTATACTGCTGACTACAAAAAACAGTATTCCAGATGTTGTTAAAGATTTTATTAATAATAATGCTAATACTGGTAGTAAATATTATGTAGTAGGTGAAAGTGGTTCTATTTCCGAAGATGCTGTTAGCGGCATCAGCAACCACAGTAGATTAGGTGGTCATGATAGATATGGAACAAACTTAGCAGTTGTAAATGAATTTAATTTAAGCTTTGATAATACATATTTAGCAAATGGACAAGCATTTCCAGATGCTTTATCAGGTTCTGCAGCTGCAGCAAAAACATCATCACCCATTATATTAGTAAACAACTCATATGATGTAAAGAACTCTATAATTCAATCTAATTTGAATAATATATCCACAATCAGCGTACTAGGCGGAACTGGTGTAATATCAGATACATTGGTACAGAAAATTATAAATGGAGGTTCTTCTTCATCAATAAAGGTATGTTTAGACCCAGGTCATGGTGGATATGATCCTGGAGCAATTGGACCAACAGGTGTTCAAGAGAAAAATGTAACTTTAGCCATAGCATTAAAGACTGGGGAAATACTTAAAAAAAATGGTATAGATGTTGTGTATACTAGAACAAGTGACAAGGTATCCTGGCCTTCAGTTGAAATACAGGATCTTCAAAAACGTTGTGATATAGCAAATAGTGAAAATGTTGATTATTTTGTATCCATACACAATAATAGTTTTGAAAGTTCAAGTGCTAACGGACAGGAAACATACTATGCATCTGGCAGTGCAACCGGGAAAAAGCTAGCAGAATCAATACAAAGAGAAATTACTAAGGCTACTAACTTATATAATAGAGGAATAAAGACAGCAGACTTTTATGTTTTACTTCATACAAATGCACCAGCGGTACTTGTAGAAGATGGATTTATAAGTAATCCTAATGAGGAAAAACTTTTAAATAGTGACAGCTTTCAAAACACACTTGCGCAAGCTATAGCAACTGGAATAATAAAGTTTGTTAATGCACAATAAAAAAATTATGACATAATTTTTTAAAATAATAAATGATAGAGAATAAATAATAAATAAGGAGAATTTTTCTTTATTATTAAAAAAGGTTGCGATGCAACCTTTTTATTTTGTAACAAAGGAAAATTGTATTTTTCTATCCTTTATAATAAGCCGTGCACTAAATTCATTGCCCTTCTTTGATTTAAAACCCTTTAGTACATCTGTTTTTCCATCTACTATTAATTTCTTAATTTGTTCAAGGGGTATTTTCTGTCCGCACATTTCCCCTATAAAAAATTTACACCCGCTTTGCCAATTATCGCAGCCATAGCCCTTACTGTTTTTTACCACATTACCAGTTTTACATATAGGACATACACCAAGAGATTCTCTGCTGCTATTTCCATATTTTTTACTATTTTTAGATTTTGAATTACCTTTAGATATATTGGAATTATTATTTTTAATTTTTTCAAAAGAGCTGTGTATCATATGAATATTTGTGCTATTAATTACCCTCTTTACATTGGTTTTAGTATAGTCCTCCAACTTTTTCATAAATAATTCTGGGGCTATTTCCTTTTGATAAACCATGTTAAGACCTTTTTCCCAACTAGCTGTTAGTATGGGATTAAGTAATGTAGGTATAGATTTTTTTATAACCTCATATATCATTTCTCCCTTTTGAGTTGGCGTTACAACCTGAGTTTTTTTATCTAAGCTAATATAATCTATCTTTTCTAACTTCTTTAATATTTCAGCTCTGGTGGCAGAGGTACCTATACCTGCTCCTTTTATTTGTTCCCTAAGCTCTTCATCTTCAATAAGTTTACCTGCATTTTCCATAGCAATAATTATAGATCCTGAAGTATATCTTTTAGGAGGGGAAGTTTCACCTTCCTTTACCTCCATTTCAACTAAATTAACAGTCTGTGCTTTTTTAAGCTTACTTAAAAATTTTAAGTTCTTTTCCTCTGCATTTTTTTTATTATCTTTTAATACAGTAAGATATCCTTCTTCCACACATACCTTGTCTGTGGTAAAAAATCTTTCTCCGCTTACCTTTGTAGTAATAGCTATTTTGTTATATTTAGCTGGAGGATAAAATATGGCTAGAAACCTTCTAAGTACTAAGTTATATACCTTTTTTTCTAAATCTGAAACGCCATTATAATTTTGAAGTCCCTCTCCTGTAGGTATAATGGCATAGTGATCTGTTATTTTGCTGTCATTTACATATTTAGTTTTATCCAAATTTAAATACCATTTATTATTTAATATATTTTGCGATATATGTCTTATTTCTTCATCACCATCATATTTTATAAGTTTTCTTATATTTTTATCTATTTCCTTTGCCACAGCTGTTGATAGCACTCTGGCATCTGTTCTTGGATAGGTAAGTAACTTTTTTTCGTATAATGACTGAATTTTATTTAAAGTTTCTTCAGGGCTTATTTTAAATCTCTTTGAACATTCATTTTGAAGTTCTGCTAAATTAAATAGCAAAGGAGCATTTTTATTCTCCACAGATTTTTTTATATCTTCTATAACGGGATATTCTTGAGATGCCTTTTCACTTATTTCATCTATAAATTTTTCAGCATCCTCTCTTTTTTTAAAGCCGCCTTCATTATATAAAAGAGGGGAACCCGCATATTTGGAGCCTTCTATGGATTTCCATTCTCCACGGTAAACCATTTCCTCACCATTAATATCATCTTTATTCCCATGAAAGCTTCCGAGTATTTTGTAGAAAGGTGTCTTTATAAAACTTCTAAGCTCCCTTTCCCTATCTACAATCATACCTAAAACGCAGCTCATAACTCTGCCCACTGCGATTACTACATGATCATCTTCAATGGCATTGGCTACAGATCTGCCATATTTAAGGGTTAAAAGTCTTGAAAAATTTATACCTAAAAGATAATCTTCCTTAGCTCTTAAATAGGCGGAATCTGCTAAAGAATCATACTCAGAAAGCTCTTTAGCATCCTTTATTCCTCTCTTTATTTCCTCTTCTGTTTGAGAATCAATCCACACTCTCTTTTTTTCTTTACCCTCTACTCCAACCATTTCATCAACAAGTCTATAAATATATTCTCCTTCTCTTCCGGAGTCCGTGCACACATATATTCTATCTATATCTTCTCTTTTTAATAATTCTTTAACCACATTAAATTGTTTGGCCACCCCTGGAATGACCTCATATTTATATTCCTTTGGTAAGAAAGGTAAAGTATCTAAAGACCATCTTTTTAAATTTGGATTATATCTCTCCGGATAACTCATAGTTACCATATGACCTACACACCAGGAAAATACGGCTTTATCTGATTCTATGTAGCCATCTTTTTTCATTCCTTTTACATTTAAAAGTTTAACATATTCCATAGCCACAGATGGCTTTTCTGTAATAAATAAAGATTTACCCATTAAAAAACCTCACAGTACTTCAATAATTTGCATTAGTTTAAAAGTTTCATATATAATAATAACACAAAACGAAAAAAAAGTGCGGCGCACTTTTTTTAGAAACTGTCAATTGTCAATTGTCAACTAAAAAATTGTTCACAATTTTTTATAACTGCAGCCACAGAATTTTAAAAGAGCTTCATTGAAAAGTTTAATATGGACTTTTTCATCAAGAATAATTCTTTGAAGTATGGCTTTTATATAAGGGTCATCTATCATACCTGTATGTTTGTTGTATTCATTAATAGCTTTATACTCTGAATCAATATCGATTTTTAATCTATCACAAAGCCCTGATCCATAATCTATAAAAGTTCCATTCCAAAAGTTACCGCAAGTGCTGTAAGTACCTCTAATTATAGGATTTCCACCTAACTTTTTAATCACATCTGCTAGAATTTCCATATGATGCATTTCAACAATAGATACATTTTCTAACAACTTTCCGAGTTCTTTATCAATATCTTCAAAAAAGAAATGATGGTATAAATATTGGCTGATAGCAGTAAATTCACTTATTAAACCAGCGTAATCATCAATTAGCAATGATGCGTAATAAGGATTTCTTCCAGTAACCTTTACCTCAGGGTAAGGAGATGGATCAGCATACTTATCTCTTATATGCAAGTCATGGTCATTTTTACTCAAAATATATTCCTCCAAAATATAAACTAATATTAGTATTATATATTCTTACAATAAAAGGGATATGTATATTCTCAATTAAAATAAACTATTTATATATAATTATTTATATGATAACCTTAATGTAGAAGAATAAATAGGGACGGGGGAGCTAAATGTATAAGTTAAGTGCAGTAATTATAGGAATTTTAATTGCTATCATGGTAACTATTAATGGCGCTTTATCTAAGGGAATAGGAGATTATAAAGCGGTATTAATAATTCATATAGTAGGACTTATAGCTGTAAGTTTGGTATTAATATTGAGAAAGGAAAAGCTAAAATTTAATGAGAAATTACCTGCATATCTTTTTAGTGGAGGAGCCATTGGAGTTTTTGTAGTGCTTTTTAACAATATTGCTTTTAATAAATTAGGAGCATCACTTACTTTATCATTAGGATTGTTTGGACAACTTATTATGTCTGGAATAATAGATCATTTTGGATTATTTCATATGAAAGTTAGTAAATTTAAAAGTAAAAAGATAGTAGGCTTTTTCATGATATTTTTAGGAATAATTGTGATGGTAATATATTAGGAGGGGAATTATGATGTATATTATACTTGCATTTATAACAGGTGCTATGGTTATCTTATCCATGGTGATAAATTCTAGTTTGGGGAAGAAAATAGGGGTATTTCAAGGAACATTTATAAATTATGTGGTAGGTTTAATTGGAACTTCTATAATGCTTCTTATTATGGAGGGGGGAATAAACATATCCTTTGATAAATTACATGGTGTTCCTGCTTGGGCGTATTTAGGAGGGGCTATAGGTGTTATTGTTGTATCTGTATCTAATGTTATAATACCTAAGATTCCTACCATATATTCAACTTTATTAATTTTTATTGGACAAATTGCCACAGGTATCCTCATAGATTATTTAACAGTTAATGTGGTATCAAAGGGAAAGATCTTAGGAAGTATTCTTATACTAGGTGGACTTTTGTATAATTTTTATGTAGACAAACAAGAATTGATCAGTGAATAAGCTGAATAAATCTAGGATTCTACCATCTTAGCCAGTTAATGTATTTCAATAAGATTGTCTTATTGTAAGATAATTCATGGAATGTTATAATTAGTATACAGATTATACAATATTAAAATAATTTTGCTTTTCCGTTAAGGGGTTGATGGGATGAATAATAAAGTACTCCATACTAATGTAAAGGATCTACAACCGGGAATGATTACTGCTGAGAATATAATGAATAATGACTCTATTTTGGTTTCTAAAGGAGTAGAAATTACTGAAGGAATAATAAAAAAATTATGGATGAATTGAATTCTCCAAGTACTATAATTAAGAATATAGTTTTGGAGGGCAGCGGGGAAGATTGTATATTTAAACATTCAGTAAATGTAGCCGCTTTAAGTCTGCTTTTGGGAAAGTGGATAGGCTATGATAAAACAAAATTAAATTTATTAGCTTATTCAGCTACATTACATGATTTTGGCAAGAGCAAAATAGATAAAAGCATATTGTATAAGCAAACAAGACTTACAGAGAAAGAGTTTAAAGAAATAAGGAAGCACCCAATTATAGCATATAATTTGGTTAAAAATATGACTACTTTAAATGCATCTGTTGGGTATGGAATATTAATGCATCATGAAAGAATGGATGGATCTGGATATCCATTAGGGTTAAAAGGTGATGAGATAAACGAATTTGCAAAAATTATAGCTATAGCAGATACTTTTGATGCAGTAAACTCTAACAGAATTTATAGAAAAAGAAAAGATCCTTTTGGTGCATTAGAGATTATTCAAAGGGATAGCTTAGGAAAATTAGATTATAATTATAGCAAAATATTTATAGAACATATAGTAAATTACTACATAGGAGAGAAGGTCTTGCTTGATAATAATGATGTATGCAAAATAATACAAATCGACGTAAATAATTTATCTTGTCCATTACTACTTAATAATGATAATTTTATAGATTTAAAGAAACGTAAAGATTTAACATAATGGGCGGAATTCTTCCATCCTCTTAGGTGGGAGATGGATAGCCCTCTTATTATTTTAGGTTCGATACATAAAATAATAATTTTTCGATGAATTATCATAGATTATATATCCTAAATAAGGAGTAAGGCTATAAATATGGTAAACAAATGAATTTAGATACAAGTATAGGGGAAGAGTAATAAATGAGGTGAAAATCTGTGATTAAGAAAAATAAGGGGTATAGATTTAGGCTAAAACCTAATAAAGAACAAATGGTATACCTAGAGAAAGCTTTTGGTTGTAGTAGAAAAATGTATAACTTATATGTTGATATGCTGTATAAACAGCTTCATGAGAAAAATTTTATTAACGGAAAAATTGATTACAAGGCTATACACTTGCCAACACCAGCAATAATAAAAAAAGGTTATGAGTATATGAAAGAAATAGATTCATTAGCTTTTGCAAATGTACAGCTTAATTTTAGGGATGCCATAAAAAAATACAATAGTGAATTTGATGGTAAAACATACTCAAAAAAAGCATTGAAGCAAGTTGAAACTTTAGGCAAAGAATTAACATTCAAGGACTTAAAGGGTATTCCAAACTTCAAAAGTAAAAGAAAAAATCAGGATTCTTTCACCACCAATAATCAAAATGGCACTGTATCAATAGTAGATGAAAAGTATGTTAAGATACCTAAATTAAAAGAGCCTATTAAATTCGTTAATCATAGACAATTGCCCGAAAACAGCATTATAAAAAGTGTTACATTATCAAAGAATTGTAGAAATCAATATTATATAAGCTTCACAGTAGAATATTATACTCTGGAAAAGCAAACTCCTTCAAAAATACAAAACAAAATATCAGAACAAAGAAAAGATTGGCTTCATAAAAAAGCATATAATCTAGCAAAAGTATATGATGCAATAATAGTAGAAGATATAAACTTGAGGGCAGTAGGACAATGCTTAAAGCTAGGTAAATCATTAGCCGATAATGGGTTTGGAACATTTAGGAATTTTCTAAAGTATAAGTTAGAAGATATGGGAAAGCAACTTATCAAAATAGATAAATGGTTTCCATCTTCCAAAATGTGCAGTAATTGTGGAACTATGAAAGAAAAATTACAACTATCAGATAGAATATATAAATGTGAAAATTGTGGCTGTATTATAGATAGAGATTATAATGCAGCACTAAATATAAAAGAGGCTGGTTCTGCCTTGTTAGCTTGGTAAATTTATCTTCATTAGAAGGTATTACCCAAGAAGCCACCACTTCTAAAGTGGTGGTGAGTTCACAGGTTAAATCTTTAGTTATAGACTAACTAAAAAAGACGACAGTGTCGTCTTTTCTTATCCTACATAACTCTACCAGGTATTATAGCATCTATTATTCCAATAACTATTGCAGCTAGTATAGCACCTATTATAGATACCTTCATATTAGGTACTAAAAATTGTGTTAAGTATATTATTATTGCTGCAATTACAAATCCTTTAAACCCTTTTCCAAAGGGTGATGCGTCAACTCCCATAAAGCTCTCTACTAAAACATCTATTACTGTTATTACAACTGCTGCCAGTATCATTGACCACATTCCTCTAATAGTAAAACCAGGGGTTAAAAATGATGTTATGCCAAGCACTATTGCAACTAGTATAAGTCTTACTATATAATGTAATATACCTGGTTTTTCCTGTTCTGTGTTTTTATCAGCCATAATGTTTATCCTCCTTTAAAATAAATAAGTAATGTAAATATATTATGTGTATAAAACTAAAAATTATTTAAAAATAGAAAAATATATTATGGATTTTCATAAATATTTAACCATTTTCTAACCCCTAAAAGGATGAGTAAACTCATAGCATTGATATCAAAAAATGAGTTGCTTGAAGATCCGCAGGACTTTGTAATGAGCTATCTTGTCTATTTTAGCCATACATTCTCAATGAGTATGCAACATTTTACTTCCTTTTATTTATTGTCCCATGGCACAATTAAAATCTTTATGTTAATTCTATTGTGGAGAAAAGTTGCCCTTAACTGTCAATTGCCAATTGTCCTCTGTCAACTAAAAAAATTGGTTACAATTTTTTTATTATAGGCTGTGAATAATTCCCCTATATATTTTTTTACCTTCAATCTTTATATTTAATTCTTTCTCGTATCTTCTAAGCAATGAAGTTTCTTTTTCTGTAACTATAGAAATAGCGGTACCAGAGTTTCCAGCCCTGCCAGTTCTACCAACCCTATGTAGATATTCCTTTGGATCTTCAGGTAAATCTAAATTAAATATATTAGTTACACCTTTTATATCCAATCCTCTAGCTGCTAAATCTGAAGCTATTAAAAGTTGAATTTTTCCCATTCTAAATCCCTCTAAGGCTTTTTTACGTTCTTCCTTTGGGGCATTGCCGTATATTCCATAGGCCTTAATATGGTGATATTGAAGTTTTAATGTAGTTAATTCTATTTCTTCACCTTTATTTATAAATACAATAGCTCTTTCTGGTTTTATAGAGGCTACCAATTTCCTTAAAGTTTCAATTTTATCCCTTTGCTCTGCAATAAAATACATATGATCAATATTGGGATTAACTAATGTTTTTTCTTCAACCTTTATAACTGTTGGCTCCTTCATCAAATTTTTTGCAACATTGATAGTTCTTTCAGTTATGGTAGCTGAAAATACCATTAATTGTCTGTCTTTCATTGTAGTTTTTATCACATCTTTTACTCCAGCTAAATTCCTTTCGTCTAGCATCCTATCACCTTCATCAATGACAATGGTTTTAATGGTATAAGCACTTATTTTTCTCTTTTTTATAAGTTCAAATA
This sequence comes from Clostridium liquoris, assembly GCF_002995785.1. Taxonomy (GTDB): domain Bacteria; phylum Bacillota; class Clostridia; order Clostridiales; family Clostridiaceae; genus Clostridium_AO; species Clostridium_AO liquoris. The sequence goes on along the minus strand of NZ_PVXO01000069.1, from coordinate 28,783 downwards.
TTCTTCCTGTAGAGCCTACAATTATATGAGGCTTTTTCTTTAATTTCTCAATTTGCCTTTGTATATTAACCTCTCCTATTATAGCAGCAGAAGTTATAGGCATTTCGGAATTTTGTGATAAAAGTTTTATTTCCTTATCTATTTGCATAACCAGCTCGTGGGTAGGAGCTAAAATTATAGCCTGCATTTCTTTTTTATCACTATTTATCTTTTGAAATATAGGAAGTAAATAAGCTAAGGTTTTTCCACTTCCTGTTTCTGATTCACCTATTATATCCTTATTTTCTAAAGCTAAGGGTATTGCTTCTATTTGAATATTGGTAGGTTCATTAATACCTTCTTTTTTCAAGCCCTCTATTAATTTTGTATTTAAATTTAATTTATCGAATGAATTTGCCATATTTATCTCCTTTTTAAGTAACATGTATTATTTTAATAATTTGGATATATTCTTAGTATTAAAAACTTCTATAATTCTATACTTTGCCTATGCTTTTGTCAATGAAGGGTATTGCCATAACTTTACATAATATTATAATCATTGTATAATTATTTTATAGTAATTTTGCAAATTGAAAAGAAAGGAGAGGCTACTCATCAAAATATCCAAAAACAAATAGTAAAGATACAAAAACTTCATCAAAGATATTTTTCAATATGGATATATTTGACTATATTTTGAGTAGCGGTGAGATAATATGCTATTTAATAGGACTAAATCCTATGAGGACATAACACCTGCATTAGATACAAGAAGATTAATAATTTTAGCTAAAAAATTATTGCCAGATGTAGTATTTAATATGGCTAGTTTAGAAGGGAATCCATTTACTTATCCGGAAGTACAAACTTTACTTGACGGAATTACTATAGGTGGTCATAAAGTAAGTGATGAACAACAAATTTATAGCATTAGAAATGCTTGGAATTATTTATTTGATTTAGTAATCCAAAACAATGTATCAATTGATATTAATATTTTTAATAAATTTAATGATATAGTTGCTAAAGATGAAGCTTTAATTAGTGGTGTATTTAGAACTGGTCAAGTTAGAATAGCTGGTACAGAATTTATTCCTCCAAGAGCTGAAGAATTAGAAACCATCTTTAAAAATGAATTGCCTAAATTAATAGAAAGATGTAAAAGTAAAACAGAGTTGGCTTTTGAGATATTTTTATGGGGAACTTTAAATCAATTTTATTATGATGGGAATAAAAGGACTTCCAGGCTCGTATCCAATATGATTTTAATATCAAATGGCCAAGGAATATTTAATATAAAAGCAAAGGATAGATTGCAGTTTAACACTCTAATGGTTGAATTCTACAATACAAGAGAAGCTGACAATATATTTGATTTTTTATATAATAATTGCTTAGAAAGATATTAATAATTTTTAATATGGCTTAAAGTGGATGATTAATTAAGTTTAAACACTTATAATTAGGAGGTTAAAGAATGGATAGTGTAAATTATGAAAACATTATTGAGGACATTTTAAATGAAGGGGCAGCCTACGCAAAATACTTTAAACCTAAAAACTTAGTATTTTCAAATAAGTTTAGAAAATACTGTGAGGATAATTTATGTGGTCATTATGGAAGTAACTGGATGTGCCCACCTGCTATAGGTTCAATAGAAGAGCTAAAAAGAAAAATAATGAAATTTGAAAATGGAATTGTATTTCAAACCCTAAATAAAATAGATGGTATAAGCGATAAAGAGGGGTTGGCTAAGGCTAGAGATTTACATAATGACTTTTTGAGAAACATAACTAAATTTATTAAGGAAAAATATGTGGATATGGATACTTTTCCAATGGGTGCAGGGCAGTGTGAAATTTGTAATAAATGTGCATATTTACATGGGGAAAAGTGCATACACCCTGAAATAGCAGTGCCTTCTGCAGAGGCATGTGGAATTGATTTAGGAGAATTATTAAAATCCTGTGGATTAAAATTTAGTTATTCAGAAGATTCTATTGCTTATATATCATTATTGCTATTTAAGAATAAGACTAGAGGATAGTGATGGTTCACTATCCTCTAATTAAATTTCTTTTACCATATTACCTAGCAAAGTTTGCTTGTTTTTTCTATCTATAATTAATTTAAGCCTATTTGGGTAATCTGTTATTATACTATCTACTCCTAAATTGATATATTTCACCATAGCATCTTCTCTATTTATGGTCCAAACGTAAACTTGTCTTCCATTTTTATGAGCCTTTTCTATAAATTTTCTATTTACTATATCACCATCTAAACTATAAATATCTACATCCATATTTTCAATACCTTTTGATTTGACACGAGTTATATAGCCAATTTTAATAGAAGGGTCTAATTTTCTAACCTGTTTTAACACATTATAATTTGAAGAAGTTACTATACAATATTTGTTGAAATCTTCCTTCTTAATTATATTTAAAGCATTGAAAACTAAGTTTTTTTCATGGCCATTAGCTTTTATTTCAATATTAAGTTTAATTTTGCCTTTAGAGGCCTTTATTACTTCTTCTAAAGTAGGTATTTTTTCTCCTCTAAATTTATTATTAAAATGACTTCCAACATCATAATTTTTAATCTCATCATAGTTTACTTCCCATATATTTTTGTCATACCCACTTACCCTCTTGAAATTATTATCATGAAGTAAGATTACTTGTCCATCCTTTGTTTCCTGTACATCAATTTCTGCATATTCTACTCCTGAATTAATTGCATATTTTATAGCACTTAAAGTATTTTCAGGAGCTTCTGAAGAATTACCTCTATGTGCAGTTATAAAAATATTTTCCTTGTGTTTTGGAGAGCTAAATAAAACTGTAGATGGTATAAAAATCAAAGCAATAAAAACAATAAGTGGGATAAAGGGAATTAAAAAATTTTTATATAGATACGTGAATTTTATTTCTTTATTCTTAATCATAGTCATGTCACCAACTTTCTAATGGCTTAATGATGTATCTATATTTTGAATTTTAAAACATATTGCAAGTAAATATATTATAATTTATTTTTAAAATGGTGTCTATATATATTGGTGCCCAAAACCTCATTTAATTAAAAAAAATTTATTATGCTGCTATGCGAGAAATATTTCCTTTAAAGTAGCTCCATCCACTTTGCCTAAATTTAAATCCAAAGTTTTTGCTATAGTCGGAGCTTCATCTATTAATCTCATTTCCTTTATTTCATAATTTTTCTTTATTTTTGGGCCGCTGGCTATGAATATGGTTTTATAGTCCTTAATTTTTGGACAATAACCATGGTTGGCTTTATAAAAACTTTTATCTGTTTTTTCTAGAATATTTCCTTCTATTGAATTTATAAAGTAGTATCCCTTTTTAGCCTCTAACATTAAAAAACATTTTTCATCTGCCCCAAAAGAAGAGGCTTCTTTTGAAGTTAATATTTTATTTATACAATTATTTTCTTTAGAAAAGTTTTTTAGCTCTTCCATAACCTTTGCTTTTAAAATAGAATCTTTATTATCTTTTAAATATATATAAGCAGAACCACTGCAGGAATTTGAAAATACCTTCCAATCTTTTACTTCACCATTATTATTTAGAGAAATGAACCCTTTTTGGAGGAATAATTTGTTTAATCTAATTACATATTCCGTATTTAAAAAGCTATGATCCCCTAAAGCTATTATTGTAGTTTTATGAAATATATTTATTTTCTTCAACACATTTATTATCTTACCCAATCTTAAATCATGTCTTTTTAAAGCCTCTAGTACTTTGCTACTATTACATCCATAATTGTGCTTAAAGTGATCCACATCGGTTAAATGGATTAAAAGCAAATTAGGCATTTTATTTTCAATTAAATATAGGGCTGATTTCATTACAAAGTTATCCAGAAAAGGTTGAGCAAATCCTTTCCTTAGCTTGCCAAATTTCTTATTAACAATAAATTGAAACAGTTTGCTGCCACCGGAAAGTGAAGTAGATATTTGATTTTGCCAAATCCTATTTGGAAAAATCTCAGGCATATTATAATCTATATTTGCCTTAGCAGTAACAGGCCATAATAGTGAAGCAGTTTTTAGCCCATTTTCTTTTGCTAAATCGTATAGAGTAGTTCCTTTTATATATTTTCTATACCAAAACCAATCAGGATTTTTCATTTTAGGCTGTAGTAAAGTATTATTTATAATCCCATGATTTTTAGGATAATTTCCTGTAACAATGGTTGCATGTGCAGGATAAGTTAGTGAAGGATAAACAGATTCCACATTTGATGAGTAAGATCCATTTTGAATTAAGTATTTAAAGTTTGGCATATTCTTTAATATTTCAAAATCTTTTTTGCCTACTGCATCAAAAGAAATTATTATAGTGTATTTTTCCATAATATATTACACCTACCTTAAATACATTTTACTATAAATTTGTATCCTTATGATAGAAAAATAAGAGGAAATGGTATACAATTAAATAAGAATTTTTGTTACATTCAGACATCAAGTGATTTTTGGCTTTAGAATATATTGGATCTTATTATTTATAGGATAAGGAGAAGTCTATTTATGGGAATAGAAAATGTAAAAAAACAAATCAATGAGAAAAATTTAAACTTAAAAATATTGGAGTTTAAAGAAAGTACTGCTACTGTAGATGAAGCTGCCAAAGCTGTTGGTGTAGAACCGGGTCAAATTGCAAAAACCTTGGCATTTAAGGTAAAAGATGATGATATACTTATAGTTGTAAAAGGAGATTCAAAAATCGATAATAGAAAATTTAAAGATTATTTTAAAACTAAAGCAAAGATGATGAGTGGAGAAGAAGTGTTAGAAATTACAGGTCACCCAGTTGGAGGAGTTTGTCCATTTGGATTAAAGAATCCAATTAGCGTATATCTTGATAATTCCTTAAAGGAGTTTGAATCAGTGTATCCTGCAGCAGGAACTCCCAATTCAGCAGTGAAAGTTACCATAGAAGATTTAGAGAAAATTACTAATGGAGTATGGGTGGATGTGTGTAAATAACTAGAGCAGAGGACAGAGGACAGAGGACAGAGTACAAAGTACAGAGTACAGAGTACAGAGGACAGGGGACAGAGGACAGAGTACAAAGTAAGAAGTAAGAAGTAATAGGTAGAAGGTAAAGAGTGAAGGTTTTAAATAATAAATAATAGAGAATAAATAATAAAAAAGGACAATTTTTCTCCATTGTCATTAGGTCAAATTTTTTGCTGAATAGTAGAATAAAACGAAGTAAACATTATATATTTAGGGAGATAAGTGATGGCAACAAAGGTAAAAATAAAGATAAAAGATAATATGGAATTAAGAGAGAAAATTGATGAATTATATGAAAAAACGTGTCAAATAGATTTAGCTAAATGGTCACTACTAATGGCAAAGCATATTTTAGATATTGCTGGTATAAATTATCATTCAATAGATGAAATAATTAATGGGTTTAAGGTAAATGAATTATGGCAAATAGGCGAAGCAAGAATGTATGATGTTAGACAGGCAGGTTTTAAAATTCATAAACTTGCACGTGAATGTGATAGTGAAATAAAGAAAACAGCGTTAAGGGTTACAGGTCAAGCAGTAGGAAGCGGACGCATGAGAGAACACGCAATGGTAGCGTCAGATTATGCAATAAAGATGATATGCTTAATCAGTTCTAATGATTTTGAGGCTATAACAAAAGAAAGAGAATGGCAACTTAATGAACTGCAGAAATTTCATAGAATTTAGGATAAGTAGCAATATAAGTCTATTCATAATTTTCATAAGATGAGTCACAGCAGTAATATAATGTGAAACTATACAGGAGGGGATTATAATGGGAACCAATAAAGTAGATAAAGGCTTTGAATTATTTTATTGGAGGTTAAGTTATAAAAGAAAATTTATTAGAACTTTATGGATGATTCCTATTGACATAATTGTAAGTGTATTTTTGATTTTGAAAGGTGATACCCTATTTATAAATAGAGTAATACCTATATTACTTATTATATTAGGTGGAATTCAATTAATTTATAATTATCTGAAGTGGAAAAAGGATGAAAATAATGCTAATTAAAACTGTATTTATTCTTTTTTCTTTCTTATTTATTATTTAAGAAAATTTTATTTAAAGCTTTTCTGTAGTGTCAACGTAAGAAAAGCCTCCATATCTGTACTCTGTGCTCTGTAATCTGTACTCTTAAAAAAATTGGTCACAATTTTTTTGTATTATGAATTACATACAATTTTATTGACATTTATACATAAAAAGAAAGGAAGTGAGAATTTAGTGGGGGTGGGTGTTTATAATACACATTCTCACTAAAGGTGGATTATGGAAAAAGTAGAAAGTTTTCAATTGGATCATAGAAAGGTAGTAGCACCATACGTTAGAAAGTGTTGTACACAGGTTGGAGAAAAAGGAGATAAGGTTTCTAAGTATGATTTAAGATTTACCCAACCTAATAAGGCATGTATACCTACAGGAGCTTTACATGCTTTAGAGCATTTACTTGCAGGATTTTTAAGAGAATATATAGATGGAATAATAGATTTATCACCTATGGGATGTAGAACTGGCTTTTATTTAACAGTTTGGGGAGATAAAGATACAAAAGAGATAAAAGAAGGGTTAGAAACTTCATTAAAAAGAATACTAGAAGCCACAGAAGTGCCTGCAGCAAATGATATTCAATGCGGTAACTATAGAGACTTATCTTTATTTGGAGCTAAGGAGTATGCAAAGGTTGTTTTAGAGAAGGGATTTAATTTAAATATATATGGTGATAATTAATGCCAGAATATGATTTTAAAATATCTAAAGAAGAAGTATTAAGATACTTAGGAGTTAAGGGCAGGATAGAAGAAAATATTAATAATTTAATAGACGAAACCATAGAAGAGATAAAGAAAATAATTAGATTTAATTTTACCTATAGAATTTTTAAAATACGGGTAAAGAAAAATAAAGTAGCATTAGAAAACTGTGAATTAGATTTTCATGGTAACAGTATAAATCATCACCTAAGATATAGTGATAAATGTGCATTATTTGCGGCTACATTAGGTAGTGAAGTGGATAGAAAAATAAATTATTATGAAAAATTGGATATGACAAAAGCTTTAATATTTGATGCTTGTGCCACTGCAGCTATAGAAGAAGGCTGCGATTTTGTAGAAGAGGAAATTAGAAAAATTGCACTAAAAGAGGATAGAGAAATAACCTTTAGATTTAGTCCAGGCTATGGAGACTTAAGCTTAGATATACAAAGTGAGTTCTTACAATTATTAGATGGATATAAAAATTTAGGGCTTACAGTGTCCTCACATAGCATTTTGATACCAAGAAAATCTGTAACTGCAATTATAGGTTTTATCCCTAAAGATAAAAAGACAGGAAAGAAAAGTTGTATAAACTGCAATAAATATAATAGCTGTGGATTTAGAAAGATAGGTGGAATTTGTGAATATTAGAGAATTTATAGGAAATAAAATACTTATTTTTGATGGTGCCATGGGTACTATGCTTCAAAGCATGGGTCTTAAAGCAGGGCAAATACCTGAGTTATTAAATATTGAGGATAAAGATAAAATAGTAAATATTCATAAAAAATATATAGAGGCAGGAGCCAATATAATTACTACCAATACCTTTGGGGCTAATGAACTTAAGTTAAGAGACACAGATTATACTCCTGAAGAAATAATAGAGTCTGCCGTAGAAAATGCTAAAACAGCTGCACAGGGAAAAGAAATTTTTATTGCACTAGATATTGGACCTATAGGTGAATTGTTAGAGCCCATGGGAACATTAGCCTTTGAAGAAGCCTATGAAATTTTTAAAAAGCAGATAATTCAGGGAGTAAAGTGTGGAGTAGACTTAATATTAATAGAAACCATGACTGATTTATATGAAGCAAAGGCAGCTGTTCTTGCAGCTAAAGAAAATTCAGATTTACCAGTATTCTGCACCATGAGTTTTCAGCAGGATAGAAGAACCTTTACTGGATGCACGGCTTTATCTATGGTAATGACTTTACAAGGACTTGGGGTAGATGTGTTGGGTGTAAATTGTTCTCTAGGCCCTATAGAATTGCAGCCAATAGTAGATGAAATATTAAAATATGCAAGTATTCCTGTTATGGTTCAGCCTAATGCAGGGTTGCCACAGGTAGTAAATGGGGAAACTGTATATAAAATAACCCCTGAGGAATTTGGAAAAATAGCTAAAACAATGATGGAAAAGGGAGTAAGCATATTTGGTGGATGCTGTGGTACTGATGATAACTTTATTAGAGAGGTTGTTAAAGCTGTAGAAAATATTAAATTAAATAAGTTAAATAATAAGCCTATATGTGGAGTATGTACTCCATCCAAGGCAGTTATTATTGATGGGGTTAAGGTTATAGGAGAAAGAATAAATCCCACAGGTAAAAAATTATTTAAAGAAGCATTAAGAAATAAAGACATGGACTATATTTTTAAGGAAGCTATATCCCAGGTAGAAGCAGGAGCAGATATTTTAGATGTAAATGTGGGACTTCCAGAAATAAATGAAGAGGAAGTTTTAAGTGAAGTTGTGAAAAACCTTCAAAGCATTATAGATATTCCACTTCAATTAGATTCCAATAATGCAAAGGCCATAGAAAGGGCATTGAGGGCATATAATGGGACTGCTATAGTAAATTCTGTTAATGGGGATGATAAATCTTTAGATACTATACTTCCATTAGTGAAAAAATATGGAGCTTTAGTTGTGGGACTTACCTTAGACGAAAGTGGAATTCCTTCTAAAGCTGAAGATAGATATAAAGTAGCTATGAAAATAGTAAACAGGGCTTTAAAATATGGCATACATAAAGAAAATATAATAATTGATTGCTTAACCTTAACTGCTTCAGCACAGCAGGAAGATTTAATGGAAACTTTAAAGGCTTTGACTATGGTAAAGGAAAAGCTAAAGGTTAAAACCACATTAGGAGTATCCAATGTGTCCTTTGGATTACCAAATAGAGAACTATTAAATAGAACCTTTTTAACTATGGCATTAGGAAGCGGTTTGGATCTACCTATAATAAATCCTTTAGATAAAGCCATGATGGATGCTATAAATGGGTTTAAAGTATTAAATAATGAAGATAGGGATGCTAAAGAATATATAAAAGTTTATGGTAATAAAGAAGAAAGTATAAAACTTAATAAAAATGAACATATAGATTTGAAAGAAGCAGTTATAAAAGGGTTAAAAAAAGAAGCAGCTAATATGACAAGGAAACTTTTAAAAGAAAAAAGTGGAATGGAAATAATGGATGAATATTTAATCCCTGCTTTAGATATTGTGGGAGAAAAATATGAAAAAGGAATAATATTTTTACCTCAGCTTATGCAGTCAGCAGAAACAGTAAAGACAGCTTTTGAAATTATAAAGGAAAATATGGCTCTAGAAAATAAAAAAGTCATGAATAAGGGTAAAATACTTATTGCTACGGTAAAGGGAGATATTCATGATATAGGAAAAAATATAGTTAAAACTTTGCTCCAAAACTATGGATATAGTGTGATTGATTTAGGCAAGGATGTTCCAAAAGAAAAAATAGTAGAAGAGGTTAAAAGAAATAATATAAAATTAGTAGGACTTAGTGCATTGATGACTACTACGGTTAAAAGTATGGAAGAGACCATAAAAGCTTTACGAGAAAATAATTTAAACTGCAAAGTCATGGTAGGAGGAGCAGTTTTAAATGAGGATTATGCAGCTATGATAAAAGCTGATTTCTATGCTAAGGATGCTAAGGAGTCTGTAGAGATTGCAAAAAAAGTATTTAAGAGTTAAGAGTGAAGAACTTAAATTATAGATAATAAATTATAAAGAATAAAAATGGACAGCTTTTCTATTCAGAAAAGCATTAAACCAAATTTTAGCTTACCTTCATGGTAAGCTTTCTTTATTTATTATCTATTACCTATTTTGCAATTTTGCAGAATATTATGCAATGAAGACAAGTGTATTTTGTGAATGAACATATGAGTATATGCGGTGTAACTTTCATTAGGAAGGAGAGTAAACCCTTCATAGATATTTAATTAATGAAATAAATTATGATTAATATTAACTGTAATTGTTTACTATATAAAAAATAGTATTGTAATAGCTTATTTTAATAAAATTATAGGAAATATATTTTTCTTAGCAAAAAAGTATTGAAAATTTAAAGAAAGAAAACTTGCAAAATGGCTTGCAGAAGAATCCGGATGACTATTTATGCAAAAATATTACTGCAACTATTAGGTCAATAATTTAAATTATAGAACTTGAAAAAACCTGTTGACCTTTGGAATATAATGTGATAAGGTATATATAATAATTTTGCCGGCAAATAAAATTTCTGAATAAATTTTCAATAAGTTGCATAAATATAATTAAATTAATTTATTTAACAATGATGATGGAGATAAAAATATCAGCAAATTAGTTAAAGAGAGTTGGGGCAGGTGAGAGCCCAATACTAATTGATATATAATGCTCACTCCTGAATTGTATAGCTGAAATAATAGTAGGTTATTACCGTGTTGCATACGTTACAGTGCAAGGTTATAATATAGTAACCTAGATTAAGGCTGCGTTTGTGAAATCGCAGCGAGTTAGAGTGGTACAGCGAAAGAAGCCTCTATATGCAGACAATGCATATAGAGGCTTTTTTTTTAGAGTACAGAACAAATAATTTTTCACAGTAAATGAAAAGGTGCATTGTACTTTGATTTGTAAATTATGTAAAAGGGGGCGGTTTTGTTGGGGCTAATTACTGGTTCGGATAAGGATGGTGTGATTATTATTTAAAAATGATATTTCGTGTAAAAGAAGGGGGAAAAAATTATGAATAAAAAATTATCATTATTTATGGCGTTAGTAATGACAGCATCCTTATTTGTAGGATGTGGTAAAGGTGGGGCAAATAATAAAGATTCAGCAAGTAAAGGGGATACTATAAAAATAGGATTAGATTATGAACTTTCAAATGATGTTGCCACTTATGGACAAGGGCTAGTTACAGGAATAGAAATGGCATTTAAAGAAATAAACGATGCAGGTGGAGTTTTAGGAAAAAAGGTTGAACTTATAAAAGCAGATAATAAATCAGATACAGCTGAAGCTGCTAATGTAGCCTCAAAGCTAGCAACTAGGGACAAGGTTGTAGCAATACTTGGACCTGCAACTTCAGGTAGTGTAAAGGCCGCAATTCCACAGGCTACACAAAATAAAGTTCCATTGATCTCAGCTTCAGCTACAGCGGATGATGTTACCATAGATAGTCATGGAAAGGTAAGAGATTATGTTTTCAAAACCTGTTTTAGTGACTCTTTTCAAGGAGTAATACTTGCAAACTTCGCAGTAAAGGATTTGAAATCAAAAAATGCTGCAGTATTGATTGATACAACAAGTGATTATAGTAAGGGGCTTTCAAAAAGCTTCAAGGAAACTTATAGTAAACTAGGAGGAAAAGTAGTAACAGAACAGGCATATCAAGCTAAAGATAAGGATTTTAAAGCGGTTTTAACTAATATTAAAAATGCTAAACCTGATTTACTTTACTTACCAGGATACTATGAGGAAGTTGGATTAATAGTTAAACAAGCAAGAGAGTTAGGACTTAATGTACCTATTTTAGGCGGAGATGGTTATGATTCACCTAAGCTAACTGAGCTTGCTGGAAAAGAAGCATTAAACAATGTGTACTATACAAATCACTATTCTTCAAAGGACACCAGTGCTAATGTTGTAAGGTTTATAGATGCATTTAAAAAGCAGTTCAATAAAGAACCAAATGCATTTAACGCTTTAGGATACGACCTTGCATACTTTATTGCGGATGCACTTAAAAGAGCTGGAGAGCCAGATCGTGAAAAACTAAAAGAAGCACTTGCATCTACAAAAGACTTTAAAGGAATAACTGGACAATTATCAATAGACAAAAATCATAATCCAGTAAAATCTATAACAATATTAGAGGTTAAAAATGGAGAGCCAACCTTCTTAAAGAAACAGCAGCCTTAGGACAGAGTACAGAGAACAGAGGACAGAGGACAGAGGACAGAGGATAGAGCACAGAGGACAGAGGATAGAGGATAGAGGATAGAGGACAGAGGATAGAGCACAGAGGATAGAGGACAGTTATGGATGCTTTTCCGACCTTATCATTACGGAAAAGCTTAAATTAAAAATTTTTAGTAATGGAATGGAGAAAAATTATCCTTAACTCTCCACCCTCAGTTCTCAACTCTCAACTAAATAAAAACTGTCCACAAATTTGAAATTTTATAATTGATATAGAGTAAAATAAGGATGTGATTAAATGGAGAAATTTTTACAGCAGTTGTTTAATGGAGTTTCCTTAGGAAGTATCTATGCTCTTATAGCACTTGGATATACTATGGTTTATGGAATCATTAACCTAATAAATTTTGCTCATGGTGATATATACATGTTGGGTGCTTTTATAGGCTTTGCCATGACTGCATTATTCCATATGAGTTTTATACCTGCACTTATTATATCTATGGCAGCTTGTTCTTTAATAGGTGTAGTTATAGAAAAGGTAGCCTATAAACCTATAAGAAATTCTACCAGAATAGCAGCTCTTATAACTGCTATAAGTGTTTCGTTGTTTTTGGAATATGGAACTATGTATTTTGTTTCAGCAGAAACAAGAACTTTTCCAGAAGTACTAAAAGGAAAACAAATTAGCTTGTTTTCAGGGAAAGTACTTTTAAACACAAAGGATGTTTATATCATTGTAATAACTGTATTATTGATGATTTTTCTTCAATATATAATATACAAAACTAAAGTTGGAAAGGCAATGAGAGCAGTATCTACGGATAGAGAAGCAGCACAGCTTATGGGGATAAATGTAGATGCCACCATATCATATACCTTTGCCATAGGATCAGCTCTTGCAGGGGCAGCAGGAGTTTTAGTTGGAGTATACTACAATTCAATTGATCCTCTAATGGGGGTGCTTCCTGGATTAAAAGCCTTTGTGGCAGCAGTTATAGGAGGAATTGGAGTAATACCTGGCGCAGTGTTTGGCGGGATATTCTTAGGGCTTACGGAGACTATGGTTAGTGCTTATGGAAATTCACTGTACAAGGATGCAGTTGCTTTTGCAATACTAATAATAATACTTGTAATCAAGCCCAATGGATTGTTGGGCAAAAATGTAAAGGAAAAGGTATAAGGGGGAGATAGTTTGAAATGGTTAAATAAAAAAAATATTGTATGTTTTATAGCTGTAATTGCAGTCTATGCGCTATCTCAGTGGTTAATAAATGGGGGCATTATGGATTCATATATATTACTCAATTTAGTGTTAATTGGTATAAACATTATTTTAGCTGTAAGTTTAAATTTAATAACAGGGTTTACAGGACAATTTTCACTAGGTCATGCAGCTTTCATGGCGGTGGGAGCTTATGTGTCAGCTATTATGACTGTAAAATTTAATTATCCTTTTGCAGCAGCGGTAATATTATCGGCAATAGCAGCAGCCTTTGTTGGATTATTAATTGGTATACCTACATTAAGACTTAAGGGTGACTATCTTGCTATTGCTACCCTGGGATTTAGTGAAATAATTAGAATACTTCTTTTAAATATTGAATATGTGGGTGGAGCTAGTGGATTTAATGATATCCCTCAATATACTAACTGGACATGGATATATTTTTCAGTAATTGGTACTGTGGTTTTAATTAAAAATTTTATAAATTCCTATGCAGGCAGAGCTTGTATTGCCATAAGAGAAGATGAAATAGCAGCAGAAGCTATGGGAATAAATACTACATTATATAAGGTGCTGGCTTTTGTCATAGGGGCATTCTTTGCAGGTATTGCAGGAGCTTTATATGCTAATTACTTCTATTTTATAAAGCCTGGTAATTTTGGATTTATGAAATCTATAGATATTTTAGTAATAGTTGTTTTTGGAGGTATGGGAAGTATTACAGGATCTATAATTGGGGCTATAGTTCTTTCAATAATATCCTTATTCCTTCAAAATATTCCTGAATTAAGAATGGTAATATACTCAATTATACTTTTCTTAATTATGGTATATAGGCCAGATGGGATTATGGGAAAAGTTGAAGGTAAAAAAAGTTTGTTTAAGAAAGGAGGAAAATTAAATGGCAGTGTTAACAATTGATAATTTGTCAAAGAGTTTTGGAGGTAACTAAACAGTTACAGAAACTTTGATGAAGTTTATAAAACTTTAAAAGTTTTTATAACTTAGCCTCCCATATTTGTAAAGAGTATGGAGCGATGCATATTATGCATCCAAAATCCTTTGAACTGCTGGAAGTTCCTAAAGCTTAACTAACTACAACGTAAGGATGAAATAAGCCTAGGCGTGAAGGTTACGAAAGTAGAAAAAATAGTTAAGATGGCATATGGTTAAATCCTAAGTGCTAAAGCAATGGATAATCAGCAGCTAAGACTCGAATAGAGTAAAGTTCAACGACTATTCCGTAAAGGAAGTACACTACAAGCTATTGGTAGTGGAAGTGGAGGATACCCAACCTATATTAATAAGTATAATGGGTAATGATATAGTCTACGCTCGTATCCGAAAGGTCGAGGCCACTGGCGTAAGCGAAATGGCATCATAGAAGTAGCGTTCTATGGTAAATATAATAAACTTTATAAATGTTCTTTGAAAACTTTATATAACTTTATAAAAATAACACTCTTTTAAAGGGTGTAGATGTAATCCCTTAAAATCATAATTAGCCATCTCTTATAATTTTTATAATTTTATTATATGGGTATACTAAAATTATGGAAAGTGAGGTGAAAAATAATGATAAAGGCAGTAAAAATAAGATTATTTCCAAAAAGAAAATGCAGTCAATATTGAAAAAATAGGTAAAGTAAAATATAAAACAAATTATGATATACCTATTTTACCTAATTATAATAATCCAAGATGTCATTTTGATGGCAAGTACTGGTATCTAACATTAGGGTTTGAGCATGACGAAAACCAAGTTGAGCTTAATAAGGATTTATCTATTGGTATTGATTTAGGAGTTTCTAATCTAGCTATAGTAAATTGTTTAGATAAGCCTATTAAAAACATTAATAAATCAGCTAAGGTTAGGAAATTGAAAAAGAGATTAAAGAGATTACAAAGACAAGTATCAAGAAAATATGAAGCAAATAGAGAAGGATGCCAATTTAATAAAACAAATAATATTATTAAGCTAGAAAAAGCTATTAAACTTGTATATAGAAAGCTTAATAACATTAGAACTAATCACATACATCAAGCTACTAATATGATAATAAAATTAAGGCCCTACAGAGTTGTGATGGAAGATTTAAATATTAGTGGTATGCTAAAAAACAAGCATTTATCAAAAGCTATACAAGAACAAGGTTTTTATGAATTTATTAGGCAAATGCAATACAAATGTAAGTTTAATGGAATAGAGTTTGTTCAGGTAGATAAATTTTATCCTAGCAGTAAAACCTGCTCTTGTTGCGGAAATGTTAAAAAAGACTTAAAACTTAAAGATAGAATGTATGTATGTGATATTTGTGGATTAGAAATGGATAGAGATAAAAATGCTTCAATAAATCTTGGTAGTTACAAGATATTCGAAGAGGTATAAAATAGTATAAATGGTGATTTTGAAAAGTTATACTATATGTATCCTGCGTTGTGGGAGAATTTAAGTCCTTGGAGAGTTACACCAAACTAAAGTAGAATAAGCAATTATTCAAAATAGAACTCTGTGAATAGGAAAGGTTATTTAGTAATGAATAACATAAGTAAAATTTATAAAGTTATATAAGGTTTTTATATACATTTATAAAGTTTATGCAACGGCATAAAAGCTGTATCTAATATCAACATGGTGATTGAAAAGGGGGACATTGCAGGACTTATAGGACCTAATGGAGCGGGGAAAACCACATTTTTTAATCTATTAACTGGTATGTATACACCTACAAGCGGGAAAATTTCTTTTGAGGATTTGCATTTAAATAATCTTAAGCCTTATAAAATTACGGATTATGGTATTGCAAGAACTTTTCAGAATATAAGGTTGTTTAAAAATATGACGGTTATAGAAAATGTTACTTTAGGATTTCATAAGGATATTAAATATGGACTACTTTCTGGATTTTTTAGATTACCTTCTTTTTATAGAGAAGAAAAGAGAATATATGATGAGGCCTTAGAATTACTAAAAAGGTTTCAGTTAGATAATAAAAAAGATGAACTTGCTAAGAATTTGCCTTATGGTGAGCAAAGACGTCTTGAAATAGTAAGGGCATTAGCTTCAAAACCAAGGCTGCTTCTTTTAGATGAACCTGCAGCTGGAATGAATCCAAATGAAACAAGGGAACTTACAGAACTTATAAGATGGATTAAGGATAATTACGATGTAACTATTATTTTAATTGAGCATGATATGTCCCTAGTTATGAATGTATGTAATAAATTATTTGTTTTAGATTATGGAACACTGATTGCAGAGGGAAATCCAGAAGAAGTAAAAAATAATGAGAGAGTTATTGAAGCTTATCTTGGAAGGAGTGCAGCATGTTAGAGCTTAGCAAAATAAATGTATTTTACGGGGGAATTCATGCACTTAAAGATCTATCAATTAAAGTAAATCAAGGTGAAATTGTTACTCTTGTAGGTTCCAATGGGGCTGGTAAAACCTCAATGCTTAAAACAATTTCGGGTATAGTTAAACCAAAGTCTGGAACTATAAATTATTTAGAAAAACACATTACAAATTGTTCTGCATCTGAAATAGTAAAAATGGGCATAGCCCATGTTCCAGAAGGAAGAAGAGTATTTGGCAATATGACTGTAATGGAAAATCTTGAAATGGGAGCTTTTATAAGAAAAGATAAATCTGAAATTAAGGAAGACTATGAAAAGATATTTCAAAGTTTTGCAAGACTGAAAGAAAGAAGAAATCAAATGGCGGGAACACTAAGTGGAGGAGAGCAGCAGATGCTTGCCATGGGAAGAGCATTAATGCTAAGACCTAAGCTGATTTTACTTGATGAACCTTCCATGGGTCTTGCACCTATAATGGTAGATGAAATATTTTCTATAATAAAGGAAATAAATGAGAGCGGAACTACGGTGCTATTGGTAGAACAAAATGCCAATATGGCACTGTCCATAGCTCATAGAGCCTATGTAATTCAAAATGGCAATATAGCACTTGAAGGCAAAGCAGGTGACTTATTGAAAGATGAATCAGTAAAGAACACATATCTTGGAGGGTAGTAAATATAGAGGACAGAGGACAATTGACAGTATTTTTTCTTTATTATTTTAAAAAAATTGTGACCAATTTTTTAAAATAAAGTATAGACATTTCCTCCATTAAATTCTAAAATATATGAGGATTATATATTGCATGTTATTTGGGAGGAAAACTAATGAACATTAAAGATAGAATAATGGGTACACTATTAGAACTAGTTTCAGTACCTGGAATAGCAGGAACAAAAGCAGAAGGATTAACAGCAGAAAAGGTCTTTCATATACTGCAAACTATACCGTATTTTAATGAACACCCAGAAAACTTAAATTTGATAAAAATTCAGGGAGATCCTTTAAATAGAGGTTTTGTAAGTGCCTTATTTTGTAGTTCAAAACCTTCTAAAAAAACTGTAGTATTAACAGGACATTTAGATGTGGTTGATGTGGAGGACTTTGGCCACTTAAAGGAATTGGCCTTCAACCCTATTGAGCTTCAAAAGAGAATTAAAGAATTACCATTAAGCAAAGAGGCAATAGAGGATTTAGAGTCTGGAGATTATATATTTGGCAGAGGAGTCGCCGATATGAAATATGGGTTAGCATTACATATAGAACTTTTAAGAGAATTATCTATGAGAGACGATTTTGAAGGGAATATATTATTTTTGGCTGTACCAGGGGAGGAAAGCAATTCAGAGGGAATGCTTGCAGCAGTCCCTCATCTTTTAAGTTTAAAGAAAAAATTTTCATATGAATATATAGGATTATTTGTGTCGGAATGTTGTATTCCTAAAGAGATAGGTGATAATAAAAAACGTATATATTTAGGAACCTCTGGCAAGATAATGCCGTTATTTTTAT
The DNA here is from genome assembly GCF_002995785.1 of Clostridium liquoris. Classification (GTDB taxonomy): domain Bacteria; phylum Bacillota; class Clostridia; order Clostridiales; family Clostridiaceae; genus Clostridium_AO; species Clostridium_AO liquoris. The sequence goes on along the minus strand of NZ_PVXO01000069.1, from coordinate 10,651 downwards.
TTGTAGGAAAGGAAACTCATGTATATGAATCCTATACTGGATTAAATCCAAATTTATTGGCAGGAGAGTTAAATAGACTGCTAGAATTAAATCCTGATTTTTGTGATAGTGATAGAGGGAATACCACACCTCCGCCAACTTGTTTAAAACATATGGATTTAAAGGATTTATATTCTGTACAAACTCCACTTATGGCGGCTTCCTACTATAATATATTAACCCTTAATTTATCTATAGATGAGCTTATGGATAAGCTTAAAAAAGTGGCTTTACAGGCCTTTCATAATACTTTAAATATAATCAACGAAAAGGTAGATAGGTATGCTTCTATTTCCAATAGAAATTACTTAAGAGAAAGCATTGAACCTAAAGTGTTGACCTTTGAGGAAGTATATAAAAAGGTGAAGGAGATTAGGGGAGAAGAATTTGACAAATATATTGAAGATAAGATTATTACATGGAGAAAAGAAAATAAAGATCTTCAAACTATAGCAATAAATATTATGAAGGAAACTTATCAAAGCTACCCCGAAAAATCTCCTATGATAATAATAGGCTTTGCTCCACCTTATTATCCAGATAAGCATTTAAAAGAAGAAAAGCCAGGGGATAAAATATTCCTAGATGTAATTGAACATATAGTAGAATATGCAAAGGAAAGCTATAATACGGAAATAGAAAAGGATCATTATTATATGGCCCTTTGTGATTTAAGTTATACAGGTGTGGAGGATAGAGAAGGTCTTAACACCATAGCATCAAATATTTTAGGAATAGATAAGTGCTATAACCTGCCAGTGAAGGAATTAGGTGAGCTAGATATACCTTCTGTAGTCTTTGGAGGTTTTGGCAAGGATTTTCATAAGTTCTCTGAAAGGCTAAATATTCCATATTCCTTTGAAGTTGTTCCTAATCTTTATGAAAAGGCCATATATGATTTACTTAATAAATAGTGGTGTACAAGCTACATTATTTATGATATAATCACAATTGTATTTTTAATTCACAACTGTCATTAGCAGTTAAAAGAAAAGTGAGTTAAAATAAAAAATAATAAAGAATAAATTATGAAGGAATTAGTAGCAGCCTTTGTGTATTATAAAGAGAGCATGATGTATGGTGGAAATCATGTGTTGCAAAGTATGTGAATTACAATCTGGAGTTTTAGTGTGAAAGCATTACGGAAGTCATCCGATATAAGACTAAGAGGCACATTGTGTAAATTAAGGTGGTACCACGGGTTTTCTCGTCCTTACAAGGATTGAGAAGGTCCTTTTTTATTTATAATGAATTAATTAAGTTGTCAATTGTCAACTGTCAACTTATTATACGAGGAGGACGGTAGCATGGAAGAAAGGGAAAGTTTTTCAAGTAAATTAGGTTTTATTTTGTCCTGTTTAGGATCAGCCATAGGGTTAGGGAATATATGGATGTTTCCTTGGAAACTTGGTCAATTTGGGGGAGCAGCATTTTTAATTCCTTATTTTATATGTCTTTTTGTACTTTGCACTACAGGACTTGTAGGGGAATTTGCCTTTGGAAGATCAAGACAAAGCGGTTCAATGCAGGGAATTAGGGAAGTTTTTAAGGAAAAAGGAAAAAGGTTTGGTGGAATATTAAGCCTAATTCCAACCTTATCTGTATTTGGAACTTTTGTGTTTTATGGAGTAGTGGTAGGATGGGTTCTTAAATATTTTTACGCTTCAATAAAAGGTGATTTTTATAATGTAGATATAGCAAATTACTTTAATTCTTTTGCAGGAACTAGTGCAACTCTTAAGTGGCACTTTTTAGCTATGGTAATTACTATAGTCATAGTGTTACTTGGAGTTATTAAGGGCATTGAGAGAATGAACAAAATTATGATGCCAGCACTTTTTGTAATTTTTACAGTGCTTTTAATTAGGACACTTACTTTGCCAAATGCAATGGAAGGGGTTAAATATTTACTTATTCCTAGATGGGAATATTTATTTAAACCTATAACTTGGGTAATGGCCTTGGGGCAAGCGTTTTTTTCTGCTTCACTTAATGGAGCTGGTATGGTAGTGTATGGGAGTTACTTAAAGAAGGATGTGGATATACCTAATGCAGCACTTCAGGTTGCAATATTTGATGCTGTTTCTGCAATACTAGCAGCTTTTATAATTATACCAGGAGCTTTTGCTTTTGGATTAGATCCAACTTCTGGTCCATCTTTACTTTTTATAACTATGCCCCATATTTTTAAAGCAATGCCTTTTGGATATTTGTTTGGAATATTATTTTTCCTTAGCATAATATTTGCTGCAATATCTTCTATTATCAATATGTTAGAAGCAAGTGCAGATGCATATATGAGTTTCTTTAAGACTACAAGATTTAAAGCTAGTTTTATAGTTACAGCTGTAGCTTTTATTATTGCTATACCACTGGATCTAAGCATGGCTAGATTTGGGACATGGGCTGATTTCATAACAATTTATTTAGCACCATTAGGTTCTATAATTACATCCATATGTTTTTTCTGGGTATATGGCATGGATAAAGCAATGGAAGAAATAAATTTAGGAGCAGAAAAACCTTTGGGAAAATGGTTTATACCTTTAGCTAAGTATGTATTTGTAATTTCCGGAATTGTGGTTTTGATATGTGGAGTTATATACAATGGAATAGGGTAGTTTTTATTTTAGCGAGTAGTTAAGGGGTTGTCTACTAAAATTTGTGATTTTTAGCAGCAACCCCTTTAGTTTTGCATAATTAATTACATTACTTTTTCAAATATTTTCTTAATTCCCTTTTTAGGAATATATAAAGCAATGGAATGGTAAATATTAATTTACCAAGCAGTTCAACTGACTTCCCATAGGCTGGGAATAGGAGAGCTAGCCCTTCGCCTGTCATATAACCGCCAATGATTATAAGAATTAAAGTTAGTACAACGAAGATAATATATATATTTAATTTTATAGAAGATTTAAATATTATATAGGCTAAAGCTAGTGATAACAAAATTCCCAAAACTACTCCCAAAATGATATTAAGGGGATCAGCTAAGGCCAATGGCAATAGGAATATTACTATTTCTAAACTTTCTCTGAATATGGTAATGAAGGATAGTAAAAATAGGCTAAAACCTTTTAATTTTACATCATATTTTTCAGTAATATTTAAAGTTAAATTTTTATTATCCTTTGAAACTAGTACTATACTGTATAATATTAAGGCTGCCAAAAAAATCATCATGGATCCCAAAAACAATTGATGAATAGGTCCTTCTAAAGTATTTATTGTGCTAATTAGTATTTTACCAACTAAAACACTAGCCAATGCTCCAGAAATACAACCACCATAAATATATTTTGATAGGTCAGTCCTGTCCATTTTATTAAGATAAACTAGTAATGGAACTATTATTAAAAGCATTTCTAAACTTTCTCTGAAGGTAATCGTCATTGGTATAATCATGTTCTCACCCCCTTAATGTTTTCAATGCATATTATTTTGCTAATATTATAATATACAACATAATTTTAATGGTTACTCATATAATTATAATTTTGTTGAAATGTGTTATCTTTTTATTGAAAAAGGGTAGATAAGGGATATATATAAGTATTTACTTATTATAAATATAAAATAATAATATTTTTATTTGTAATTGTAATGAATTATAATAGGGGAGAAAAAATATTTAGGAGGATTGGCATGGAAAAGTTAAAAGAAATATATTCAGGAGTGGTTTTGAGCTTTATAATCGCTATAATTGCTACTATACTTGGAAAAAAGTTTCCTATTATTGGGGGAGCGGTTTTTGGCATTTTAATTGGAATTATAATAAATAATACCATAGGTAAACCAGAGAGAAGTAAAAAAGGAGTGGCTTTTGTGTCAAAAAAAGTACTCCAGTGGTCAATAATTCTATTGGGAGCAGGGCTTAGCTTTACTCAAGTAAAGAGCACAGGTATAGAGTCTTTATCTGTAACAATGGTCACTATAACTGTAGCTTTTTTATCTGCATATTTAGTAGGAAAGCTTTTAAAAGTCCCAAGTAATTTAAAATCTCTTATAGGAGTGGGAACAGCCATATGCGGAGGATCAGCCATTGCAGCAGTATCTCCAATAATTGAAGCTGATGATATGGAAATAGCGTATTCTATATCCACCATATTTTTCTTCAATATAATTGCAGTATTAATATTTCCACCACTTGGACACGCTCTAAATCTTACAGATAAAGGATTTGGGTTGTGGGCTGGTACTGCTATAAATGATACATCTTCTGTGGTAGCTGCAGGTTATATTTTTAGTAATGCAGCAGGAGAGTTTGCAACTATTGTAAAGCTTACAAGAGCAACACTTATAATTCCTGTATCTTTAGTTTTTGCTATAGTTACTGCTTATAAAAAGAAAAGGGAATCCAAATTTAATTTAAAGGACATATTCCCTTGGTTCATATTATGGTTTTTAGTAGCTTCTATATTAAATACCTTAGGGGTATTTCCAAAGAATTCAATTCCATATATAGAAAGCACAGGGAAATTTATGATAGTTATGGCATTATCTGCAGTTGGACTTAGTGCCAATTTTAAAGATATGCTTAAATCAGGTTTAAAACCATTACTATTAGGACTAATTGTTTGGTTTAATGTAGCAGTATCTAGTTTATTAGTTCAACATTTTATGGGACAACTATAAAAAAGTGCAAAGCACTTTTTTAAGAGTACAGATTACAGAGAACAGAGTACAGAGAAGGATAATTTTTCTCCATTGTCATTAAGAAAAGTTTTTTGTTAAATAGTTTTCTTAAAGAAAACTGCTGGGCGTGAAAAACGCCCTTTGCTGTTTTATAAAAATCTAAGTGCTCTTTTGCTTATTTTATAGGCTTTTGCCTTAAGGTTTATGCAAAAAATTCAATTTATCGCATGCCTTATATATACTGTTTCAGCCAGTCTGGCATGTTAGGGTCATCGATTGCCCAAGATTCTTCAATGTGCTCGTCTTCGTCCCAGTTATTTTCATCACCGTCAAAGAACTTCTGCCTATGACACTTGTACTTAACAACTTCTTCTTCTTATAATTTTTTATATTTTAAAATTTTAATTTCAATAATATAAATTGGAATTTGTAGCTTCTTTAATTTTATATCAACATAAACAAAAGCCATTATAAATTTCTTCATAATGGCTAACGATATCATTGGTTTTAAATGCACAAATATCATCTATTACTACAATTAATAATCCATTGTTTTATATATTCTGCGTCATATTTTCCTGATGCAGTTCCCAATCCTAAATCTATAATTTCTTCATCCGAACATTTTAGTTCAATTCCATTAATCTCCAAGAAAACCATCATCGCTAGAATTCCTATTCTTTTATTTCCATCCAAAAAAGGATGATCTTTAATAATATTATATTCTAACTTAAATATTTCATTTAGCTAACTCCTTAAATGCCTTAAGATGTTTTGATAAAATATTATTCGCCGCATCTTCAACTGTAGTGTTATCTGCAACAACGCTTTCCTCAAACTTACTATAATCTATTAATACATACCTTGGTGTGTTATTTTTTAATATTATAACTGTGCCTTTTTCATCTACCATTCTTGCTACTTTGGAAAAGTTTTGATTTGCTTCTGATATAGAAACTAAATTATTAACATTAACTAACATTGTAACACCTCCCTATATTTATATTATACATTATTTTAGGATGAATTAAACCTAATTTGTATAGTTGTACTTCACTATCTAAAGAAATATGTTATAATTTTAAGGTCGGTATATAATATAATTATTATTTACCATACTAAAGGAGAAAGGAAAGATTTTTGTTATGGCAGAAGTAATAGAAAAAGATGTGTATAAAAATAGATGGCTTATATTAGCTGTTGTAGTAATGCAGCCATTTATGGCTTGTTTAGATGGCAGCATAGTAAATGTAGCATTACCTTTTATGGCCAAAAAGCTTAATGTTTCAATGGCATCTATAGAATGGGTAGTTACTAGTTATCTTATAATTATATCTGGAACTATCTTGATTTTTGGAAGAGTAGGGGATATAAAAGGGAAAACCACAGTTTTCAAATATGGATTAATAATATTTACATTTGGTTCTTTGTTATGCGGCATATCGCCTTCATTAAATTTTTTGGTTCTTTCAAGAGTAATACAGGCAATAGGTGCTGCAATGACCATGGCTACAAATCAAGGGATAATAACACAAGTTTTCCCAGGAAATGAAAGAGGAAGGGCTTTAGGTATTTCTGGTACATTCGTAGCATTGGGTACCCTTATAGGGCCACCTTTAGGCGGATTTATAATTTCTGTATTCAGTTGGAATTATATATTTTTAATAAATATACCTGTAGGAATTATTACTTTTATATTTGCAATTAAAATTCTTCCTAAGGGTAATAAAATTAAAAAAGAAAGTTTAGATGTTAAAGGAGCAGTATTATTTTTTATTTTTGTAGTAACTTTATTTGAAGGAATGATTATTGGACAACAGGTTGGATATGGTAATATATACATAATTATAAGTTTTATAATATCCATAGTATCTTTAATTATATTTATATTGGTTCAAAATAAGTCTAGTGAACCTTTATTAGATTTTTCAATATTTAAGAATAGAGTATTTTCTATAAATATATTATGTGCATTTATATCATTTACTGCATTAAGCTGTGTTAATATAATACATCCATTTTATTTGCAGGATGTTTTAAAATATTCACCAGCGAAAACTGGAATGATTATGACAGTATATCCTATAACTCTTTCATTGGTTGCTCCTATAAGTGGATATTTATCAGATAAAATAGGCAGTAAAATACTGACATTAAGTGGACTCGTTTTTGTAACTATAGGTTTTATATTTATGTCTAGTTTAAGAGAAACCTCAAGTTTATACGCTATATTAATTTCAGTTGCAATATTGGGCATGGGCAATGGACTTTTCCAATCACCTAATACCTCTCTTGTAATGTCTACTGTTCCAAAGCATAAATTAGGTATTGCGGGTAGTGTAAATGCCTTGGTTAGGAATTTAGGATTTATATTTGGAGTATCAGCATCTACAAGTATTTTATATAATAGAATGAGTTATAAAATAGGTTATAAGGTATTAAATTATATACCAGGAAGGGAAGATGTATTTATTTATGCAATGAGAGTAGTTTATATTTCTGCAGCGGTAATTTGTGCATTTGGATTTATATTATCTTTAATAGATAAGGTAAAAACTGTTTCAGATAATAAATAAAAAACAATAAAGAATAAATAAAAAAATAAGGAAGCCTAGGGCTTCCTACTATATATAATTTAAGTTTTTCTGTAGTGTTAACAGAGGAAAAACCTCCATAACTGTCAATTGTCAACTGTCCTCTGTCAACTTAAAAAGGTGCATAGCACCTTTTTATATAAAGAATTTAAGAACAAATAATGCTGCTATTATATAAGTTGATATTGATACTTCCTTAGCTTTATTTGTAAATACCTTTAATAGTACATAAGATATAATACCAAATATTAATCCATCAGATATACTGTAAGCTAATGGCATCATTATTATTGTAAGAAATGCTGGTATAGCTTCTGTAAAATCTAAGAAGTCTATTTCTTTTATAGGAGACATCATAAACAATCCTACTAATATTAATGATGGCGCAGTAGCTGCAGATGGTATCATTAAAAATAGTGGTGATAAAAATAATGCTATGATAAACATTACTGCTGTAGAAACTGCTGTAAGACCTGTTTTACCTCCAGCGGCTACTCCAGAAGCACTTTCTAAGAATGTACATACAGTACTTGTACCAAAACATGCACCTAATGTAGTTCCTATTGCATCGGAAAGCAAAGCTTGCTTTGCCCTTGGTACATTTCCATTTTCATCTATCATTCCAGCTTTAGTTGATACTCCTACTAAGGCTCCAACAGTATCAAACATATCCATAAATAACAAAGTAAATAATGCAATAAACATATCTTTAGTAAATATATGATTCCATTCAAATTTCATAAATATAGGGCTTATACTAGGTGGTACACTTAATATAGCTGACGGAATTTTTGTTATTCCCATAGGGATGCCTATTAAAGTTGTAATTATAATTCCTATAAGTAATGCACCTTTTACATTTCGTGCAAGTAAAACACCTGTTATTATAATACCTATAATTGCAAGTAAGGGTACAGAACTAGTTACATCTCCTAAAGTTAATATAGTTCCGGATTTAGGATGTAATACTATTTGAGCATTTTCAAGTCCAATAAAGGCTATAAAAAGTCCTATTCCTACAGAAATAGCTTTTTTAATATTATTTGGAATAGAGCCAATTATGGCTTCACGAACATTAAAGGCTGTAAGTAAAATAAATATAATTCCTTCTAGAAAGGCTGTTGTCAATGCAAATTGCCAAGTATGACCCATTCCAATAACCATGGTATAGGCGAAAAAAGCATTAAGCCCCATGCCTGGTGCTTGAGCAAAAGGTAATTTTGCATATAGTCCCATTAAAAGAGTTGAAATTATTGCAGCTAATGCAGTGGCTGTAAATACAGAGCCAAAATTCATTCCGGTTTGTGATAAAATACTGGGGTTAACCACTAATATATATGACATGGTCATAAATGTAGTAATTCCCGCTAAAATTTCAGTTTTTACTGTGGTTTTATTTTCTTCTAATCTAAAATATGATTCTAAAAAGCTTTGTTGTGAATTAACTGATGATTTCATAGTAATCTCCTTTGCATTTTGTTTTGCTTTGAATAAATCTTTTATATTATTAATATTTTTATGGATTTTTGACACTTGTACATATTAGCAAATGCGAACTTTAAAGTCAATATTATTTACGAATGTTTTTGACAAGTTTCTTATTATTTTTTGTATTTATCATATAATTTTTATTATTAAGCACAGTATTACTCGTAAATGTTCGGAAAATTATACTATTATGGAAATTTTAAAAGTTTACAATGTATTAAAAAAATATATATGGATATAAGGTATAATAAATATTATACTGTTAATTACATATAATAATTAGTTAGCTTGAAATATGCTATTATTTGAGGAGGGTTGGAAAGTTTGCAGATTCATAAAAATAAAAAAATAAGATATTTTGATTTAATTATTGCTATAATTATAATTTATATCTCTATTAAAATAATCGATAACTATAAAATTATATTTTCCATATTAGGCAAATTATTTTCTATAGTATCACCATTTTTATTTGCACTTATTATAGCTTATATATTAAATCCAATAATGAAGTTATTTGAGAAAAAATTCAAATTTAAAAGAGGTATTAGCATTTTATTTACCTATATTTCGATTGTAGTAGCTATAATTGTTTTTTCTGTTTGTGTATTACCTAAAGTAACTTCTAACATTTTAGATATGTTAAAAAGCATTCCGCAATTTGCCATGATAGCCCAGGAATGGTTTAATAATATACTTAATAATGAAGTGGTAAAAAGTATCATTAACACTACAGGAAATTTTTCAATAAAACCAGATTTTATAATTTCTAAAGCAAGTAGTGTTATGGCTACAATTTTAAATACCTTATTAAGTAAAACACTTTCTTTTACTAATTCTTTTATAAGGTGGGTTTTTGGATTCATAATATCCATATATGTGCTTTTTGATAAAGAGAAAATTATGCAGTTTGCTAAAAAAATTATATATATTAGCCTAAAGAAAAAAAACGGAGACAGATTTATAAGGTTCTTTAAAAACATTCATAATATGATAGGAGTATATATTGGAATAAAAGCCATTGATTCTTTAATAATAGGTATTATAGCCTTTGTAGGACTAAGTATAATAAGATCACCTTATGTTTTTTTAATAGCCTTAGTAGTGGGTGTTACCAACATGATACCTTATTTTGGACCATTTGTTGGAATATCAGTAGGTTTTCTTATTAACTTATTCTTTAGTCCTTTAAAAGCTTTTGTGGTGTTGTTATTTTTATTCCTACTACAGCAATTTGATGGCTGGTATTTAGATCCTAAGCTTATAGGTAATAAAGTTGGCTTAAGTCCACTTTTAATAATTTTTGCAGTAACCTTAGGAGGAGGGCTTTATGGACCTATAGGAATGATTTTAGCAGTACCTATTATGGCAGTAATAAAAATTTACATAGATAAATTTTTACAGGAGTATAATGGAAATACAGGCGATGATACTATGGAAAAAGAAAATCAAATAGAAGAATCTCATAAAGAAGGCAGTATAAATAAATAATTGGGGGTATACCATGGAACAAAATTTAAATAAAGATGTATTAGATAAATTAACAAAGGTATGTATATGCAAGGCTATATCCAGGGCTAAAATAAAAGAAGCCGTTAAAGCTGGAGCAAAAACTGTAGAAGAAGTAAATAAGATTACAGGAGCAGGCTCTGGGGGATGTGGAGGAAAAAGATGCAGATGTAAGATTGAAGAACTAATAGAACAAAATATAAAAAAGGTGTGAAGCACTTTTTTTAGTTGACAGTTGACAGTTGACAGTTAAGGACCTATAGGCCCCCTAATTAAAGTGGACACATTAACTCATTAGTTATAAGATATATTTAGAATTTAGGAGGGTCTATAGAAATGGATAAATTTATTCGTAGGTTTACTGAAGATGAAAGAGTAAAATA
>NZ_PVXO01000068.1 GCF_002995785.1 Clostridium liquoris | reverse complement strand
AATTAGGTACAATAACAGAAATGATTACGCTAACAGCAGCTGATGTAAATAAGAAAGCAAAGGGAAGCAAGTATTACCCTGTAAAACAAGCAAGGATACCATTTACAGGCTGCGCCATGACTAATGGCAGAAAAGCCATACAAAGCCTTTTTCAAGAAAGAAATTTTAGCGAACTTATTTATAGATAGTTTTAAAATTTTAGATAAAAAATTAAGGGGATAAGTACGCCCTTTCGGGCTGTGGGCGAAGCCCTATTTGGATAAAATTTTCAACCGAATTTATAATGGAAAAAATTCAAAAAATAAATTGCCCACTTTAACTTGACACAAACTTACAAATAAGATTGATGGATAGCATTATAATAATATGTTAATATATATATGGTACAATCGCATTTTAAACATAGGAGGACTATATGAAGAAGTATAACAAAATATTGATTCTTATTATTTTATTTCAATTCATTTTTGTAAGTACTGTAGAAGTCAAAGCGGCATATACTTCAAATGGTGAATATGAGTATTTGGTACAGGATGCCATTGATAGATTCCCTAATGAAGCCAGGGACTATAATTTATTTTTAGCTGATTATGATTCCTTTGGGGATTATTTAAATTATGGTACCAATAAAGATTTATTTTTTAATTCATCAAATATTATATTTGATAATGAAGGATTGCCAAAGGTGCTTTATGGAGATAATTATTATTATAATCCTGTTACATTGGCCCAATATGGACTCAGTTTATACGGAGAATTTTTAAAGGGTAAAAATACAAAAGATGAACTTATAAAGGCAGCGGATACTTTAATTAGTTTACAAGGAAGCAATGGAGCCTTTCTCTATAATTTTCCCTGGAAATATTATTTAAACGATAAACCCTATAAACCTGGTTGGGTATCAGGCATGGCTCAGGGCCAAGGGCTAAGCCTTCTTAGCAGAGTCTATAAATTAACAGGAGATGTAAAATACATAGAGGCAGGGAAAAAAGCTTTAAAATTTTTAATTACCCCTGTAAGCAAGGGTGGAGTTATGGAGAATCTTAGTTATTTAGATAGCTCTTTAAAAGACTACATAATATTTGAAGAATATATATCTGAAACTCCAGCTTATACTTTAAATGGATTCATGTTTACATTACTTGGATTATATGATTGGTCTAATATTGATATTGATGATAGCAGCAAATATATTAGTAAAAATTATTTTAATAAAGGCATTGAAACCCTAAAGGTAATACTGCCATACTATGATTTAGGTGGTTTTACAGCCTATGATTTGAGTTATATAGTTAATAAAGACGAAAAACCTCATATAGGGGTTAATTATCATGGAGTACATATATATTTATTAAGAGCACTTTATTCTATAACTGGAGATAAAAGCTTATACAATTATTATAGATTGTGGAAATCCTATGTGGATACAGCTCCCGTTACTAGATTAAGCGGAAGGGATAGGTACGCTACATCTGTTGCTATTTCTCGGAATGAAATAGAAGGAAATTCAGAGTATGTACTAGTGGTAAATGGAGAAATCTTTGCAGATGCTCTATGTGCAGCGCCTTTAGCCTCTAAATATAATGCCCCAATTCTTCTAACCAGTAGTAAAGCCTTAAGTGAAGAAACAAAGGATGAAATAAGGAGATTAAATCCTTCCAATGTTATAATTATTGGAAAAGAAGGAGCTGTGTCAAAGGATATAGAAAATGAAATTAAATCTATAGATAATAATATAACCATAGATAGAATAGGCGGAAAGGACAGATATGAAACCTCAGCTTTAATTGCAGGTAATTTGGATTCTAAAGAGATTATGCTTACCTCCGGTGGAAACTATGCTGATGCTTTATCCATAGCTTCTATAGCTGCCTCAAAGAAAGTTCCTGTATTGCTTACAGAAAAAGATACCATACCAGATCCTATAAATAACTATATAAAAAGTAAGGAGATAATAGATAAAGCCTATATTATAGGAGGAACTAGTGTTATATCTAATAAAGTAGAAAACAACTTTAACAATGCGGAAAGACTAGGCGGAAAGGATAGATATGAAACAAATACAAAAGTACTGGAAAGATTTATAAATGATTTGGATTTAACCAAAGCCTATGTGGCCATTGGAGGGCCAGGAGCCAAGGACTTTGCCGATGGATTATCCGTAGCACCCCTGGCTGCCAAGACCAAATCACCAGTTTTGTTAATACCAATGAATACTGGGGTATTAAATAACACAAGAGATTTTGCTTACAGCAATTTTAAAGATAGCACACAAATCATAGCTATAGGTGGAGAAAAGATCATACCTAATAGTAAAGTAAATCTATTGACACCGGAATTGGACAAGTATGGGGACTGACCCTTGGGTAAAAATGTAAGCAGGGAACTGACCCCTGGGCAAAAATGTAAAATTAAAAAGAACAGCTATCTATAATAGGTTGTTCTTTTTTGTTGACTAATTAATTAAATGGTAAGATCGTTGTTTAAAATTTGAATATATGTATAGAATTAAATATAAATGAATTTAAAATAAAGGATGATAGTATATGCCTAGGAAAAAGCATCAATGGTATACTGGAGCCAGAGTACATGTTATCGCAAGAGGAAATCATAGAAATGATATATTTAGGGATTATACTGATTATAAGCTATACCTAAATTATTTAAAAGAAGCTATGGAATATTATAAAAATAAATATTATATTATTGCATATGTTTTGATGACCAATCATGTGCATATTGTAGTTGAAACAACTGATAAGGATGTATCTGATTTTGTAAAAAGGGTACACAGTAGATATGCATCTAATTTTAATAGAAAGTATAATTATGTAGGGCATTTGTTTCAGGGAAGATATAAAGGAGAATTAATACAAGATGATGGTTATATGTTAGAAGTCAGTAGGTATGTTCATTTAAATCCAGTAAGGGCTAATATGGTTGCAAAACCAGAGGAATACCAGTGGAGTAGTTATAGCATGTATATAGGACAAAAAAGAGAAAGGCTTATATCTTCTGATAAAGTCCTTTGCTATTTCGAACAAGAAAATAAAAGAGAGTTATATAAAAAATTTGTAGAGAGTGTTTGTATGGAGGGACAGACCCCTGGGATAAATTGGATGGAACGAATCCCCGAAATAGATTGGGGCAATTTGGGATAATTATAAGTTAATAAAAAAATAGAAAAGGATAGTTAAAAAAGGTTATCCTTTTCTATTTTTATTATAATAAACAGTGATTTTATAAAAATATTATGTTACATCCAGTTTTAGTTTCGAATTCTTCTTTTAGAGATTCTAAGTTAATATTTTTAGTGTTTTGCAGCTTTAAAGTAACAGTTAATAATGCACTGTTAAAAGAAGGATTCTTTTTAAGGACTATTCCTTTTTTGGTACATAAACTACTAGCTATATTTATTATTTCGTTCATGTTAGCTGATTTTGAAATGCCTATATTCCAGCCAGTAGCATGGCTTAGTTTTTCTATTTTTTCAGCGTATTTTCTCCCAATATTAGGAGTTATAAATGAAAGCTCAATATACTTTCCAAGAGAATTATTCTTAATTCCCTTTTTGTATGGCTTAAAATCCTCATTTTCAAAGTTTTCATCAATAGATTTTAATGCTTCATTTTGCTCCATTACAAAATTTGAATTAGTTGTAAATGTAGAATTATTATCATTATTTATAGCATCATTTTTCACTTCATCCTGAAGTATTTTTAGTTTGTAACCAGTGGTTTCCCTAAAAATATCCTGTTCATTTTTTAGTTCATAAGGGGAATTCAAATTTACAATAACTTTTCCATCACTTAACATAAAGGATATTTTTTTAATATCAGCTTCCTTTAAAAGGTTTCTTATTAAAGCTTCTGCTGCATTATTATTTAGTACAGTATTTATTTCTACATTCCAATGGCTTTCCTTTTGGAAAAGTTCAATATTATTGTATATAGAACTATCTACTGTCTTAGGAAAATCAAAGTTTAATATTATTTTTTTATGCTCATAAATAAGACTAGCTTTTTTATAATTATATTGAGAAAAATAATTTTCTATCAGCCCATTTAACTCATTTGGCTTTAATTCCTTAGGTTTTAAGGCTTCTTCAACATCTTCTTTATTTGCAACTTTAAAAAGAAACAGTCTTTTATTGTCAGATTGAAAATATATTGATGGTACAATTAATTTTTGCATATTTTCTATACAAGAAACTTTAATTTTACTATTACCACTCCAAATATATAATAATTCTTCTATGGTAAATAACTTTTCTCCATAGTATTCTCTTATAAAATTCCATAGTGTTTCTAAATTATTTTCATTAAATTCTTCTTTCTTATTTAAAGTATGGGGAAGAGATTTCTTCCACTGCTTTCTTGGCTTTTTAATAACTATGTGAAAATCTTCGCCGCATCTAGGTACAAATACGTTACTGTTCAACTCCATAGAAATTTCTGTACCTAAAGAATCTATTACATCACCATCACCATGTACCAAAAGTAGGTTCTTTGGAGAAAGCAAATTTATTAAGGCTTTAATCTCTCCTTTGTCGCCATGAGCTGATAAGCCAACTTTTTCTACTTTACATTTTACTGGTATGGATTTTTCACCTATAGATAAAACCCTTTCATCTTCATCATAAAGATTTAAAAGCTTTCTTCCAGGAGATTCCTCATCTTGATATCCAGTTATAACAATATAACCATTTTCCATGGGAGCTATCTTTTCTGCATAATATGTGCTAGGACCTCCAGTAAGCATTCCTGAACTGGAAACTATAATACAACTTTCATCACTTTGGAGAATGGTATCTCTTTCTTCTTTTTTATTTATTTTTTTAACATTATTATCATAAAAAGGCTCTATGCCTTTCAATACTTTTTTCCCTAAGGTATTTTTTAGGAAAAGAGGATTTAATTTATATACACTGTTGATGTTTCTAACCATTCCATCAACATAAATATTAACTTTGCTTAGCTGCTTTTTATTTATAGCTCTCTTTAATATTAAAAGTATTTCCTGAGATCTTCCTAAAGCAAAGGCTGGAATAAGCATTTTACCTTTATTATTTATACATTCTGCTGCTAAATTTATAAGTCTTTGTTCTTCTAATTCCCTATTTGCATGAAGTTTATCACCATAAGTGGACTCAAAAATAGCTACATCAGGTCTTAATCTAGGTATTTTTGCTCCTTCTATAGATTTTTGTGGAAATATAGAAAAATCTCCTGAATAAAATAAAGCTCCTTCACTGCTTTGAATGTATACACAGGCAGCTCCTGCTATGTGTCCTGCATTATAAAATGTAAGCTTTATATTATCAAATATAGGAAATTCCACTTCGTAATTTATGGTGAAAACCCTATTTAGCATATCTTCTACCTGTGTTTCTGCATAAAGGGGCATTTCAGCTTCTCTATTATTCATAACTTTTATGCTGTCATACAATAGAACCCTTACTAAATCTTTTGTCATATTATTCATATATATTCTAGCTTGAGGATATTCTTTACTTATTATTGGAAGACTTCCTATATGATCCATATGAGCATGACTAATGATTATTGCATCTACTCCACCGTATTCTTGTATTGTTCTAAAATTGGGTAAGGGGTCTTTTAAGGCACTTTGTCTTATTCCACAGTCTAAAAGTATATTTTTACTATCTATTTTCACTAATATACAACTTGCACCAATTTCATAAGCCCCGCCTAAAAAATTCAGTTTCATTGTAACATCAACACCTCATCTTTCATTTACAAATATATCATTGAAGTATTAAATTGACAATGATATAATATCTTTACTAGTATTATTGGGTGGTGGAAAAATGGATAAAGAAACAAAGCAGATGTTTGAACTAATATTAAACAAATTAGATACCATGGATAACAGGCAAGATACCATGGATAAAAATCTAGATACCATGGATAAAAATCTAGAAACCATGGGGAAAAGACAAGATGAAATGTATTCATTACAGAAAGCTTTTGAGGAAAATGTAAAAGTAACAAGAGCAGAGCAGGATAAAATGATGCATATGGTTGCAGATATACAAGGGAAAGTAACTAGATTAACTTCAGAAGTAGAAGATCATGAATCAATTATTAAACAAATAAGAGCAATAAAATAAATTTTAATAGGCATGGAAAGCTTAAAAGCTTCCATGCCATTTTTTGGCATTTGGGGGACAGACCCCTGGGAAAGAATGGATTCAGGGGACTGACCCCTGGGAGAGAATTCCTGTAAAAAGTGAAAAAGCCAACAAGGGCTTTTTTCACAAAAGTTCATAACTGCTACTGGTCATAGGTAACCTCAAAGTGTCAAGAACTCTTTCTAAGAGAACTCCTTCTCTGTGTGGATATTTAAACCCGTAGCTTGCTTTTATACAGGCTGTTATGAATTGAACACCTCTATCTAGGGCTATAGGCAGGCTATCACCTTGAAGAAGACTTCCAACTAAAACGCTGGTAAAGGCATCTCCTGTGCCAGGATAAAATGTAGGAATGTATTTACAACTTACTTTCCAGAATACATCATCTTCTTTGTTATAAGCTATAACGCTAGTAGTTTTATCTTCTTTAATATCGGGTACACTGGTTATTATTACAGTATTTGGCCCCATTTCTGAAAGTCTTATCATCCATTTTTTAATTTTATCTTCATTAATATCTGTATTGTATTCTTCTCCTAAAAGATAGGCGGCTTCCGTAAAATTAGGAGTTATTATATTTGCTTTACTAATTAGTTTTCTCATATTTTCTACCATTTCCTCTGTCATGGTAGTATAAAGTTTACCATTGTCGGCCATAACAGGATCTACAACAACCAGGCAGTCATCATGGTAAAATAAATCTATAAATTTTGAAACAATATTAATTTGTCTAACAGAACCTAAAAAACCGCTGTAGATGCAGTCAAAATCAATATTAAGTTTGTGCCAATGTTCTATATAGGCCTCCATGGAGTCTGTAAGATCCACAAAACTGTAGCCTTCAAAGTCTCCAGTATGAGTAGACAATATAGCAGTAGGCACAGGACAAACCTGTATTCCCATGGTTGAAAGTATTGGTATAATAGCAGTTAAAGAAGATCTGCCAAATCCAGATAAGTCATGAATAGCTGCTACTCTTTTTACAGGTCGAATCATTTGTATCACCCCTTCTAGTTAAAATATTCAAAATAACCCCTGGCAGTTCGTCACGATTCTTTTCACTAACCGTAAACAAAATCACATCTTCTCTTTTTTTAATGCTGTTGATAAAATCGCCATTGAATTCTTTTAACACTCCAATGACTATTTTGTTTGAATTTAAAGCGTTTATTATGGAGTTTTTAAAATTGCTGCATTTGGATTCAATAAAACCTATTTCATCTAGAATAATTATATCTTTTGTATTAACGCTGTTATTTACTAATTCAGTTCCAAATTTATTTAGAGAATCCCCATAAATATTAATAATTTTCCTTTTAGTAGTATCTCCTGTGGCCATTAAAGCTTTTTTAGCATCATCTTTAATAGAAGTTATGTAAAAATGTTTTAAAGTACCTTCAATTATAGGCTTTACAGTATATCCATCGGCTTCACAATTAATACGGCTTAATATTTTATTTATAATTGTAGTTTTACCTATACCTTTTTCGCCGGTTAAAAAGATATTATACATAATTCTATCACCTAAGCATTATTATAACAAATTATTTGCAAAAGATTTAGAAATATTATTACAACCTTAATAAATTAAACCTTATTTGTACATAATGAAAATATAGTAAATAAAATTTAGACAAAAATATTGGGGTGGTTATTTTGATTTCAGCTATAGTAATGGCCTCAGGCTTTGGAAGGAGAATGAAAAAAGAAAAGTTAGCAATGACTATTGAAAATATTCCTATGGTGGAAAGAGTAGTAAAAGAAGCAAAAAACTCAAAAGTGGGGGAAATTATTTTAGTATATAGAAACTCCAATGTAAAATCTATATTAAATGGATACCACATAAAAACTATTTATAATAATCAAGCTTATTTAGGGCAAAGTCAATCCATAAAGCTAGGTGTAAAAGGTTCTAATAATAAAACAGAAGCATATATGTTCTTTGTAGGGGATCAACCTTACTTAAAATGTGACACCATAAATAAATTGATTGATGAATTTAACAAAGACAAAGACCACATTGTAGTACCTATCTATGGGGAAAATAGAGGAAATCCTGTTATATTTCCAGTTAAATTTAAAGAAGACCTATTAAAACTTCAAGGGGATATAGGGGCAAGGGGCATAATAAAAGATAACATAAACAGCGTAAAATTTATAAATATACGGGATGAAAAGCAGGGACGTGATATTGATGATGTTGAAAGTTACTGCAATTTAGAAACTAATGATCAAATAATCAAGCATCCATAACTGTCAATTGTCTTCTGTCAACTAAAAAAGGAGAAGTGTTTATGGGAAAGGGTTTGCCATTAGAGTCAGCAGCCGCAAATATTGGTAATAAAACACGTAGAATTTCAAAAGAAAGCAAAGTAAATATTATTTTATTTATTTTTTTAATGGTATTAATATTTATATCTTTAATTATCGGAAAGTACTACATATCACCAATACAAGTGTTAAATAGTATTGTTAGTAAGATACTTAGGGAAGACTTAAATATGCCAGAAGAAATATATACTGTAATATTTAATATAAGACTGCCTAGAATTTTTGCAGGGCTTCTTATAGGGGCAGGCCTTGGAACAGCTGGAGTGGCCTATCAAGGTATGTTTAAAAATCCTATGGTATCTCCAGATATATTGGGGGCTTCCTCAGGAGCAGCCTTTGGAGCGGCATTAGGGATACTTTATTCTTTTAGCATATTTGGAATTCAAATAATGTCATTTTTATTTGGGATTACTGCAGTGGTTATAACCTATATGATAAGTGAAAAGATATGTAAGCATGGTGATTCTACATTGATATTGATTCTGTCAGGCATGCTTATATCCACTCTCTTTTCCTCACTTGTTTCTTTAATAAAATATGTTGCAGATCCTTATAGTAAGCTTCCGGACATAACATTTTGGCTTATGGGAAGCCTTTCCTCTATAAATAAAAGCGACCTATACATTATAGCCCTTCCTATATTGTCAGGTATAATCCTAATTATGCTTGTAAGATGGAAATTAAATATTATGGCCTTTGGAGAAGAGGAAGCCATGGCTATGGGAGTTGAAACAAAAAACTTGAGAATAGTTGTAATAGCGGCTTCTACCATTATAATTTCATCCTCTGTTTCCGTTAGCGGTCTTATAGGTTGGGTCGGACTTATAATTCCACACTTTGCAAGAATACTTGTGGGATCTAATTATAAGTATCTTATTCCCACATCCATACTTGCAGGAGGCAGTTATCTTATATTGGTAGACAATATAGCAAGAAACATAGCTTCCACAGAAATTCCCATAGGTATACTTACTTCTATAATAGGAGCACCATTTTTCCTATATCTTATGGTGAATATAAAGAGAGGTTGGGTATGATATTGGAATTAAAAAATATAAGCAGTGGATACAAGGGCAGCGAAGTAATAAAAAACATAAGTTTAAAGGTAGAATCAGGAGAAGCACTTTGTATTTTAGGCGCTAATGGTGTTGGAAAAACCACTCTTTTTAAAACCATATTAGGTTTTATAAAACCTAAATGTGGAGAAATACTTTTAGATGGGCAAAGTATTTATAATATGCAGAGAAAAGAAATAGCTAAGTTAATAGGGTATGTTCCTCAAGCCCATGTGCCGCCTTTTCCCTATGTGGTTAAGGATGTGGTGCTTATGGGAAGATGCCCTTACATAGGAAACTTTAGTTCACCAAGCCATAGAGATGAGGAACTTGTGGACAATCTTCTTTCTAAATTAAATATATATAATATGAAGGAAAAATATTATACAGAAATAAGTGGAGGGGAAAGACAGCTTGTATTAATAGCTAGAGCTTTGGCTCAGGAACCAAAAATACTAATATTGGATGAGCCTACTTCTAACTTAGATTTTGGTAATCAAATTAGAGTATTAGAACATATAGGAAATCTTGTAACCTATTCAAATATAGGGCTAATAATGACAACTCACCATCCAAATCATGTATTTTTATGTGGCACTAAAGTAGCCCTTATGGAAAGAGGAGAAATATTTAAAAATGGAGATCCATCAAAAATCATGACAGAGGAAAACCTAAAAGAAATCTACGGAGTAAATACACATTTTGTTAATGAAGAAAATATAAAGGGTTTTTTGCCCATAATATAAGGAGGATTCGTCAATGAAGAAAAAAATATTTTCACTTATTTTATCAATAGTATTTATCATTACTCTTTTTACAGGTTGTGGTAGTAAACAAGATGAAACTGTGAGTAAAAATGTAGAAACTAAAAAAGCTGAATCCAATGTAATAAAGGATATGGCAGGAAGAGAAGTAAAGCTGCCAGATAAAATAGAAAGAATATATGCAACTAATCCAGCGGGGACAGTTATGGTTTATACTTTAAATCCTGACAAGCTGGTAGGATGGAATGTTAAACTTACAGAAGAAGAAAAGAAGTTTATTCCGGAAAAGTATAGAAATCTTCCTAAACTAGGGGGATGGTATGGGAAGGATACCACAGGGAATCCAGAGGTAATTTTAAAGGCTAAGCCTGATATTATAATCCATGTTTCTGCAATTAACGACAAGGAAAAATCCACAGCAGATAGAATCCAGAAGCAGTTAAATGTACCTGTTATAATAGGGGACAACAGTTTATTAAATGCAGATAAAACCTATGAATTTTTAGGAAAAGCACTTAAAGAAGGAGAAAGAGCTAAAAAGTTAGGAGATTACTGCAGGAAAACCATAGATGAAACTGCTAAAATACCAGAGGATAAAAGGGTAAAGGTATACTATGCAGAAGGGTTAAATGGATTAGAAACCGAACCAAAGGACTCTGAAAGAAATGAAGTATTACAAATTGCTGGAGGAGAAAATGTAGTAAAATCCAGTTCCAACAAAAGCAGTTATGGAAATACTCAAATATCTTTAGAACAGCTTATAGCCCTTAATCCAGAAGTTATAATAACAAGAGCTGTCATAGAAAATGGCAAAATAAATAGTGCCTATGAGAATATAGTTAACAATAAGGACTGGAAAGCCATAAAAGCAGTTAAAGATAAAAAAGTATATCAAATACCACAGGTTCCCTATAACTGGTTTGACAGACCAACATCTGTAAACAGGATAATAGGTATCAAATGGCTTTGTGGACTTTTATACCCAAATGAAACAAAAGTAGATATAGCTAAGGAAACAAAGGAATTTTATAAGGAATTTTATCATTATGAGCTTACAGATAAAGATCTGCAAGAGATTTTATATAGAGCACAGTAGTAAATAAAAAATATAGCCGGCGTAAGTTTAATATGATATAATGTTGGATGTTTACGTTTGGAATTTTTGCATAAATAACTTTAGTAGTGAACAGTAGATAAAAGTTACCCATAATTGTTCTCTGTTCATTGTTAATTGTTAAATGGATAAAGATAAATATAATAAAATAAATGGAGGAATGGACAGGGCATGATAAGTACTAACAATGTAAGTTTAAGGTATGGAGCAAGAGCATTATTTGAAGATGTTAATGTAAAGTTTACACCAGGTAACTGCTATGGTCTTATAGGAGCAAATGGAGCAGGAAAGTCCACATTTTTAAAGATACTTTCCGGTGAAATTGAGCCAAACACAGGAGATGTTAGTATAACTCCTGGAGAAAGAATGGCGGTTTTAAAGCAGGACCACTTCCAGTTTGATGAGCATCCAGTTTTAGATACAGTAATAATGGGACATGAAAGACTTTATCAGATTATGAAGGAAAAAGACATTATATATGCAAAAGAAGACTTTACAGAAGAGGACGGAATAAAGGCTTCAGAATTAGAAGGAGAATTTGCAGAACTTAATGGCTGGGAAGCAGAATCAGAGGCAGCTTCTCTATTAACAGGTCTTGGTATAGGAGTAGAATTACATGGCAAGTTGATGAAGGATTTAGATGGTTCACAAAAGGTTAGAGTGCTTTTAGCACAAGCTCTTTTTGGAAAACCGCATATTCTATTACTAGACGAACCAACAAACCACTTAGATATTAAATCCATTGCTTGGTTAGAGGAATTCCTTATAAATTTTGAAAATACAGTAATAGTAATATCACATGATAGACACTTTTTAAACAAAGTATGTACTCATATAGCGGACTTAGATTTTGGGAAAATACAGTTATATGTAGGTAACTATGATTTCTGGTATGAATCCAGTCAGTTAGCATTACAGATGGCTAAGGATCAAAACAAGAAAAAGGAAGAAAAGATTAAACAGCTTCAAGAATTTGTTGCTAGATTTAGCGCCAATGCATCTAAATCAAAACAGGCAACTTCTCGTAAAAAAATGTTAGATAAAATAAATTTAGATGATATAAAGCCTTCCTCAAGAAGATATCCTTTTGTTGGCTTTAAGCCGGATAGAGAAGCGGGAAATGATTTACTCTTCGTTGAAGAACTTACTAAAACTATAGATGGAGAAAAAGTTTTAAATAATGTAAGCTTTATGGTAAACAAAGGTGATAAAATAGCCTTTGTTGGAGACAATGGTATAGCTAAAACTACTCTTTTCCAAATACTTATGGGAGAAATGGAACCAGACAGTGGTGAATTTAAATGGGGTATAACTACATCCCAATCCTATTTCCCAAATGATAACAGCAAGTTCTTTGATGGAGTAGAACTAAACCTAGTAGACTGGTTACGTCAATTCTCTGAGGAAAAAAGTGAAACTTTTATAAGAGGATTCTTAGGAAGAATGCTTTTCTCAGGGGAAGAGGCATTAAAGAATGCTAACGTACTATCTGGAGGAGAAAGAGTTAGATGCATGCTTTCTAGAATGATGTTAAGTGGAGCTAATGCAATCATTTTAGATGAGCCAACAAACCATCTTGATCTTGAATCCATTACAGCAGTAAATAATGGACTTATTAATTTTCCTGGAACAATATTATTTACTTCCCATGACCATCAGTTTGTTCAAACTGTTGCCAATAGAATTATAGAAATAACCCCAGATGGAATTATAGACAAACAAATGACTTATGATGAATACCTGGGAGAATAAATTGGAATTGGAGTGAATCCATTGTCTGAGTTTTTCCTAAAAGTTTTCTAAATATTAATAGTTAGATATAAAATTAAATGTTATAATATTCAATGTAAGATCCATTGAATAGGAGTGAAGAGCATGAAAAAATTATTTAAATTCATAGTAATATTTTTAATAATAATTGTAGTAGCTTTTGGAACATTATATACTTTGACTCTAAGTAAAGGAAATTATACTAAAGGTAATAGCTCATCTATAGCTGGTATAAATAAAATAAGAGGAGCAGAAAAAGAAGGTACAGCAATATCTATAAATTCAACAGAATTTAACGATATATTATCTGCACTGTATAAAAATCCTAAGAAAAAAGGAAATATAACTATAAAAACACCGGAAGGATTTTTACAGGATAAATATATAGGCTTTAAGGTTCCTGTATTATATAAAGGAAGGGAGATTCTTTTTTATACCAAGGGAACTTTAGAATGTAAGGATGAAAAAATAATCTATAGTCCAGAAAGCTTTAAGTTAGGTAAATTGTCTTTACCTAAGTCCTTTGTAATGAATACGCTAAAAAAATATGCAGGGGATAATTTAATCATAGAAAATGGAAACATTGAAATAAGTAAAAAATTAATACCTTTTTCCATAACTTCTTTAGATATAAACAATGGAATACTAACTATGAAAATTGGCAAATTTGAGAAAGATTCATTGTCTAATAATGAGAAAAATATAGAAAAAAAGAATTCATCGAAAGCCGCAGTACTTTCAAATATAAGTGGACAATTACATGAAGCTATAGATTCTGCAGGTTCTGCAGGCGGAGAACAAATAATAAGCATAATGGCATCCTGCTCAAGTAATATGGCAGCAAATCCTTCCTATAATTATGAAAGAGATGTGGCCAAAATAAAAAGCATATACAGCAAACTGAATTCTCAGCAAAAAGCTGCGGTAAAAGCTGCTATATATTCTAATATAAACCCAGAAAATATAAATGAACTTAGAAATGTTTTTGGAATGTAGTTAAACTAGGAGCGCAAGGTTAGACCCCGCCCGAAAAATGACGAAAAATCAATAATATAAGAACAGAGATAACTTTAATTTAGGATTAGGGTTGTCTCTGTTTTTCTTTATAAATAATTGTTTATAAGATGGAAAATCATGTTAGGTAAAAACTTAGCGCGTTTTTTTATTTTAAATTGAATTAAATTAAGTTTTAGTAAAGTTAAACACCATGGATAACGATCCATTCCCGGGCATTGTGAAAATATAATAATCGTGCTATAATAATTTTAATTTCGGATATCTTTGGAGAATTTCTGAAGTATTGGATAAACAAATGAAAATAAATAAAAGTATAACCTAACAGAGAGGAAAATCTAATCTGAAAGGGGAGCTGGAATACAAGAAAAGTAATCTAACTTTCCCTAAATTTATGATGTTTATGGGAAAGTTTTTATTTTTATTATGAAAGGATCATTTCATGAAAAGATTAAAGGGATTATTTATTCCACTGATAATTATTTTTATATGGTGGGCAGGCTCAGCGTTACATATATTTAATGATTATATAATACCAAGCCCTATAACTGTAGCTGAAACAGCATATACACTATTTAAAAGTGGAATTTTAATAAAAAATTTGACTGTAAGCTTAGGCAGGGTTTTCTTGGGATTTATTATAACTTTCATAATTGCCTTTCCATCTGCCATATTAGTTGGGATCAGTGATGGAGTTAAGTCTTATGTAGATCCTATTTTAGAGTTTGGTAGACATGTCCCACCTATTGCGGTTACTCCAATGTTGATATTATGGTTTGGTATAGGAGAAGCTTCAAAATTAGCGGTTATATTTCTTGCTACATTTTTCCCGGTTTTTTCAAGCACATTGAATGGTATAACTAACTATGATAAAAAGCTTTTAGAGGTAGGGGAGGTTTTTAATTTTAGCTCTAAAGATAAATTTTTAAAAATAATTTTACCACAGGCAGTTCCATCCATAATTACTGGTATACAGTTAGGGCTTGGGTATAGTTGGAGATCATTGGTAGCTGCTGAATTAATAGCAGCATCTTCAGGCATAGGTTATATGATAATGGATGCAGAGCAACTTTCAAGACCAGATATTATAATTGTTGGAATATTGTCTATAGGATTATTGGGATATGCTATAGATCATATTTTTATATGCATAATCAATTTTTATGGAAAAGGGGTGAAACATGGCGGGGCTGATAATAAAGAATCTGTCCAAGACTTTTCTTATAAATGATAAAAAAGTAAAAGCGCTTAATGATATAAACTTATCTATAGAAAATGAGAGCTTTACAGCTATTGTTGGGAAAAGCGGCTGCGGGAAAACCACTTTGCTTAGAATAATATGCGGTTTAGAAAAACAAAGTACAGGTCAATTGGAATTTACACACTGTAATGAAAATGACCATAATTCAAAAAGAGTAGGAATTGTTTTTCAAGAGCCTAGATTAATGCCATGGCTAACAGTGGAGCAAAATATGGCCTTCCCTATGGCGGAAAATAAAAATAACAGTGAAATTCATGAAATAGTTCATAAATACTTAAGCATGTTAGGACTAGAGAAATTTAAGGATGCCTATCCTTCACAGATTTCTGGAGGCATGGCACAAAGGGTTTCTTTAGGCAGAACGCTTTGCTATGATCCAGAAATAATATTAATGGATGAACCTTTTGGAGCTTTGGATGCCTTTAATAGAAGAAAACTGCAGAATGAATTTATTAATATTTTCAGGGAATATAAAAAGACAATAATATTTGTTACTCATGACGTAGAGGAAGCAGTATATTTAGGCCAGAATGTTGTAATTGTGGATGAGGGCAGTATTATAAAACAAATTTCTGTACCATTGGATTACTACAGGGATATTACAAGCCCAGAGTTTTTAACACTTAGAGAAGAAATTCTCAATAGTATTTTATTTAAAAATTAAAGATTTAAGGGGGAGAATAAAGTTGAAAATTTTTAAAAAAGCAGGTATTATACTTTGTTGTGTTCTATTAGCTGTTATGTCTTTAGCAGGATGTGGTTCAACTGAGAATTCAAATAATGCTAAAAACAAACAGCAATCAGCGGAGAAGGTTGAAAACATAAATATTTCTTATGTTAAGGCACCACTTAACGTACCTTCAATAGTTGAAAAGAAGAAAGGTCTATTTGAAGATGAATTTTCAAAGGATAACATAAAGGTTTCTTTTCCTGAAATAACAGAAGGTTCTAAAATGACAGAAGCTGTAGCAGCTGGTTCATTGGATTTTTGTAATGCTATTGGTGCCACATCAGTTATTTTAGCAGCAGCCAATGGAGTGAATATAAAAATAATAGGTATGTATAGCAGAGCTCCAAAGGCCTTTACTATTATGTCAAAAGATTCTTCTATAAAGACAGTAGCAGATCTTAAGGGCAAAAAGATTGTAGGACCTAAAGGTACTATATTACATCAACTTCTTTTAGAAGCATTAAAAAAAGATAATATGAAAGTAGATGATGTACAATTTATAAATATGGGAATACCTCAGGGAGTATCCGCTATGATGTCTGGAAGTGCTGACGCAGCTTTAGTAGCAGGACCAGCAGTGCCTCAAGCAGTTGATAAAGGTGCACATATTATAACAACAGGTGAAGGATTGGTAGATGCTACTATTGTAATAGCAGCTAGAGGAGATTTCTTAGACAAACATGAGGATATAGCAAAAAGATATATGAGCGTTCACCAAAAGAGTTTAGATTTTATGAAAAACAATCCAGATGAAGCATATAAGCTAGCTTCTGAAGAAACTAAAATGTCTATAGATCAAGTTAAGGAAATGTATAATTTGTATGACTTTAACCCAAAGATTACAGATAAAGATATACAAGAATTAGAAAAAACTCAAGACTTTTTAAAGGATAATGGAATGTTAACTAAGACTGTAGATATAAAAGCTTTAATACATGATATTTCATAAATAAAAACAGTTGAGGGACTGACCCCTGTAATAAAAAGGTAAAATAGTTAGGGGTCAGGCACTTGTAATAAAAAGGTAAAGCATCCATGGAAGTGTAAATCAAATCTATGGATGCTTTATTATTAGCTTAATTATCCTTCATAATAACAATGCCTAATAATCCTGGGCCTGTATGAACTCCTAGAACAGGACTTATATCACCAAAGTTTATTTCCGATATATTAGGAAGTTTTGAGATAGTGTCATATAGTGCTTTTCCGTCTTCCAGTGCGCCTCCATGTAGAACCCAAATTTTTGATTTAGCTTTCATTAGTGCATCATGTGCTATTTCTGCAAGTTTGGCTATGCTTTTATTTCTTCCTCTAACTTTTGAATAAGTGTAATAAGTACCTTCATCATTTATGGAGATAATTGGTTTTAGTTTCAAAAGTTCACCAACGGTTCCCGCAACTTTTCCTATTCTTCCGCCTTTTATAAGATATGTTAGGGTTTCCAATACATAATACACCTTAATTCTGCTTTGAATTGATGGAAGTATTTCTACTATTTCATCAAAGCTTTTTCCTGCAGCAATCAATTTACCACACTCAACTACAATAGCACCCTCACCCATAGTGAGAGATTTGGAATCGAAGACATGGGTTGTAATGCTAGAGTAATCTTTACTTGCAATATTAAGCATATTATATGTACCTGAAACGCCAGAAGAAATACAAATGGCAATAGCATGTGTATATCCTTCATCCACTAGTTTTGCAAATAAGTTATTAGCTTCTGAAATTGAAGGTAGTGAAGTTGTAGGAATTTCATTTATAAGGTTATCATATACCTCACTTGGAGTAATGTTTACTCTGTCAATATACTCTCGATCTTTGTATATAACTCTTAAAGGAAGTACTTTAATATTATATTTTTCTATTTGATCTTTATTTAAATCACTTGTGCTGTCAGTGATCAATGCAATTTTGCTCATAATTGTCCTCCTCAAAATACAATAATTTTTATTTATAAGATAAAGTATTGTACAATAGTTAATAAAATTGTAACAAATTATTCACAATAAAGCAATATTTCAATGTATGCCATGGGCTAATGTATGAACTTTGTATTATTATTTAAGTGCATACTTGACTATAATGTAATTATAGGTATTATTATTTTATAAGATAAAAAATGTAGTGAATATTTATTAAGGAATGAAGTTAGGATGTTAAGATATCATGACAAAATTAAATTATAAAAGCTTATTTAAGTATTTATTAGTATTGTTATGGATGATTGTAATTTTTAAATTTTCATCTGATCCAGCAGATGTTTCCGATGGTAAGAGTGGACTAGTTATTCAGGAATTAACATCTTTAGGCATAGATGTTAACGGGATTTTTGGAAACTTAGCTAACTTTGTTGTAAGGAAGGCTGGACATTTTACTGAGTACTTTATATTCTTTATTTTACTTATAAATGCAGTAAAAGAAGGCAATTCCTTGAGTAAAAGTTTTAAGATAGCAATATTAATAACCTTTTTTTATGCATGCAGTGATGAAATTCATCAATTGTTTGTGCCGGGAAGAAGCGGCAGATTCACAGATGTGTTAATAGACACATCTGGAGGCCTTCTGGCAGCAGGAATATTAAAGCATATAGAAAAAAGGAATAAATAACTTTATTTAATTAAATATGAAGAATTAATAGTGAAGAGTAATGGAAAGAAAAACCTCCATTATTCTTCACTATTTACTTACAAATTTGTTTTCTGTTTTCCATCTTCTACATTCTGTTCTAAATTTAAGGAAGCATATGCTTCTTTATAAACTTCTTTTTGGCTTAAGGTGGATAGATATTGCAAAAAAGGTTTCCTTAAATCTTCTCTTTTTAAGGCAAATTCTATAGTAGCTTGAAGGAAACCAAGTTTATCCCCCACATCATACCTTTTTCCTTGAAAATTATAAGCATACATAGCCTCAT
The DNA here is from genome assembly GCF_002995785.1 of Clostridium liquoris. Taxonomy (GTDB): domain Bacteria; phylum Bacillota; class Clostridia; order Clostridiales; family Clostridiaceae; genus Clostridium_AO; species Clostridium_AO liquoris. The sequence goes on along the minus strand of NZ_PVXO01000068.1, from coordinate 31,994 downwards.
CCTTTATCAAGGCTTTAAGAGCATCTGTTAATTGAATTTCACCATTTTTCCCAGGAGGAGTTTCTTCTAATATATTAAATATTTTTGGAGTTATTATGTATCTGCCAAGTATTGCAATATTTGATGGAGCTTCTTCTACGGAGGGCTTTTCTATTAAGTCCTTTACTTTGTAAACTCTTTCTTCTATGTGAAGACCCTTAACAATACCATATTTTGATACATCCTTTGTAGGAACTTGTTGAACTCCTAGAATTGAAGTTTTGTATTCATCGTAACAATCTATAAGTTGTTTTAAGCATGGGGTAGAACTATCAACTATATCATCTCCCAGCATAACTGCAAAGGGTTCATTCCCTACAAAGGTTTTTGCACAGCTAATGGCATGACCTAACCCCTTAGGTTCCTTTTGTCTTATGTAATATATATTAGTTAGTTTTGATATTTCTTGAACCATTGACAATAATTCTGTTTTATTATGTTCTTCTAATTCTTTTTCTAATTCTACAGATTTATCAAAATGATCCTCTATAGCTCTTTTGTTTTTTCCTGTTATTATAAGTATTTCTTCTATACCAGAAGCTACGGCTTCTTCTATTATATACTGTATAGTAGGTTTATCCACTATGGGAAGCATTTCTTTAGGTTGAGCCTTTGTAGCAGGTAAAAATCTTGTACCCAAACCTGCTGCAGGGATTACAGCTTTTTTAACCCTCATATTCTCAGGTCCTTTCATAATTTGTTCATATTCTTACTATTCTATGGGAATCGGATAATTCCTCTAAATATGATAATATAGTGATTATTTTGCATAAGAATAATGCGAAATAACTGGAAATAAATCATAAAATTTTTAAGAACTTTTACGATAATTAAAGAAAAGTTTAAGGGACGGTTCATATAAATTTGCCTAGGTTTGAAGGGACAAGTATGAAAATTCAGGAAACTTCAAAATATTTATTTATTATCCAGGTAGTTCTTGCTTATTAAACTTTGGTTCAATTTATTAATATGGTATAATAAACTACGAGTGGATAAATTATATGAGGAGGGGAAAAAATGACACGTATGAAATATAAGAAAATGGTAAAAGCTGCAGCCGTTGGATTAGCTATGGCAACAGTTTTTAGCACCACTAATGCAATGGCAGCTTCAGTGAAAAGGGTTGAAGGACATGATAGTTTTAACACAGCAAGAAATGTTGCTGAGGATATATTTAATGATAGCGAAAACGTGATATTAGTAAATGGCGAAGGATATGCAGATGCGGTTAGTGCCACTCCATTGGCAAAGAAATTGAATGCTCCTATATTATTAACAAAAAAAGATGCATTACCAGATGGTGTACTTGACACTATAAAGACAATAGGCGCTAGTAATGTTTACATAGTAGGAGGAGATGGAGTAGTAAGCCCAGTGATTGAGGCTACATTAAAAACTAATGGACTAAATGTTACTCGTTATGCAAAGGCTGGCGGCAGCAGATATGACACTAATGCAATGGTAGCTAGAGAATTAATTTCTAGAACTGGTGCTAAAAAGGCCATATTAGTTAATGGACGAGATGGCTATTCAGATGCTTTAAGTGTAGCATCTATTGCCGCAAAACTAGAGATTCCAGTACTAATATCAAATTCTATTAGTTTAGATCCTGGAGTTAAAAAAGTTATAGATGAATATAAACTTGAAGTTATGGCAGTAGGCGGTTCTAGTGTATTACCTGATACTATTGTAAAATCAGCTAATGGAACAAGAGTTGCTCAAGGAAAGGATAGATTTAAGACAAATATGGCTGTTTTAAATTATTTTAAACCTAATTATTCCTTTGACAAGGTATATGTAGCTTCTGGTGGTAATGATAGTGTTAAAAATTTTGCAGATGCTCTAGTAGCTTCAGCAGCTGCAGCAAAGTCTGGATCACCAGTAGTATTAAGTGGAAATGCAGCAAGTGCTAAGGATTTAGCATCAGCAGAAAAGTTTATTAAAGATAATATTAACGAAGACAGTGTTATCACTTTAGTCGGCGGCGTGGGAGTTCTATCTCAAGATGTAGAAAATAGTTTAAATAAAATAGTAGGAGGAACATCAGAACAAGATCTTGAAATTATAGCAATATATTAAGAAATTGGAGGACAGATTATGAAAACAAAAGGAACAAATGGGGACGGTTCAGTTAAAATAGGAAAAAAGGAAATGGATGCAGTTAATATAAAACTTTCATTAAACGAAAATGAATCAGATAGAATTTCAGATATGCAGAAAGATTATTTAGAAGAGGAAATGAAAGAAGTTATTCCTCAAATTGAAGATGGACAAGTTAATGTATCTGGAGCATATGTATTTGATGAAGGAAATAGATTAGAAGTTAAAATATATATTGTAAATGGACTTTCTACACCAATAAATTTTGATAAGGTTCCATTTTGTATTGTTAATTCCAAAGGGGAACAATTAGCTTACCAGATTTTTGAGCTTAATGAAATGGGAGATATACCTCCTTATTCAGCAAGACCTTGGAAAATATATTTTGATAAGAAGAATGTATTTGTTAATGAAATACTTAAGGACGACTGGAAGATAGTATTTGATAACAAAATCAAAGCAGTTAAATATGTGAATTTAGAATTAGAGCAAATACCATCGGAAATGGAAGTAAAAGAAGTAAATACTTTCAAACAATTTTTAAATTCATTGCCCAGGTTAGAAGAAGGGCAAGTTAGTATATCTGTGTTTACAATAACTCAATATAAAAATAATAATTTACTTATGACATTAATGGTAAGAAATGCAGCAAATAGAGCGATTAAATTAGAAAAGCTCCCAATGACAATAAAGACTTCTGATGGAAGAATAGTTCTTTCTGGAACCTTTGATTTAAATGATTTTGAAGTAAATTCTCATAAGGCTAGAATATTAAGTCTAGTGTTTGAAAAAGAACTAATTTTAGATGAAGAATTTGATTTATCTACTTGCAGTGTAACCTTTAATAGAGAATAAGAAAATAAGGGACGGTTCATAAAAGTTATAAGGTTCATAAAAATTATAAAATTTGTATATTCTTAAAATCATATTTATATATAAATAAAAATAACTTATTAGTTAGATAAATAGCTAGTAAGTTATTTATTTGTTCGACAAAGTTTTTGTAAACAAGCTATAATAATTAGGTATATTTAAGCAATTATGATGAATTTAGCAGAAAAATTAAAGGCTTGTACATCTTTATTCAAATCAATACTAAAATATAGAATAAAAAATTCTAAGAAATGATTAATTCAATAATAGAGAATTTGCTGCAGCTATGTAGTGGCTAAAGAATATTTATCTAAAAATTTCTCTAGTATATTTTTATACTTAGCATTATTACAAATAAGATTATAAGCTTTATTACACATCTGAGATAAAGAAGATTGAGTATAGTTATTGATTATTTGAGATATTTGGGCAAAGGTAAAATCGCAAAAACATCTCATTATTAGTACACAAAGACATCTATACTCTGAGATTTCCCTATTATATTTTATATTGATAGTTACTTTGTCAATGTTAGTGTTTTCATAGATAAATTCCATAACCTTTTCGGGACATAGAGTCCTTAATAGAGGCGTTTTTCCACTTATATATTCTATAGAGTTATTTATGGATTTATCCGGATCAATATCCAACTTAATGTCTATAAATTCACCAGTTTTAGATATTCTATTTTTGACAAAATTAAGATAGCGATTCCTTGATAATATAGGATTTTTATTAAAATAGTTCAGAATAAAAAAGCAATCTACAAGATTGAGTTGATTTTTATTAGTCCCAATATATGTAGAAAAACTAGAGTACTCATAGTTTTCTACAGAATTTTTATATCCTTTTATATCTTTAGGGTTATTATGAATGTAAGCTGACATCACTGCCACATCTGCGTCTTCTTTTGCGATTTTGCTTTTAAATCTATCTGAAAATACATGACCATGTCGATCATATTTTTTATTATAATATTGAGCATAGCTTTGATTAATAGAATGCATGAATTTGCTTATATCAGCTTCATTTGAATAAATAAGCAAATGGACATGTGTATCCATTAAACAATAAGCGAATATTTTAAATAAAAAGATATCTTTATATTTTTTTAGTATTTCCAAGAATTTATCTTTGTCATTTTTATTTCTAAATAGGTTAAATTCTTTGATACTTCTCATTGTAATGTGATATATACCATTATGGACTTTGATTCTGGCGGTTCTAGGCAAATGAATCATCCTTTCATAAAACATATTTTTATTAATTCTTTACATATTTTATATATTTAATCAATATTATTTTATTTAGATGGACTAATAGTAAAGTGTATTATGATTTTAGCTAATTTCAGGTAAATTTATCTGCAATTTTTAATGAACCGTCCCTTGCTTACCTTGCTTATTATTTAATAAAATAAGCTTATGCAAATATGCAAACAAATAAAAACAAAACAAAGAATATATAATTATGTAACTTACAAAATTGATTTTGGAGGTATAATATGAACTTTAATTCTTTATTGACAATTGCTATAGCACTTTCATTAGATGCATTTGGGGTAGCTCTTTGCATAGGATTAAATAGAATGGCTACAATAAAATATAAGACCCTATGTATCTTATCCTTTAGCTTTTTTCAATTTTTATTCTCTTTAGTTGGGGCTTATGCAGGCTTTTTATTTAATACATATATTGTTTCTGTTCCCAAGGTAATAGGGGGAATAGTTATAGCATTAGTTGGCATATTAATGATTAAGGAAGGTTTAGAAAATAAAGAAGAGTGTGCTCTTATAAAGCCAGGAATGTGGATTGTATTAGGAATTTCTGTTAGTATTGATGCTATGGTTATAGGATTTACAGCTTTAAACAATATAGTAAGTAACGTTGTAATAATAGAGGATACTTTATTTATAGGTCTTATAACTCTGGTTATAAGTACATTTGCATTTATTATTGCTAAATACTTAAGGAAAATTAAAGCTGTAGGTAAATATGCAGACTATATAGGTGGTATCATATTATTTATTTTTGGTATAAAGATGATATTCTTTTAAACCTAACCACCTCTCAGTTTTTATGATATAATGAAATTAATATTATTGTAAGGTGATAGTAGTATGAATATGGAAGAATTTTTGAGAGGTCATAGTATAAAAGTAACTAAAGGTAGAATAAGTATAATTGAAATATTGCATGAATGTAATTCTGCAGTTTCTGTAGAGCATATTTATGAACAGTGCAAAGATAGAAATATAATTTTAGATTTATCTACAATATATAGAAATTTAGAATTATTTAATAACAAGGGAATTGTAGATAAATTTGACTTAGGTGATGGAAAATATAACTATATAATAAATCTCAACAAGCATAAGCACATTCTTGAATGTACTATTTGTCATAAAGAAGTTGAAATAGATTGTCCTCTTAGTCAAGTAGAGCAGATTATAAAGAACAAAACGGGTTTTACTATTGCAGAGGATGAGTTAGATCTGAAATTAAAAGGCATTTGTGAGGACTGTGCTATAAAACAAGTCCATAAATAAGTATAGGCTCAAGGAACCTGGTATAGTTTTTTTACTTTCCAGATTCCTTTTGAATTTTTTTCTAAAAACACATCATAATCAATTTTTTTATGTGGAGACTTTTTTTGTAAACCATTAACTCTTACTACTGCCAGTCTTCCATCGGAAAAGGATAATTGAAAATTATTAATATCAAATAACTTATGAGGATTAAATATTCCTGTAGTTAGATATCTCTCTATAACATAGGTTATTTCTCTTGAGTTGTAGTATATAATTCTGTACCTTATAACTAAAGATATTATAATAATGATTGGCAATAATATATATATGGGTTTGGAGATATTTTTTCTTTTCATTTTTACCCCCTGCAATAAATGATAAATTCTAATAAATAATAATAAACTTACGATAATTAAATATATACAAACATAGTATAATATAATTATAGAGCAAAAATGAAAAATAGTAAATATATGTAAGTAACAAAGGAGGGCTATATATGGATTTTTCTTCATTAGTTTTAATGGAAAGAGATAGAAAATCTAATCAATTCGTAAGAGAGCTTGGAAGCTACCAAGTAAATGATGGGGCAGAGTATATTACAAAAATGTACTATGATGGAGAATCAGTACATTTGTTTTTTGATACTAAGAAAGATGTAGAGGATTGGGAATATACAGCTATATTTCATTTATTTAATGAGAATGTGTTTACAGATAAAGATTATAAAATTGAAATTGTGGATGATGAATATAATCCTACGTGGCATATAACTTTCCCATATATTGAAGAGATAAATATTATGGAAGAAAAGTTACAGGAATTATGCACTTTAATTAAAGAAGAAATGGAAAGGACCTTTGGAGAGGTGCAAAATAAGAAAAATGAATATAGATAATATTTATAATAACTAGGATAACTTACATAAAATGCATAGAGTTTTATTAAACTTTTAATTTTTTTATAATATATTTATTAAATTAATAATGAATTTTTTTTAGAAATGTTCATATAAGTATTTAATTTTATTAAACAGTGTGATATTATCATAACTAGATATTTTAACCAATATGTTTGGTAATTATGTAGATAAATTGATATTTAAGGAGAAATTATTATGAGGCTTGAGTTTATAAATAGAGCAAAGGAAAATGATGTACTGGGGAAGAGTATTTTATCTAGTGACGGAAAGATCCTTTTAAAAGCAGGCATAAAACTTACAGATAGATATATAAAAAAGCTTCAGGAAATAGGTGTATTCTATATTTACGTTGAGGATGAAAGATTAGAAGATGTGCAGGTTGAAGATGAGCAGTTAAGTGAACTAAAACAATATACAATGAAAAGCATGTCTCAAATAGTTAGAAATATCCATAGTTGTAATGGAAAAGGACTAAGACAATCCTTGGGAGTAGTTGAAGAATTAGTGGAATACATAATTGACCTTGGAGATGTGAATAAAAGTCTTTATGATATAAAAACTTATGATAATTATACATATATGCACTCTTTGGATACTTGTATAATGACATCTTTTTTAGGGCTTTCTTCTAATTTTAGAGAAAATGAATTAAAGGAATTAGGTGTAGGAGCAGTATTACATGATGTTGGGAAAACTATGATTCCAAGCAAAATTTTAAAAAAAAATGGTAAGTTAACAGAAGAAGAGTTTAATGAGATAAAAATGCATACAGTATATGGTGGAGAGATAATAAGAAAAAACATATCAATGCCATATTCAATAATAGATATTGTTGAGCAGCATCATGAAAGGATAGATGGGAGAGGATATCCATATGGATTACAAGGAAATCATATATCAAAATTTGCTAGGGTAGTTTGTATATGTGATGTGTATGATGCTATAAGCAATGATAGATGTTATAGAAGAAAATTTAGTCCTAATGATGCTTATGAGCTTATACTTGCAGGATCTGGAACAAGCTTTGATGAAAACCTGGTAAAAAGTTTTAAGAATACTTTTGCTATATACCCATTAGGATGTTGCATTAGACTTTCCAATGGTGAAGAAGGGTATGTTATAAAACAAAATGAGGGGTTCCCTGACAGGCCGGTTGTAAGAATACTTTACGATAGCAAGACAAAGGCACCAACACCTTTTTATGAAATCGATTTATTAAAAAATCCAAACCTTGTTATAAATTCTATTGCCTAAACTTATAAATTAGAAGATTGTGTTTGAAATTAAAAAGTTAAAGAAATATTATGGGATCGCTCTTATGTGGCTAAGCCCTTTTTTAATAAAATAGTGAACTGTACTCTGGTTTTATTAATTTAAAGGAGAAAGATATATGGATACCAAGGAGAATATTATAAAGTTTATTATAGAAAATGCTACAAGAGGTTTAGGGTATACTTTGTTAGAACTTAATAATAGTTATAATGGCATAGTTAGTCCTTGGGTAATGATTAGACAAGAGGGGGATGGAAGGTGCAGAGGTGTAATCTTTTGTAATGAAGAATACGAAAATAAAAATGATTATTATATTAAACTTGCTATAAATAATTATAATAATGCACCTAATTTAATTCTTACCAAAATTGTTTTTACAGACAATAAAGAAAAGACAAATATGATTATTGAAAACATAATTCATGAACCGTCCCCAAATAATTTACATATGGGAGAATACATATTTTTAGATGCAGATTTTAATAAAATACTTTATTATACCAGTACCAGTGGAAGCGAAGAATTGGTAAATATAATATCGTATTTTATAAATGAGGTCGCTGGCAAAAAGGAAAGCACTGTTAGGAAAAAAGATATACCTAGTTTAACATATGTAATAATAGGTATTAATGTGTTTATGTATTTAATTACAGCAGTATTATCAGGAAATATAATGGAAAGTAACATAAATGTGCTTATATTTTTAGGAGCTAAAGTAAACCAATTAATAGCTAAGGGAGAATATTATAGACTTATAACTTGTGCTTTTTTACATGGAGGCATTGTACACTTAGGACTTAATATGTATTCCCTCTATGCTTTGGGACCATTAATAGAAAAGGTTTATGGAAAATGGAAGTATGGTTTGATATACTTTATCTCATGTATAACTTCTTCATTATTAAGTTATTTTTTATCAGATAGTATATCTATAGGTGCTTCTGGGGCTATATTTGGTCTTTTAGGAGCATGTTTAGTAATTGCTTTAAAGTTAAAAGATCAGGTAGGGAAAAGTTTTGTTAGTAACATCATATCGGTAATATTTGTTAACCTTTTAATAGGTTTTTCTGTAGCTAATGTGGATAACTTTGGTCATCTTGGTGGATTAATTGGCGGAACAATTATAGGAGCTTTAATATGGGAAAAATAAAAAAATAAGGGGACGGTTCATTAAAAATGGCATCATTTTTAATGAACCGTCCCTTTAAACTCGCTTAAACTTGCCTAAAAATTAAGTCAAATTTAATGAACCGTCCCATTAAATTTCTGCAAATCTTCATAGTGAAGAGTTTCTTTTTCAAGTAATTCTTCTGCTATGGCATTGAGAGTAGTCTCTTCTTTTTTTAGAAGTTCTTTTGTTTCTTCGTATAGGTTGTCAGCTAATTTTTTACATTCTCTTATAATTGCATTTTTGTTTATATTAATATTCATTAATTCCTGCATATTTAAAAGACCTAGTGTTTCTCCCATGCCATATTGAGTTATCATATGGTATGCGATATTTGTGCATTGTTTTAAGTCATTATGGGCACCTGTAGTAACGTAATCTGCACCGAATATTAATTCTTCAGCAGCTCTTCCACCAAGAAGTACCATTATTCTTCTCTTTAAATAGTCTTTGTTTTGATATAGGCTATCTTCTGGTATGCTTAAGGTGTATCCGCCAGCACCTTTAGTGCTTGGAATAATAGTTACCTTAGATACTTTTTCATTAGGAAGAACCTTTAAGGACACCAAAGCATGTCCAACTTCGTGAAAAGCGGTTATTTTTCTATCTGTTTCTTTTATATAGTCTCTATTTTGCTTTTCATAACCAGCAATAACAATAGAGAAGGCCTTGTCCATATGATAGTTCTCTATAAACTCACTTTCTTCTTTGCAGGCAATTATAGCTGCTTCATTTACTAAATTCTCTAATTTAGCACCAGAGAAGTAAGCAGTTTTTTGAGCCCATTCTCTTACACTTATATCTTTGATAGGTTTATTTTTTAGATGAAGAGCAAGAATTTTTTCTCTTGCAGTTAAGTCTGGTAAGGAAATTTCTATATGTCTATCAAATCTTCCAGGCCTTAAAAGAGCATCGTCTAGCATATCCAATCTATTTGTAGCAGCCATAATTATAATACCATCCTTTTCATTAAAGCCTGACATTTCGGTAAGTAAGGCATTTAAGGTTTGATCTCTTTCATCAGAACCACCAGTTTTGGTATTATCTCTCTTTTTACCTATAGCATCTATTTCATCTATAAATATAACTGCTTTTCCATGTCCTTTTGCTTTTTTAAATAGTTGTCTTATTCTGCTAGCACCAACCCCTACATAAACCTGAACGAAGTCAGAGCCTGACATGGCATAGAAAGGAACATTAGCTTCCCCTGCTACAGCCTTAGCCAAAAGAGTTTTTCCTGTTCCAGGTTCTCCATAAAGTATTATTCCTTTAGGCATTCTTGCACCGTAGGAACTATATTTTTCTGGATTCTTTAGAAAGTCAACTATATCCATTACACTTTCTTTTGCCTCCTCATTGCCAGCTACATCATTAAATGTAAAAGGAGCATTTTCAATGGCTGAAGCATCTAAGGAGTCTACGGATAACATGCCCTTAGAAGTTATGTTTGAGGATCTAATAAGAGCAATAATTAAAGAAATAATTGATACCATAAAGGAAGCCATAAGTATCATATATGGAACATCTGAAGGTGCATTTTCTGAAACCTCTACACCCTGTTGTAAAAGAGTTTCTTTAAAGTTGTCTATTCTTGGATTATCTGTTTCATATATTTTTCCGTCGGTTAACTTAATCTTTATTTTAGGAGTATCTGTAAAATAAACTGTAGATACTTTTTTCTTAGACAGATCATTTAAAAATTCTACATAGCCCTTATCTTTTGTTGCTTTAAAACTATAATTTACGCCGAGTAATAGAACCAAAGAAATTATCGCAGTGATAATAGGAATAATAATTTGCTTCTTCTTTATCTTATTCATTAATTAACCCCCATAAATATAATTTTTAGACATTGAAAAATGAAAATTATAGACAATATTTCTATAGTTCTTACACTTTTCTAAATAATTACCTAATAATAATTATTTTGCACCATAATATTATAATAGTTCTGCATTTTAGTCCAATGAAAATCATAAAATTTGCTATAGTAATTTATGAGAAAACAGGTGATGGGTGTTAATTATATGAATAGTAGTCAAAAATCTTATTGCAGAAATTATTATTTATTGTATACTTTAAATATATGTAGAATGGAGGGAGCGTTATGAAAATATCCGCAGTTAAAGCTGTTTTAACACAGGAAGATATATTAGGCATAATGAAACAATATATAAATGTAGAAGGATTGTCCTTTGAGAGTTTAGTTATTGATGATTTTATAATTTTAGAAGGATCATATAAAAAAGGAATTAATATACCTTTTAAAGTAAAATTAGGTTTGGGAAATATAAAGGATAATATATTAAATATAAAAGTATTTAATGTTAGTGTCGCTAAGATAGGTATTTTAAAGGGAATTAAAAATTTTGCTTTAAAGAAATTCTTAAAAGAATTTGAGGAATACGGTATAAAGATAGATAAGGAAAATATATCTTTAGATCTTAATGGGGTTTCAAGATTTGTACCATTATTTTATTTTAAGTTAAATAAAATAACTTTAAACAAAGGATCTATAGAGGCAGAGATAGAAAATATAGTATATGCACAGGATAAAGAAACTGTGGATATAAATGAAAAGGAGAAACACAAAGAATATAAAGTACCGGAAGATTGCTATACTAAATTTAGGGGAAATGTAGAAGAGAATGTACCAGATAGATATAAGAAACTTGTTGAATATACAATGATTATACCTGATATTGTTGCTTTATTATGGAGAATATTTAAAGATAAGAGAGTAAGTGTTGCTGCTAAAGGAAAGGCCATAGGGGTAATAGGATACCTGGCTGTGCCTTTTGATATAATACCAGATTTTATACCTTTTATAGGCAAAATTGATGATGTGGCAGTAGCGTTTTATGGCTTAAATTCAATAATTGATGATATACCTGAAGAAATAATATTAGAAAATTGGCAGGGAGATAAAAATATTATACTCATTATAGAAGAGGGAATAAAATATATCTCAGGTATGGTAGGCAGTGAAAATGTAGCTAAGCTCATTTCTACAATAAAAGATTTATCTAAAGGAGAAAAGAAAGGGGCTAGTGAAGATAATACATCAAATACCAGTGAAGATAAAAATGATACAAGCAGTGAGGAGAACAAAAACACTGAAAAGGCCGTATAAATAATTGAAAAAGGGATAAGGTTAGTAGAGAAGATAGTAAAGGAGGGTTCATGGCTGATGAAAAAGGTGATTGTATACACCGATGGGGCTTGTAGAGGGAATGGAAAAGAGAATACTGTTGGTGGTTATGGAATAGTGTTTATATATAATGATGCAAAAAAGGAAATAAAAAAAGCCGTTACAAATACTACTAATAATATAATGGAATTAACAGCAGTAATAGAAGCGCTATCTATTCTTAAAGAGCCCTGTGAAGTAGAGCTTTATAGTGACTCCGCCTATGTAGTAAATGCTATAAATAATAAATGGATAAATTCTTGGTTAAAAAATGGTTGGAAAACTTCTTCTAAGGAACCAGTTAAAAATAAAGAGCTTTGGGAAAAGCTGTTGGATATACTAAAGTGCCATAAAGTAAAATTTATAAAAGTTAGAGGACATTCTGATAATGAATATAATAATAGATGTGATAAGCTTGCCAACGAAGCTATGGATGAGCTTTTACAAAATAGAGCATAGCTTCATTTAGGTAAAATATTAAAGCTATGGAGAATACAGTATAGTGTTTAGGCAATTGCCATGGGAAAAATTCCTTGATTAAAAAATGTTAAATTGCATAATCTATTCATAAGAATAAATTATGAGAGGTGAATTTTTATGCGAACAAGGTTTTTATCAGGTATGATTATAGGAGCAGCAGCTACTATGCTATTGGTTCCCGAAATGGATAGAAGCACTCAAAGAAGAATAAAAAGAGTAAATAAACAAATGAGAAATATGGCAGGAGATACTTATGAAAACATGGTAAGGTGGATGAAATAAGGTAAAATACTAAATTTAATTCAAAGAAAAAATATAAAAAGGTAGCAAAGGACAGGTTTGGGTAATCTGTCCTTTTTTGCCATATATTTTAATTTATGCGTAATGTTTATATTAATTTTGAAAATTATAATATACTTAGTAAAAAATATGTTATAATATATTAAGAATTTATAGAATAATTAAATGTAATTAAATTTGATATATATATATTCAGTTTACTGTTTGCAATTAAGAAGTAAAGGAAGAGTGGACTATGGAAATATTGTCTCTAGGGGAAAAGATAAAAAGAAGAAGAAAAGAGTTAAATATGACTTTAAAGGATTTAGCCGGAGAAAGAATTACTCCTGGACAGATAAGCCTTGTTGAATCTGGAAAATCAAATCCAAGTATGGATCTTTTAGAGTATCTAGCAGGGGCATTAAATACATCTGTAGAGTATTTGATGGAATCCGAAGAAAGTCAGGCAGAAAAAATATGTACATATTTTGAAACCATAGCTGAGTCATATATACTGAATAAGGACTTATCTTTGGGAGAACAATATATAGAACAGGCATTATATTATGCTGAAAAATACAATTTAGAATATAGGAAGGCCAGAAATTTATATTTAAGAGGAACAATCTATATGATTAAAGGGGAAATGCCCTTAGCTCAACAATTTTTCTTATCTGCTAATGTAATATTTATCAAGGATAATAAATATGAAGAAACAATAAATACATTTGTTAATCTTGGGAAAATAACTTTAGAGCTTAAGGCTTATCATTCTTCTTCTAGCTATTTTCAACAGGCAGAGAAGGTATATAATGATAATAATATTGGAAATGACTTTTTAATAGGAGAAATATATTATTACATGGCTTATACTAATTTTAAATTGGAGAATTTAGATAAATCCATAGACTATTCCTTCCTTGCAAAAGAGAAATTTAAACAAATTAATAATAAAAAGGAATATGCTAATACTCTTCTTATGATTGCTGATCAGTATAGCAAAAAAGGCGATATAGATAATGCTATAAAGTATTCTAAAAAGACACTAGGTTTGTTTAAGGAAATGGATGATCAGGTATACATAGCTCAAATTGAAAATAATCTAGGTAGGCTTTTCTATGAATTTGAAAATATAGAGGAGTCCTTCATTCACTTAAATAAAGCTAAGGAATTAAGAAAGAATATAAAGGATTCAAAGTTAATAGAAACTCTAGTAAATATATGTGAAAATTATATTAAGCTTAAGAAGGTAGATAAAGCAAAGGATGTTCTTCAAGAAATTATGGATAATATCGAAGATGGAGATCATGATGCATTAGTGCAGTATTATCTTTTAAAATATAGGGTTCATATGCTTGAAGGAAATTTAAAAGAGGCTGAAAGCACTTTATTATTAGCATTAAACTTTGTAAGAAACATGGATTATTTAAAGGAATCTGCAGAAATATCCATTATGATAGGTAAGTTTTATATAGATAATGGCAGAGAAAATGAAGCAGCCCAGTATTTAAATAATGGGGTTGAGTTGTTTAAAAAATTAGGCATATTAAAAGAGTCTTAAATGGATAGGTGAAGGATTATGGAAATACTTTCTACTGGGGAGAAAATAAGAAGGGCTAGAATATACAAAGGATATACATTGAAATATATATGTGAGGACAAAATATCCGTTTCTAAAATGAGTTGTATAGAAAATGGTAAGGTGATACCAGAAGATTGGATATTAAAGTTTATAGCAAATAAGCTAGATTTAGATATAGAATATTTGAGAAATGATGTAAGAAGCCAGATTAGGAATAATATAGAGACTCTAAATAAAAGTGATAAAAAGTTAAACTATGAAGAGGATCTAGAATATAATTTATCTTTTTCAGAGGAATATCACTATTATGAAGAGGCCTTCAAAATAATGCATATGATATTTAGCTACAATATAAATAAGGGAAGATTTGAAAAACTGCAAATATTGATTCCTAAATATTATGATATTTGTTTAAAATCTAAATCCTCAGAAAATCAGTTAACATATTATATGGATATAGGATCATATCTATATGATTCTAACGAATATGGTCAGGCTGCAGGATATTATAATACTATAATAACTGAATCGGAAAAGACAGGGAAAAGTGAAGTCCTTGCAAAGGCTGTATTTAATGAATGTGCTTGTTATATTATGATGAATGATTACAAAAAGGCTTATGAAATAGCGAAATACCTTATAGAATTAGTGGATTGTTTTCAAGATAATATAAAGAAGGCAGAATCTTATCATATGATGGCAATATTATCTTTAAGAATGAAAAAGAATGACTTCGAGGATTATGAACAAAAATCTTATAAACTATATGGCGAAAATAAGATCTATAAAGCAAATGCTATATATAATTATGCAGAGGCTATGTTTACCTTAGGCCTTAAAGAACGTGGCGCTGAATATATAATTAAAGCTTTAGAATGCCATCCAAAGGAAAAGGAAGAAAGCCTAGTAAGTTTTATGATTATGTGCATTGACGAATTAATAAAAAATAATATCATAGATGAAGCAGAAAAAATAAGCGACGAAGCTATAAATTATTCCATAGATATAGATAACATAAAATATATAGAAAAAGCATATCATTGTAAAGCTTTAATACTTGGAAAGAAAAATGAACTGCAATCAGAAGAAATGTATATGAATTTATCTCTAGATGCTTTGATGAAATTTGGAAACAAAAAGCAAATATATGAAAGATATTTAGAGATGGGTAATATGTATCATAAAATGAATAACGTTGCAGAATCAATAAAATATTTTAATTCAGCTATTAATTTAGCAAAGAAAATTTAATTTATCATCCTATGCATAAAATGTATAGGATTTTTTTATATATTTTTTAAATGAAATCATTAATACAGCAGACAATATAATGCGCAAAGGAAAACAGCATAAAAAAGAGAATTTAAAAGCATTAACATAATTTATCAATGATTTTCTCTTTAATATATAATTTTACTTCGATAAGTAGAGTCTTATAGACTTTGACTTTCTTTGACCTTTGCATTAATATTTAATATATCAGAAATATATAGGGACGGTTCATTAATTTTAGCAAAAAAGTTATGAATAAAAAGCCAATTATTAATGAACCGTCCCCGGAATTTACCGAAGTTTACTGGATTTAGAAAATTGGAGGTGTTATTAATGGATGTAGAAAAATTAACTTCGAAGGTTCAGCAGTGTATAAATGATGCTCAATTGGTGGCAGTAAGATATAATCATCAGCAAATAGATGTAATTCATCTTTTCTCAGCTTTAATTTCTCAGGATGATGGATTAGTCCCAAATATATTTGGGAAAATGGGAGTTGACATAAGATCATTAAATGAGGAGACAAATAAAGAACTAGATAAAATGCCTAAGGTATTGGGAGAAGGTGCTCAGAGCGGAGGGGTTTATGCTACCAGAAGATTTGAGGAAGTATTTATAAAGGCAGAGAAAATAGCTAAGGATTTTAAAGATTCTTATATAAGTGTAGAACATGTTATGTTGGCTATAATGGATGTAGATAAAAATGGAGTGGTTGGAAATATACTTAAGAAATTTAATATTACAAAAGAGGCATTTTTAAATGTATTAGCTGGAGTTAGAGGAAACCAAAGGGTGGATACTCAAGATCCTGAGGGGACTTATGAGGCTTTAGTTAAGTACGGAAGAAATCTAGTGGAAGATGCAAAAAAGCATAAACTTGATCCTGTCATAGGAAGAGATGAAGAAATAAGAAGAGTGGTAAGGATTCTTTCAAGAAGAACTAAAAATAATCCAGTGCTCATAGGAGAACCTGGTGTAGGTAAAACTGCTATTGTGGAAGGTTTAGCAGAGAGAATAGTAAGAGGAGATGTGCCTGAAGGATTAAAAAATAAAATAATTTTTTCTTTAGATATGGGAGCTTTAATTGCAGGTGCTAAATATAGAGGAGAATTTGAGGAAAGACTTAAAGCGGTTTTAAAAGAAGTTCAAAATAGCGATGGAAGAATAATTCTATTTATAGATGAAATCCACACCATAGTAGGAGCTGGAAAAACAGAAGGAGCTATGGATGCAGGGAATATTATAAAACCAATGTTAGCTAGAGGAGAATTGCACTGCATTGGGGCCACAACCTTTGATGAATACAGACAGTATATAGAAAAGGATAAAGCACTAGAAAGAAGATTCCAGCCTGTAATAGTAGAGGAGCCTACTGTAGAAGATAGTATATCTATACTTAGAGGTCTTAAAGAAAGATTTGAAATATATCATGGAATAAAAATACATGACTCAGCTATAGTAGCTGCAGTAAAGTTGTCTCAAAGGTATATAACAGATAGATATTTGCCTGATAAGGCCATAGATCTTATTGATGAGGCAGGAGCTATGATAAGATCAGAAATGGATAGTCTTCCTACAGAAATGGATATAATAAAGAGAAAGGTATTTCAGCTGGAAATTGAAAAAGAAGCTCTATCTAAAGAAAAAGATACTCAATCTCAGGAAAGGTTAGAGGCCTTAGAAAAGGAATTAAGCAATCTAAAAGAAAAAGATAAAGAAATGACAGCTAAATATGGAAAGGAAAAGGAACAAATAGTAGGAGTAAGGAATTTAAAGGAAAAATTAGATGAAGTAAGGGGACAATTAGAAAAGTCAGAAAGAGAATATGATTTAAATAAGGTAGCAGAATTAAAGTATGGTGTTATTCCAAATATAGAAAGTGAAATAAAAGAAAAAGAAGCTTTAATAAATGATAATCATGAAGGCAATATGCTAAAAGAAGAAGTCACAGAAAATGAAATATCAGAAATTGTATCAAAATGGACTGGAATACCTATAACAAGGCTTGTGGAAGGAGAAAAAGAAAAGCTATTAAGACTTGATGATGAACTATCTGAGAGGGTAATAGGACAAGAGGAGGCAGTGAAAGCTGTATCTAATGCTGTTATTAGGGCAAGGGCAGGGATGAAAGATCCTAAAAGGCCAATTGGTTCATTCATATTCCTAGGCCCAACTGGAGTAGGTAAAACAGAATTAGCAAAGACTTTAGCAAGAACCCTTTTTGATAGTGAAGAAAATATTATAAGAATTGATATGTCAGAGTATATGGAAAAGTATTCTGTATCAAGACTTATAGGAGCTCCTCCAGGATATGTAGGCTACGAAGAAGGAGGTCAATTAACAGAAGCAGTTAGAAGAAAGCCATATTCAGTAATACTCTTTGATGAAATAGAAAAGGCTCATGAGGATGTATTTAATGTATTCCTTCAAATTTTAGATGATGGAAGACTTACAGATAACAAAGGTAAAACAATAGACTTTAAAAACTGTATAATCATAATGACGTCTAATATAGGAAGCAGTTATCTTCTAGAGAATAGCAGCACCACTGGGATAGATGAAAATATTAGAAATAGGGTAATGAACGATCTGAAAAGTAGATTTAAACCTGAATTTTTAAATAGATTAGATGATATTATAATGTTTAAACCTCTTACCAATAAAGAAATAACAAAGATAATAGATATATTCTTAAAAGATATAAACAATAGATTAAAAGATAGAAATATTTCCTTAGTAGTAACAGAAGAAGCCAAAGAGCTTATGGCAAAAGAAGGTTATGATCCTGTATATGGTGCAAGACCTTTAAAGAGATACATTGAAAATACCTTAGAAACAGATATAGCTAAGAAGATAATAAAAGGAGATATTTATGAAGGATGCACTGTAGGTGTAGATGTTAAAGGAGACAATATAACTATAGAAAGAATAAATAAGTAGAATAAATAAGTAGGGACGGTTCATGAATAATTGGAAAAATAGTGGCTAAAGTTCATGAAATTACCTACAGATACTAAGAATTAATGAAGAGATAAAGGTTAATCTATATAGTGTAAGGATTATATTTTAAATTATAAAAGAAGGTGCTTTTTATGAAAAAGTTGTCTTTACACAAAATAGTAATTAAAGTTCTTTATCTCTTTTTTTGTATTTTTATTTTTTCTACTCCTTTTATGAATATTAATGCAATGAGTGAAAATACATTTAGTGAAGGCAATGAATTAAATGAAAATTACTTAAAAAATGTGTCCGTAGATGATATGGCTGTTAATGGGATTAATAGATCTAAGGTAGCATTCTTAACCTTTGATGATGGTCCCTCACCAAATAACACTAGAAAAATACTAAATATACTTAAAGAAAATAATGTAAAAGCAACTTTCTTTGTAGTAGGTGCTAACGCTGAGGCTAACCCTGAAATATTAAAGGAAATGAAGAATAGCGGTATGTGTATTTTACCTCATTGTTATTCTCATAGTTATACAAGTATTTACAATACTGCAGATAGTTATTTTAATGATTTAAATAAATGTATAGATGTTATAAAAAGAATAACAGGAAATACACCACCTCCATATACTAGGATGCCAGGTGGTTCAGATAACTCAGTTCCTAAGCCTGAAAATTTAAGAACCATAAGGAATAAATTGAATGCTAAAGGAATAGATTATGTAGATTGGAATGTTAGTTCTGGAGATGCAGAAGCAGAGACTGTACCAACTAGCAGCATAAAAGGCAACATATTTAATCAATGCAGAGACAAGAATTTTGCAGTGGTACTTATGCATGATGGTTATTACAAGGTAACTACAGTAGAAGCACTGCCTTATACTATAAAATATTTAAAAGACAATGGTTTTCAGTTTAGAACCTTTTCAGATGTAAGTGCTTGGGAGAGGGGAACTATGCTTAGAATAGGCGTAATGAATAGAAGATAGAGTATTGTTGCTTTATGAGAATTTTTTTAGCAAGTAAAAAGGACTGTCTAAAGTATAGCCATGCTTCAGGACAATCCTTTTCCATGTTCCTATTATATGCCTAGTTAGTTTTAAAATAATTACTTCTAAGCATCTTATCAGATATATTAAGACCATTAATAGCTGTTCTTTTTTCTTTTTCATTTTTGGATTTTCCTATATATACTCCATTACTTAAAACAACAAAGCTTTTATCTGTCTTAAGAAGATTTCTACCCATGGCAGTATTTATATATTTATTTTCATCTACTCCCATAAGATAAGATATGGTTGGCATAATATCTATATGGCCGCCTATAGTATTTATTTCTTTACCCTTTATGTCTTTTGAGTAAACAATAAGAGGAACACGTAAATTATTTTCATACCACCAATTTTCTCTAGGAGTAATATTATCTAATTTATCTTTATAATATTTATGAATACCACAATGATCTCCATATATGACTAGTACGGAATTATTAAGCACACCTTTTTTGTCTAATTTGTCCATAAAACTGCCTAACTGCTTGTCCGTATAATGCATACTTTGGAAGTAATCTCCTACTACAGTTTTATCTATATTATCTGTAAGCTTCATTTCCCTATATTGCTTTGGAATATCAAAGGGCATATGGCTAGTTAATGTTACAAAGAAAGAATAAAAGGGCTGAGGCTGATTGATTATTTTATCTCCAAGCTGTCTTAAATAACTTCCATCACTTAAGCCCAGACCTATGGTTTCATCTACGTTAAAACCGGTAACATCTGTACATTTATCGAAGCCCATAGAAGTTAAAGCTGGCATCCAATTCCAATATCCTCCTCCATCTGGATGAAAAGCAGAGGTGTAGTACCCAAGCCCCTTCATGAGATTAGGGAGAGAATTATACTGGTTGTCCGGAAAACGGAAGAAGGTAGAACCATTTTTTACAGGATAGGTAGAAGTATTAGTCATTAAATCTGAATCAGAACTATTACCACCAGCTACCTGCTCATATATTTGTGAGAAGTATAAACTATTTTTTAATAATTTATTTAGGTTAGGAGTTATTTCCTGACCTTGGATTTTCTGCCCAATCAAGAAGTTTTCAAGAGATTCTACTTGGATAATTATTAAATTCTTTCCTTTAAGGGATGCTTTATACTCATTATCTGGTAGAATTTCTTTTTTATCCTCATACCATTTTTTTATTTCTCCTACATCATTTTTAGTAAGCTGAAGCCTTTTTGAATTTTTAAAATATAAATAGTTGTCATAAATGTGGTATCCTAAAGGAGACATATTAGAAACATTATATAGAGGTGACCAATAAACAAAGAAATATCGTTTATTAGCTCCAGCTTCTATAACATCATATCTATAATGATAATAAAAGGCTGTCCCGCTACCTAGTAAAAGGAGAACAAAAAAAAGTATTATTCTTCTTTTAACACTGCTATAAATTTTTCTATTTATGAAAAATATAAAAGCTAAAATTATTAAATCTAAGAAGAATACAATATCCGAAGCTTTCATCATAGATAAAATTGTACCACCTAGGTTTTCTAAGTTTGCCTTTTGAGATAAATTGTAAGGCGACATAAGTCCTTGAAAGCCTCTATAGTATATTATGTCAAAGAACATAAACAAAGATATAATTAAATCAATACACCAAAAGGCAATATACTGAGCTCTTCCTTTGAAAATGTATCCAAGGGATACAAAAGCTACTATTATACTTGTGTAAAGAATAAAACTCATTAAATACATGGGAATCTTAGCAATTGCAATATAGTTACCTGAAGAAGAGGCAATATATCCTACAAAAGCTAAGGACTTTAAATAGAGAGAAAGCACAATTAATATAAATAGCCAGTGATTCTTACACAAGCTAATAATCATTTTTTTAAAGTAATTTAATGATGGATAATTGTTAACATTTCTTTTAATTAATTGCATTGAAAAAATCCCTTTCTAATCCTCTTATTTAAAAAGTTTTTAGTTGTTATTTCTGTTTATAATAAATTTTTTAGCCTTTAGTTCTAAAGAATCGTCAAGTGGAGCTAGAATTATTTCTTTTCCATATTTCTTCTCCAAGGCAGTTTTTATAAGCCTATCTGCTAATTCAGGATTTTTTGATAGCAGGGAACCATGAAAATATGTTCCGTAGGTGTTTTTATAGACACAACCTTCATAGCCGTCTTTACCATTATTGCCATAGCCTTGTATGATTTTCCCTAAGGGTTTTAAATTCCCAATATAGGTTCTGCCGGAATGATTTTCAAAACCTACATAGGTTTCATCAAACTCTTCATTTTTGATTACAGTATTTCCTATAAATCTTGTATTTCCTGCTTCAGTGTATAAATCCAATATACCTAATCCTTCCAGCTTTTCACCTTCTGGTGTAGTGTAATATTTTCCTAGAAGTTGATATCCTCCGCATATAGCAAGAAAAACTTTGCCATCTTCAATATATTCCTTTATAGCTTCTTTTTTATTTCCAATTAAATCATTTGAAACTATGGATTGTTCATAATCTTGACCGCCGCCGAAAAACACAATGTCATAGTTTTCACCTTTAAAATCCTCATTCAAAGAAAGGTTTATTATATTTACATGTATATCTCTTTTTTCACATCTATATTTTAATATTAATACATTGCCCATATCACCATATACATTTAATAAATCTGGATATAAGTGACATATATTAAGCTCCATTGTTTTCACCGCCTTTACCATAGTTTTTCAATATAATTTTTAGAATGTAGGTATTTTCTGAAATCAATCATAGCAGTATAGGTAGCAAGAACATATATCACACCACTTTTACAGCTTTTAATTTCTTCTAAAAGAGTATCGTAATTTTCGCATAAAGAAAAATTCTCATAGGATAGACCTGCTACTTTAAGTCTAACTGCCATATCATAAAGTCTAATACCTGCTACCATTATTTTATCTATATCCATTAAAGCTAGTTTTTCAAATTTAACGTCCCATAACCAGGATACATCTCTTCCATCTGCATAGTTGTCATTTAATAACACAGCAATATTTATATTTCTTTTATCTAAAGTTATAGTATTTATAGCTTGGTCATAGCCTGCTGGATTTTTCACTAAAATTATTTTAACTTGTTTACCATCTATATTTAATTCTTCTTGCCTACCAAAACTACTTTTTTGACGTTTTAGTGAGTCGATTATGGTAGATTTATTAATTTTAAGTTCCCTTCCTATGGCATAGGCACATAGTGCATTGTATATGTTATATATTCCTGGCTGATTTATATAACATTTCTGAGAATCAATTATAACGTGAGATCCCTCAGGAGTAAGCTCATTTATTTCATCTAAAGTATAATTAAGTTTAGGCCTTTTATATCCACAGTTTTCACAGTAAAAATCTCCCAAATGATTATAGGTTAAGAAATTATATTTGTAAGGGCTTTTGCATTTTTTGCAGAATTTTGAATCTGCATTTACGTCAATTTTATTATTCTCATCTACAGGGCAATTAAATCCATAATATACTGTTCTATTTGGCAATGGTAAATCTCCAAGCAAGGATTCGTCTCCATTTAAGACTAAAGCTGCAAAAGGTACCTTTTCTATACCTTCAAGTATTTTCTTTAAAGTAGTATATACCTCTCCATATCTATCTAACTGGTCCCTAAATAAATTTGTCACAGTTATTATTTCTGGTGAGATAAATTTAGTTACCAATGGTACATTTGCTTCATCGGTTTCAATTACAGCATATTTTTCTCCATTATTAACTTCATTAAATTTATAGTGTTCAATGAAGCAGGATACTATGCCTGGAAGCATATTAGCACCTGTATTATTTGTAATGACCTTTTTCCCACTATCCTTTAACATATTATATATCATGCTAGTGGTGGTAGTTTTTCCATTAGTTCCAGTTACCATTATTACTTTATAGTCTTTGGCTATAGTTTTTAATATATCTTTATCTAATTTTAATGCCACTTTTCCTGGGAAATTTGTGCCACCTTTAAATAAAGCTTTTGAAAGTTTCAATACTAATTTTGAACTGATTATACTGATATAAGATTTTACACTAATTTTAAACACATCCTTCGTATAGAATAATGTCATTACATTTAATAATTATAATACAAAAGATTAATTTTTTACATCTATATTATAAAATTCATCGGTTATTTTAAAACCTGCTTTGCTAGATAGCCCATTTAGTTTTTTTAGAACACGTTCTTTTTCTTCTCCTTGTAATGGAGTTGGACAATAATCATTAATATAATTTACAGAGGAAATACTGCACGGAATAACTTTTACACCATAGGATTCAGCTTTTCCGTTTTTAAGTTTATATTTAGCTTGAAATATAAAAGTATCCTTGTCCTTTGGATTAAAGTTCCCGCCAAAGCAGAAATTACCCAAACTATAACATATTATCTTTCCATTATATTGTTCTATTCCCTGTATTACATGAGGATGATGTCCTATAATTAAATCAGCTCCTTTATCTATGGCAAAGTGAGCTAGGTTTACCTGAGTTTCTGTGGGATAATAACTGTTTTCTGATCCCCAGTGCAGATTTATTATAACAATGCAGCCTTCATCTTTTAACTTTTTTATGTCCTTTTCTAGTTTTTGCCTAAATTCTGCATAGTCATTATATCCAGTGTAGCCTAGGAAAGCAAATTTTACGCCATTAACCTCCTTAATCCATGTATGACCTTCTCCAAAATAATTTATATTATTAGTTTTAAGAGCTTCTAAGGTATCATCAAATCCCTTTTGCTTATAATCATATATATGGTTATTCGATATATCTACTCCCTCTATGTGTCCTAAAGGTAAGGCTTGAGCATAGGAAGGATCTGCTTTAAAGTTAAATTGTTTTTCTGCTCTATCCTTTGAATTTGTAAAGACAGTTTCTAAGTTTACAATAGATATATCATCGTTTTTAAATATTGAAGCTACATTTTTGTAAAAATAGGAAAAGTCATTATTATTTTTGCTTAAAACATCAGGAAGACTATTTGCAAAGGCAAATTTAGTATCATGGCCAATGGTAGAATCCCCTCCAAAGCTTATAAGTACCTCAGAGTAACCATCTTTTTTTGCAGCTTTCTTAGTGTTTTTATTCTCAAGCTTATCTTTTGATGTGGTAATTTCTTTATCTTTAGTAGAAGTTTCTGCATTGTTTATAGAATAGTATATTACATACCAGATTGTAGCTGCCATAATAAGTAAACCCAATAGTATAAATAAGAGCGCATTGCTGTTAAATTTCAATTTTCTACTCATAATCAACCCCCCTAAAAATTAACAGTTATAATTATTAATTTTATACCCTTAACTTTAAATTATACTTAATAATAGGGTATTTTCAAATATATTTTAATAGAAAAAAACTTGTAGCTTTTTTTTACCATATCTGATAAAATCATAGAATATTGTATTAATTTTAAAAAATGATTAGGAGGGTAACATGAATAATGCAGAAACTTCTAATAATATAACTAGTGTGCAGAAAAAAAACAATTATAAGAATTTTGTAAGTAAAAATAAAAATATTATTATGGGTATTTTGGCAGCTTTAGCTGTAGCAGGAGGATTAATAGGTTATAAGATTACTTCAAAAAATAAATACAGTATAGCTTCTAATAAGGCAGAACAGTATTTTTATGCTGCAGATTTTGATAAAGCAATAGAAGAATATAATATACTTTATAATAAGGATAAATCTCCATTATGGAAGGCAAAGATTGCTCAAGTTTATTCTGTAAAGAGAGATATTGAAAATTCTAGAAAGTATATTAATGAATGCAAAGGGCTAGATAAAAAAACTCCAGAAGTATTAAATTATATAATTTTTACAGAATATATGAATAAGGATTTTAAGGGAGCTTTAAAGGATGGAGAAGAGGCCTTAAAAAATAATTCTAAGGAAAAGAGCTTAATAAAAACCATGTTTTCAGTATACATGGCTAACAATAAATATGAAGAAGCTAATAAACTTTTAAGTTCCTACCCTGTGGATGAAAAATTATCTTATGATATGGCTGAGTATGGAAGAATGTTAATGGTTATAGGAGAAAAGGACAAGGGCTTTCAAAGTCTTAGAAAGGCTTGGGATATAGATAAGGATGAGTACAAAATATATGACGTATTAGTGCAGATTGCTATGTATGATAAGGACAAGCTTCTTAAATATATTCATGAGCTTTCATCCAAAAATCCTCAAGACATAGCCTATAAAATGTGGGAGGCTAAAATATATTCTATGTCATCAGATACTTCAGATGAGGCCTCTAAAATTATGGAATCAATAAAGGATAAGGATATAGGCAAAATAGAAGGGCATGTAATACAGGCCTCTATTTATGAAAATAATAAACAAATGGATAAAGCTGAAGAAGTTATAAATAAGCTTCTTAGTGAAAATGGTAATGACTATAGAGTATTGCATACTGCAGCATGGTTTTATCTTAATAAGAAAGATTTAGACAAAGCCCAGGAGTATTGCACAAAATCCCTATATAAAAATCAAGAGTACCCTGATAACTATGGATTCTTAATGCCTGAAATACTTAGACAAAAGGGAAAGAGCATAGAAGCAGAACCTTATTTTAGAACAGCCATGTTAAAAGAACCTTACAACTATAATACTATGTTGAATATTGCTAATTATTATAATGCAACTACTGATAATATGAATAAAGCATTGGAATACTTTAAATTTGCGGAAATAGTAAAACCCAATGATGTGGAAATTAAATATAATATAGCTTTAGTATACATTTCTAATAAAAAAGATGATGAAGCTATAAAGGTTTTAAAACAATGTATAAAATTAAGAAATGATGTGCCTAAATACCATAGAACTTTAGGAACAATATATTTCCTTCAAGGTAACACAAATGATGCTATAGAGGAAATAAGATTTGCTTATAATGCAGATAAAAATGACCCTTTGACGTTAAATAATGCAGGATGCTATTATATAATGGTTCCAGCGGATTTACAAAGAGGGGTTTATAATCTAGGGGTGGCTTATAAGGCTATGGATAATACTATGGATGATTACACTAGAAAGACCATAAAAGAAAACTATGAAAAATCTAAAAAACTTTATGATAGCTATAGCAAATCTGAGGGAAATGAAAAATTAAAAATTCCTGAGTTAATATTATTTTATTAGAAACATTACAACGGCAAAGAATAAATAAAAAATGAATAGTGCAGCGCTATTCATTTTTATTTTATGGTAGAATTTTAACTTTATTTTTTAACAGAAATGTTATAGAATAGAAATAAACCGAAAATTTTGAAAATTATCTGGGGGGATATCGATATGTGCGTAAATTTAGGGTACTTAGGCATAAAGGATTATAGGAATGTGTATAGAAACCTTCCTGTATCTACTCTAGTAGAAAAGGCATTGGAAAAAAGAGAAGGAGTACTTTGTGAAAACGGAGCTATTGTAGTTAATACAGGGAAATACACAGGAAGATCACCGGAGGATAGGTTTATAGTAAGGCAAAAGAATACGGAAAGCAAGATAAACTGGGGGAAGGTAAATAAGCCTATAGAGGAACAGGTTTTTGATTCACTTTATAAACAGGTATTGGAATATTTAAAGGATAAGGATTTATATATATTTGATGGTTTTGTAGGAGCAATGAGAGAGCATACATTGCAAATTAGAGTAGTGTGTGAATATGCTTATGAATGTTTATTCGCACATCAATTATTTATAAGACCTAATAAAGAAGAGTTAGATAATTTCAATGCTGAGTTCACAGTTATTGCGGCTCCAGGGTTTAAAGCCAGAGGAAAGGAAGATGGAGTAAATTCTGAAGCTTTTGTAATAATTAATTTTGATAAAAAAGTAATATTAATAGGTGGAACTCAATATGCTGGAGAAATAAAAAAATCAGTATTTACTGTAATGAACTTCTTGCTTCCTGAAAAAGGAGTATTTCCAATGCATGCTTCTGCTAATATAGGAAAGAGTGGAGATACAGCTATCTTCTTTGGATTGTCTGGCACAGGAAAAACTACTTTATCGGCGGATCCTAATAGAAATCTTATTGGAGATGATGAGCATGGCTGGTGTGAAAAAGGTGTATTTAATTTTGAAGGAGGATGCTATGCTAAAACCATAAAACTTTCTAGGGAGAGAGAAAAAGAAATTTATGATGCTATAAGATTTGGTACAGTGCTTGAAAATGTAATATTGGATGAAAATAAAAAGACAGATTATGATGATGAGAGTATAACAGAAAATACCAGGGCAGCTTATCCTATAAATTATATAGATAATGCAGAATTAAGCGGAGTAGGTGAAATACCACATACAGTAATATTTTTAACAGCAGATGCCTTTGGAGTAATGCCTCCAATATCAAAGCTTACAAAGGAACAAGCCATGTATCATTTTATGTCTGGATACACAAGCAAGGTGGCAGGTACAGAAAGAGGTATAACAGAGCCTAAAGCAACATTCTCCGCTTGTTTTGGAGAACCTTTTATGCCAATGAACCCTGCAGTATATGCAGAACTTTTAGGTGAAAGAATTGAAAAGCATGGCACTAATGTATTTTTAGTAAATACAGGATGGCTATTTGGTGGCTATGGTAAAGGTGATAGAATAAAATTATCCTATACAAGGGCTATGATAAGTGCAGCCCTAGAGGGAAAATTGGAGAATGTAGAGTTTGAAGAGCATCCAATATTTAAAGTACTTATGCCAAAGGAGTGTGAAGGGGTTCCAAAAGAACTTTTAAATCCTGAAAATACTTGGGAAGATAAAGAAGCTTATAGGGAAAAAGCAATAGAGCTTGCTAATAACTTCACAGAAAACTTCAAGAAATTTAAAAATGTGCCAGAGAAAATTGTGCAGGCAGGGCCAAATGTTTAGCAATTTACAACTAAAAGTTGGCAATTAATGAATAATTGGAAAGCTTTGCGCTTTTTTCGTAAGGCTTTTCACTATTTTATCTTTCATAGTATTTATTTTTAGCATATGATTTCGATATAATTAGCATAAGGTTAGTTGATAAGGGGGAATAATTATGCCCAAAAGGAGTTTAATAAGAAAAACTAGTTTATTTATTATATTAGTAACATTATGCACAATTTTTGCTGGATGTAAGGAAGAAGATGTGAAAAAGGGGGTGGTGGTAACTAAGTGGGATAATTATTATGAAGAACAAAATATACAATTTTATTATGAAAGCGATAAAAACCCTAAATTACAACAGCTAAAGAATAATTATAAGCTAGGTGATGTAGTTAAGGATAGCAAAGATGATTTTGAAAAGGCTGTAAAGCTTATGAATTGGGTAAATAGTAAAATGAAATATAGTAAGAGTAGTATAAGTACTAAGGAAGATGCTTTAGGTATATTAAAGGAAGCGGAAAATGACAATACTCTTTCAGATAAGGATTTTTCCATTGTATATAGCCAGTGTGCTGCATCTTTGGGAATATATGCTAGAAGGGGAGAATTTAGAATAAAAAATAGTCAAAAGGATGGAAAGGACTCCTATTATAAAGTTTGTGAAATATGGAGTGATAAATATAATAAATGGATCATGTTAGATATAGTGAATAACTGCTATATGGAGGCAGGGGGGAAACCTTTAAGTGCAGTGGAGATTTTAGATACAGGGCTTGAAAATGTAAATACAAAGGGAGTAAAGAATGTAAAAAAATATATTAAAAAGATAAAACCTTACTGTTATTCCTATACTATAGAAATAGATAATAATATATATGGAACACCTAAAAGTAATTCATTTATTACATATAGCAGGGATAAGGATTTACCTGAAATAAGAATAGAGGGAAATCAAATAAGACCAACCATTTTTGTTAAAAATAATAGTTTATTTAATAAATGTCCTAGAATAGAGTATAAAAATGATAATAGTGATAAAAAAGTTACTCTTATTTTTTCTAAGAAGAAATCCGATGAAAATGAAAATACTAAGGACATAGCGTTAAATGGTGCGGTTTTTAAAGATAGTGGTATGCTGCAAGGATATTATGTAAGTATTGACGGTAAGCCTTGGATAGAGGTTAATAGATATTTCACATTCACTTTAAACAATGGAAGTAACAATATTAGACTCTCTGAAGATAAGAAAAGTGTTGTAAGAGAAGTAACTATAGAATATAGAAAATAAATTCCTGTTTCTATAAGGACAAAAAAATAGTATAATGGGAAAGTAGTTTGTCATATAAATAGAAAAGTAAGGTTACATTATAACCTTTTAAATGTAAGGAAGACAGCTAAAAAAATTTAGAGAGTGAGAGTGATTCCATGTTACTTATACTTCAATCTATTATAATAGCTATAGTAGAAGGACTAACGGAATTTGTGCCAGTATCATCTACAGGACATATGATACTTGTAGGAAATTTAATTGGATTTACAGGAGAGTTTGCTAATCTTTTTGAAGTAGTTATTCAATTAGGCGCTATACTAGCAGTAGTGGTATTATATTGGGACAAGTTAGTAAAAAGCGTAAAAGATATTTTTGTACCGGACAGAATAGGTCTAAAGTTTTGGATAAATATTGCTGTAGCAGCTTTTCCAGCAGCTATTTTGGGATTTTTGTTTAATGATTTTATAGATGCAAAATTATTTAATCCTGTTACCGTAGCAGCAGCACTTTTAGTAGGCGGTATTTTAATGATAATAATTGAAAATAAATATAGAAGAGGAAATAAAACTAAATCTGTAGATAACATAAAGTTGAGACAATCATTAATTGTAGGTGTATTTCAATGTTTATCTTTATGGCCAGGTATGTCCAGGTCTGCATCCACTATAATGGGAGGATGGATAGCAGGGCTTTCCACAGTGGCAGCGGCTGAGTTCTCCTTCTTTTTAGCCATACCAATGATGGTAGGTGCTTCAGGATTTAAGTTAATTAAAAGTCAACTTATTATGAGTAATATTCAAATAATTTCATTGATAATAGGCTTTGTAGTAGCGTTTATTGTATCTTTAGTTGTTATTGAGGGATTTATAAAATTCCTTCAAAAAAAGCCTATGAGAATATTTGCTATATACAGAATAATTATAGGAACTATACTTCTTATTATGGCATTTTCCAATGTAATTAAATTATAGGTTAAGGGAAAATTAAAAGCCTTGCATTTTGCAAGGCTTTTGCTATTTTTTTAACTTTGTAAAAAATAGCTTCAATAATTTTTCACTTTTAACTTTTCACTGGAATATTATGCTAGACTAAAGAGTTCTTCACGAGCTTCATTTCTCATGTCTAATATGTCCAATACTTTTAGCTTAATATTGTTTACTTCAAAGGTTTTTCCCTTTACTCCTTTACAGAAAGCATCAATAATTTCCTCATAAGGAGAGGAAAAAGTTAATCTTACTGTAGGCAAAGGGGAAAAATTTTCATAGGGATTATCACAATAGTTTGAATATAATTCAGAAAAATAGAAGGGACGTTTTGAGATATCATAGTCCTTTGTATAGTTACTTATAATAGAGGAAAGTCTGCAGTCCCCAGCTTTTATACAGTTGCATATAAAGGAATCTAAGTAAGCACTATAATTATTAGGTAAGCCATCTAAGGATCCTTTTTCAAAAATAACTATTTTCATCATAGAATACCCCACCTTTTCTAATTTTTAATAAGAATTATATTTCTAAAAGCTATAAATGTTTTAATATAATTATACCCTCTTTCTAAATATATGTAAATTAATTTAGCAAGTATTTATTGAAAAATCTGAAAATAATGTATAAGTTATTATTAAGAAAACTTACTCTAGTGTGTCATTATGCGTAACATAAAGGAATATAAATTATATAGTAGTATATAAGAGATAATCTTAAATAATGATAAATAGATAGAATGTACAAGCTATTCTATGTGATACAATAACAAATGTCGTCAGATGATATGGCGGCAAACACAAAACATAATAACACGAAAAAATGTTGACAAAACATTTTAGATATGTTAGTATATAAAAGCTGTGTGATGCAGCAGTTGGTCTTTGAAAATTAAACAGAGAAGAGAAACCAGTCAATTCTTAACAGGTAACTGTTAAAATAGCGATGAGCTAAAAAATTGACAGAAACAAGCAGTACAAGGAATGTGGTGCAGTGAGGAGCGGAGTTTACTTCAGTAAATGAGCACCGGAGCAAGCCAACATGACGAAGTAATGCGAAGCTTATGGCAATTTTTGATTAAACTTTTAAATTGAGAGTTTGATCCTGGCTCAGGACGAACGCTGGCGGCGTGCCTAACACATGCAAGTCGAGCGATGAAGTTCCTTCGGGAATGGATTAGCGGCGGACGGGTGA
>NZ_PVXO01000067.1 GCF_002995785.1 Clostridium liquoris | reverse complement strand
GACCTTCGGGTTATGAGCCCGACGAGCTGCCAACTGCTCCACCCCGCGATATTGGTGCCGAAGACCGGAATCGAACCGGTACGGTGTTTTAAGCACCGCAGGATTTTAAGTCCTGTGCGTCTGCCAGTTCCGCCACTTCGGCAAATTTCTCGTTTCTCAATCGCCTGCTGTTTCTTAACGACATAGTCTATTATATATTAAGAATTATTATATGTCAACATTTTTTTTATAATTTATAAAAAGAGGCTTTTAGCCTCTTATTATCTAATATGTTGAACTTTTTCTATAACCACGATTTCTTGAATCTTGGTGTTTTTTTATATCCTGAAGCCTTTCCTCACTTTCTTTCAAAAACTTAACCATTCTGTCTTCAAAATCCTTTGGTGGCTGTTTTTCTTTTTCCTTACCCCAATCAATTTCAATAGGTCTTATTGTCTTTTTTTGAGGTGTTGCCTGTTTGATTGATAGACTTATTTTTCCGCTTTCATCAACGGATATTACTTTTACCCTTACTTTGTCCTTTTCCTTTAGAAAATTTCTTATGTCCTTTACATAGCTATCTGATACTTCAGATATATGTACAAGACCTGTTTTCCCTTCAACTTCAACAAAAGCACCAAAATTCGTAATATTCACCACTGTACCTTCTAGTATGTTTCCAGCTTTTAAGGTCATATTAAAAAAATTCCTCCTTAAAAATGTATATTAATATTAAAATAATAAACCTTTTTTAATTACTGTTTACCACAGGACTCTCTCCCGGCTTTATTAATTTTAATTTCTCTCTAGCTAGTTTTTCTATATATGCGTCAGATTTAGACATATTGACTTCATCCTGTAGTTTTCTGTTCTTTACCTTTAAACTTTCCATCTCAATATTTTTTTCATTTATCTGAGCTTTTATTTTATTCATTGTAATTTGTTGATCTACAAACACGTAACATACATAAAAGGTCAGTATAAGAAAAATCACCTTTTTAAAATTCAATATCTTTTTCATATGATAAAAACAATTCCTTTCATGAATGTATTTTATCCTTTAGTTATATTCTAATGTGATTTCCAACTTTGTTCAAGTGATTTTTAAAATTTTAATTTACTTTTTTCTTCTAATTTTATATATTATAACTTCAATAGGGAAAATTAGATTATTTTTGAGTATTCTTAGAAACTTTCCAAGGCTTTTTAAAAAACCATATTGTATAGCTATGAAAAAGTCGCTTATTAATTTCATGTATAAGTATATACCTATTGCAATAAATAAATATACATAAAACCCCACATAAGCATAATTAGTATAGAGTAAAAACACAAATACTAATATACCTGTTAATATCCAAAATAATGTATCCTCAATAAATGTTATAACCCTATTAGGGTTTTCCAATCCCCTTATTATTCTGTATATATCAAATAAAACCCCAGTTATCATTCCAGATGCTAAGCTAAATACTAATAACTTTACCTGATGGTTTATAGAAATAATCATAATTACACCTATTTAAATAACTTTGATAATAGTTTTTCTTTTTCTTTTTTATTTTCCTTATTTATATACACGCAAGAGTTTATCATACCATTTATTATTGCTTCACCATTTTGGACATCTAATTTATTCATTTTTAATTCTTCTCCCTTAATATGTAAAGTTCCTAAATTTGTGTTTAATACTATCTGATCCTCATTAAAACTAACTACCTCTACGATTCCATTTAATAAAAGTCTTTTCCTATTTTCCATGGTTAAAGTGCTTTTTTCCTCTATTTTAATCTCCCTTTTCTCCATAAATATCCACCCCCAACCTTATAGTATTATATGCTTTATATTTCTTATATAGTACAAACGCAAAAAGTGCTCCGCACTTTTTAGTTGGCAGTTGATAGATGACAATTGTCAACTAAAAAAGGTAGACTGAAGATAATAAATCTTCAGTCTACCTTTTTTATTCAACGTCTTCTACTCCAGAAATTATTTCATACATATCTTTAGCATTCTCCTTAATTACATGTTCCGATATATTAATTATTTTTGCTTTTAATGGTCTTTCTGCATATTTAATTTCTATAATATCATTTTCTTTTACTTCTGTGCCTGGTTTAGCTACCTTGTCATTTATAAGTACACGTCCACTTTCGCAGGCTTCCTTTGCTATAGTCCTTCTCTTTATTATTCTTGATACCTTTAAGTACTTATCCAATCTCATAATATTAGCCTCCTAAAACACAAAAAACCCAGATTTACACCTAGGTTTCTTGAAAGAATACGAAAGATATTCTTATTTGTTAACTTTATCTTTAAATTCTTTACCAGGTTTAAATACTGGAACTGTTGATTCTGGAATAGTTATTTCTTCTTTAGTCTTTGGATTTCTTCCTATTCTTGCTGCTCTGTTTCTAGTTTCAAAAGTTCCAAATCCAACTAGCTGAATTTTTTCTCCTTTTTCAAGTGTTTCTTCGACACTCTCTATAAATGCCTTTAAAGCTAATTCAGCATCCTTCTTTGTTAGTTTTGATTTTTCTGCCATACTTGTAATTAATTCTGATTTGTTCACCTTCGTTTACCTCCTTAATATTGAGTATGCTCTAAAATAGCTTATTTGCTATAGAATAGCATATTCTTCACCGATTTTAAAATTCCTTCTTTTTAATTATAAATTTTAATAAAGAAATTTATTTATTTTTTTTCGCTTTTTCCCACAATTGATCCATTTCTTCAAGAGTCATGTTTTCCATTTTAACTCCTATATTTTCAGCGGATCTTTCTATGTATTCAAAGCGATAAATAAATTTATCTATAGTATAATTTAATGCATATTCGGGGTCTATGTCAAGGAATCTTGCTACATTTACTACTGCAAATATTAAATCTCCAACTTCTTCTAATATTTTTTCCCTATTATTATTTTTATATACATCTTTTACCTCATAAAATTCCTCTAATACTTTATCTAGGGCATCCTCTACTCTATTCCAATCAAATCCAACTTTGGCAGCCTTCTTTTGTATTTTCTCTGCCTTTATTAAAGAAGGCAGTGTTTTAGCCACATGCTTCAATTCCTCTGTATGAGAATTATATCCTTTTTCCTTACTTTTTATTTTATCCCAGTTATCTAAAACTTCATCAGAAGAGCTAACTTTAACTTCACCAAATACATGTGGATGCCTTTCTACCATTTTATCACAAATTCCCTTAATTACATCATTTATATTAAAAAATCCTTCCTCTTTTCCAATTTGAGCATGAAATACTATTTGGAATAACACGTCTCCCAATTCCTCTATTAACATATCATCGTTTTTTTCTTCGATGGCTTCCAAAACTTCATAACTTTCTTCTATAAGATATTTCTTTAGTGAATCATGATCCTGTTCTCTATCCCAAGGGCATCCATCCTCTCCTCTTAACCTTTCCATTATACTTAATAAATCGTAGAAGTCCTTAGTATTATTTAGCTTTTTCGGTATAAATATTGAAGTTAAGTAATCTATATCTGGCTGCCTGTCTAATTCATATAACTTTATTTTTCTTACGCTTTCTAATCCTTCTATACCTGCAGCTCTTACAAAATATATTTCTTCTTCATCTCCATAGTACTCTAGAAGAGCTAATTTAACCTCTGAGGCTATAAACCCATTGTACACCTGGGTTACTATGGTTCCTAATCTTTTATCTAATATTTGATTTTTTATATCAAAGGCATCAATTATTTTAATACCCTCTATAGGATCAATTCTTAAACTCTCAATCATAGCATCTACAAAGCTTACTGCAGGGAAAATCTTTAATTCTATAGAATTCTCCTTACAAAGCCTTATTAGATTGTTCACAGATTTTTCAGCCACTAATGGATGTCCTGGAACAGCATATGCAACATCACCTGATTCTTTATATTCTTTTATTATGTCATTAGCAATAGAATCATAAACTTCATCAAAATTATCCATACTGTCGTATTTTTTATCAAAGGTTTCATATTCTATGTTAAATTCTTTTAAATATTCTACTGTAGGATGTTTTTCTGTTCTTAAATAAACTTTCTTAGCGGTTTTTAAGACCTCTATAGTACCTAAAGTAAGTGCTTCTTTAGAACCAGGTCCTAGGCCTACAACTTTTATCATCTTATACCTCTCCTTTTGTATTTTGAAAATTTGCTTTTAAAATAATCATAACTAAATATCCCCATTACTATAATTAGTATACTATATATTAATATACCAGAAAATACTGCTGCTAAACATGCTATTGTATTACTTAAAGTATAATTATAAGTATAGGTGAAAATAAATAGAACTCCTATTATCATTATAACCCCGGCATATAGCGGTTTTATTAGTATATTGTAATAATTTATAGATACACTAAGGGTTTTTCTCAAATCCTTCATATTAAGCACAGCTGATATAAAATATCCTATTATAGAACCTATCACTGCCCCATATATATTTATACTAGGTATTGGCACAAGAATAATAGTTAAAATTATTTTTATTATGCACCCTATAACAAGATTTATTACTGGTCTTATATATCTTCCAACTCCCTGTAATATGGCCGTAGAGGCTTGGCAAAGAACTATAAATGGTATAGAAATAGATAAATACTTTAAAATTTGAAAACCTTCACTATGCCCTGGGAACAACAATCTCATCACTGGTAATGCAAGAAAAAATAATCCTAAAAATGATGGAATAGCTATAACCATAGAAAATTTAATAGCTAAATGGGTCTTCTCAATTAATTCATATTTTCTATTTAATATATAGCACTCAGCTATTATAGGCACTAGAGAGGCGCATAATGCCATAGAAACAGTTAAAGGAACATTTACAAGCACAAAAGCTTTTCCAGTAAGTTGACCATATAGTATGGTTGCCTCCTTATAATCAAATCCTGCCTGTAAAAGTTTCTGTGGTACTAAAGCTGAATCAATTAAACTCATTATACTTCCTACTGTAGCTCCTAAAGATATAGGAATGGATATATATATTAATCTAGTTAATATTTCTAAGTTATCCCCTACTTTTCTTACATTTATTTCTCTTCTTGTAGATACATATTTTATAAATAAATATATCCCTCCTAATATACCTCCTGCAGCTGCGCCAAAAGCTGCTCCACCTGCTGCATATTCTATCCCTTTAGGTAATAATATAAAAGCTAATCCTATGCCAAAAATCACTCTTCCAATTTGCTCTATAATTTGAGAAACTGCTGTTGGATTCATATTTTGGAGTCCTTGAAAAAAGCCTCTAAAGGCACTCATTATAGAAATAAATACTGGTGCTATTGCAATGCCTATTAAAGAGTAATATGCCTTTTCATCCCATTTAAAGAATCCAATTAATTGTTTTGACAAAGCTAAAATAATACCAGTGAAACCTCCCCCTAGGAGAATCATTAAAAGCATAGATTTTCTAAATACCTGAATAATCCCCTCTTTATCTCCTATAGCCTTTCTTTCAGAAACCAACTTAGAAATAGCCACAGGTATTCCAGAAGCCATAGCTACAAAGAACATATAGAGTGGATAGGACATCTGATAGTACCCTACACCTTCATCGCCTATAAGCATTATTAAGGGCCATCTAAAAAACAGGCCCAAGAACTTAGCAAATACCCCTGATATCCCCAAAATAATAGTACCTTTCATAAGGGATTGTTTTTTCATTCTTAATACCTCCGAAATACTTCTAAATATTATCTATTTGAAATTCGGAAATATTATTACCTTTTATTGAATATTTTTATATATCCATGTCAATAATTTTTTATGAAGCAAAAAATAATTAAATGGCAGACATGCTGCCATTTTCGTATTGGTATATGTTATGCCATTTATTGTTCCATTTGCTTTCCTAAGAAGGATGATGCAGTTTCAGCTAATTTTATCTCTACATCACCAAATTTTTTCCCTTCTTCCTTAGATACTATAATAACAGCTCCAATTGCATCTCCTTCTGCTATTATTGGAGAAATAACTTCAGCTTTATATTTTCCCTCCAATTCTTCATCATCGTAAAGAGGAATAAATTCTGGAACCTCACTAAGATAAACTGTTCTTCTATCTTCTATAACCTTTTCAAGTTCTCCGCTTATTTTCTTATCTAAGTATTCTTTCTTTTGTGCTCCACTGATAGAAATTATACTATCCTTATCACTAATAAGTACCATGTGTCCTATTGTTTGTTGCAAAGATTCAGCATATCCTTTTGAAAATTCGCTTAACTCTCCTATTGGTGAATATTTTTTTAGTATTACTCCGCCTTCTCTATCAGTAAATATTTCTAAAGGATCTCCCTCCCTTATTCTCAAAGTTCTTCTTATTTCCTTTGGAATAACTACTCTTCCTAGATCGTCTATACGTCTAACAATTCCTGTTGCCTTCATAAGTTTTTCCTCCTTAAATAAATATTTGTTTAATACAACTTGTATTAATATTATCTTTCTATTTATGAAATTTTATACACATTTGTAATTTAAAAAAGTCTCGAAATTTAAATTTCGAGACTTTTTGTTTACATAATATTTTTTTCATATTTTTTAGTTTCTATTTTAGCTTCCTTTTTCCATTGATCTAGTTTACTATTAAAAGCAGTCTGCTGTTCCTTCGGTAATAAATCTTTTCTAATCTGCTCTTTTACTGAATCAAAGCTTTTAATTGAAATAGGCTCTTTACTTATTAATTTTATAATATGATATCCATATTCGCTTTTAACTGGTCCAGATATTTGACCTGGGTTTAATTTAACTACTGCATCTACAAAAGGTTTAACAAGCTGACTATACTCAACAGTACCTAAATCCCCTCCGTTGTCTTTTGACCCTGTGTCAGTAGAAACTTCTTTAGCAACCTTACCAAAATCTTCACCCTTATCTAATCTTTCTTTAACCTTTTTTGCCTCATCTTCGGTTTTAACTAATATATGAGCAGCATGAAATTTACTTGGTTTTTCTAAATACTTATATATGTTATCATCATATTCTTTCTTAACCGCCGCGTCATTTACTTTTATATCTTTTACTACTGAATCTCTTACTTTTGATATCATAAGCTGAGTTTTAGAATAGTCTTTAAAACTTTCTTCTGATATTCCTGATGCCTTTAGTTGTTCTACAAACTTGTTCTTGTCCCCGCCAAAATTTTGTTTTATTATGTCATTAATTGTCTTATCTGTTTCTTCATTTATCTTTGCTTCATCAAATAATTTTTGATCCTTACCATGTTGTACTATTACTTTTTCTGATACCATTTGGTCAACAACTTGTTTTTTGAAATCTAATAATTGTGATTTTATATCCTGATTGTTTAAATAATTTTCTCCATACTGCTGTTTAATCTGAGTTATTTGCTCTGCAAGTAGAGGATAAGAATCTAGCTCTCCTCTCGTTATATTTTCATTGTTCACTTTTGCAACTATACTTTTATTTATTGCCTCTGGTGTTTTTTCTATCATAGTACATCCTACTGTTGACATTGCAAATATGCCTACTATAGATACGGTAATTAGTTTTCTTATGTTTTTCACTATTATTCCCCCACTCTATATTTAATCTTTAATAATTATAATAATATTCTTAATTTATTGCAAACCTTTTAGAAGTATATGGCTATGAAAAAAGCTGTCTCTCTATCTAACTCCCACATTCATTCTTCATAAACAAAATAAATTCCTTTAGTTTACCTAATAGATCTTCCTTTTTAATATTATCTAAATTATAGGCTAGTATTGGCTTATCACCAAATTTAAAGCTTACAATTTTATTATATTTTCTTTTTACTCCTACTCTTATATTTTCGTTTAATCTATCCTTACTTTCAAATTGGACTAAAACCTGATTACCTCTTTCTTTTATTTCTTCTATTGCTAGTTCCTTAGCTATACTTCTTATATATGCGATATCCATAAGATTTTGCACCGAGGATGGTATATCTGAAAACCTATCCTCTAATTCTTCCTGAACATCAATAAAATCTTCATATGAGTTTATGGATGCAATCTTTTTATATATTTCTATTTTTTGAGTTTCATCCTTTATGTAGTTTTCAGGGATAAATGCGTCTATCTTTAATTCTACTGTTGTTTCTACAGGTTCCTTATCTATTTCTCCCTTAAGCTTCTTTATTGTATCCTCCAGCATTCTGCAATATAAATCATACCCTACAGAAGCCATATGTCCATGCTGTGAGGAACCCATCATATTTCCAGCCCCTCTTATCTCCAAATCCTTTAACGCTATTTTGAATCCTGAGCCCAATTCGGTAAACTCTTTTATAGCCCTTAATCTTTTTTCCGCTACTTCTGTTAAAATTTTATCTTTCTTATAAGTTAGATAACAATAAGCCATCCTACTGCTTCTTCCAACTCGCCCTCTTAACTGATACAGTTGAGATAATCCCATTTTATCTGCATCATAAATTATCATTGTATTTACATTTTGTATATCCATACCTGTTTCTATAATAGTAGTAGTTACTAAGACATCATACTTATTCTCCATAAAATCTATTATAACGCTTTCTAATTCTCTTTCCTGCATTTGTCCATGCGCTATACCAACTCTAGCCTCAGGCAGAAGCTTAGATATATATGCAGACATTTCCTTTATATTTTCTACTCTATTATACACAAAATATACCTGGCCACCTCTATTTATCTCCCTTAATATAGCATCTCTTATTAGTTGATCATTATACTCTACTACATAAGTCTGAATTGGCTGCCTTTCTTCTGGCGGCGTTTCAATGACGCTTATATCCCTAACACCTACTAAGGACATATGAAGAGTTCTTGGTATAGGAGTAGCACTTAAGGTAAGTACATCTATGTTTTTCTTCAATGATTTTATTTTTTCTTTATGTTTTACTCCAAATCTTTGCTCCTCATCTATAATAAGTAATCCTAGATCTTTGAAATGTATGTCCTTTTGCAATATTCTATGGGTTCCTATCAATATATCTACATTTCCTTCTTTAACCGTTTTAATAGTTTCTTTTTGTTGAGCAGGAGTTCTAAATCTGCTTATCATTTCCACTTTCACAGGGAAATCTGAAAATCTTTGTACCAAATTGTTATAATGTTGTTGAGCTAAAATAGTAGTTGGTACCAAAAAAGCTACTTGCTTTCCATCCATAACAGCTTTAAAAGCAGCCCTTACAGCTACCTCGGTTTTCCCATATCCAACATCTCCACAAAGCAACCTGTCCATAGCCTTATCAGATTCCATATCAGCTTTTATATCGTTTATTGCTGTTATTTGGTCTGGTGTCTCTTCATAGGGGAATTCTTCTTCAAATTGTTTTTGCCATATGGTATCTTTAGTAAACTTAAATCCCTTTAAAGTAGACCTAACTGCATAAAGTTTTACTAAATCTTCAGCTATTTCTTCTATGGATTTTTTAACTTTATTTTTAGCTTTTGTCCATTCCGAGCTTCCTAATTTACTTATCTTAGGTGCATTTCCTTCGCTTCCAATATATTTTTGCACCATATCTAATTGCTCTACAGGCACATAAAGCTTATCATCACCATAATAGCTTAACTCTAAATAATCTTTTTTGTGCCCATCTATTTCTAACTGTTTTATCCCTTTATATACTCCAATACCATGATTTACATGAACTACATAATCACCTATTTTTAATTCTGTAAAGCTTTTAATCTTGCTTAATCCTTTTCCACTTACCTTTTTAAAGGACTTTTTCTTAGCTTCTCCAAAAAATTCTTTATCCGATATAATACATATTTTTAAAGATGGATACTCGTATCCTTTTAGTTGACTTCCAAATGTAATTATTACTTCACCGGGGAGTATATCTTCTATTACATCTTTATATACACTTTCAATTCCCCTGTCCCTCAAGGTATTAACAAGTCTTTCACCCCTAGGTCTTGTACCAGAAAGTATTATAGTTTTATACCCTTGTGATTTTTTTTGCTTTATGTCCTCAATCAACAGCTCTAATTGTCCATGGTAATTATTTAAGGTTATTTCTGAAAAATTTACTATGGACTGAGGCTGCAATATTTTTACTGACTTAGCTATTGAGCTTAATGTTATTAGTTTACTTTCTTCTAAAGCATTTAATATTCTATCTTTAGATGTAAGCAATTCCGCTTGTTTAGGCAATACATCGCCTCTTTGGAGAAAGCTTTTATAATTTTCTTCAAATTCAAGATAAACACTATTTAGTTTTCCTTCACATCTTTGTACATCATCTACAACTATAAACCATTCTTTAAAATAATCCAAAAATAAAGATGGATTATCATAAAAATAAGGCAGATAGCTGTCAATAGTTTCAAAATTCCAATTTTCTTTTAAGTTCTCTAGATTTTTATTTACTGTAGATTGTAATTTATCATAGGCATCTTTATTGTTTTCGCTTTTAAGATTATTGAGAACTGATTTTAAATCCTTTTCAATATTTTTATGTGCCTTTTCTATATTTCCCTTATTAAGTATAATTTCCTTGGCAGGAAATATTTCTATATGTTTTACTTTATCAATACTTCTTTGGGATTCCGGGTTAAAACTTCTTATAGAGTCTATTTCATCGCCAAAAAGTTCTACTCTATATGGTTCCATAGATATGGGGGGATAAATATCTAAAATTCCTCCTCTTATAGAAAACTGCCCCTTACTGTCTACCAAATCTACTCTCTCATAACCACTTTGTATAAGTTTTTCTCCTAAATCCTTATAGTCTAGTATATCCCCAACAGAAAACCTAAAAGAGTATTCCTTATATAATTCCATAGGTATGCAAGATGCTGCGATAGACTCTATAGACGCTATTATTACCTTTTTCCCTGGTTCTAACACATTTTTTATTACTTTAAGTCTTTCCCATCGCAAATCTCCAGATATGGCATCAATATTATAAAAAACCACCTCCTTAGTTGGAAAATAATAAACCTCAGCTATATATAATGATAAATCCTCATATATGTTTCTTGCTTCCACATCACTGTGGGTTAAAATTAATAAAGGCTTGTCTATTTCATTATACACTCCATCTATCACATAACCTCTAGAGGATTCAGATAGTCCAAATATGCCTAAAGGATATTCCCTTTTTTCAATACTGGTTTTTATTATCTTAAATTCCGGGCTATTTATTAGCGGTTTTAAGATACCCCTTAATCTCATTTATTTTCACCTCGTTAAACTACTCTAGTATTCTCGAAAACTCCCAAGGTACTGAAGTTTCTACATTAATTTTTCTATAGAAATCAGCTTCACCCCAGAGTTTTTTCAAGTTTTATATTGTACGAATAGCTTATATAATTTAAGATATTCGT
>NZ_PVXO01000066.1 GCF_002995785.1 Clostridium liquoris | reverse complement strand
AATTAGGTACAATAACAGAAATGATTACGCTAACAGCAGCTGATGTAAATAAGAAAGCAAAGGGAAGCAAGTATTACCCTGTAAAACAAGCAAGGATACCATTTACAGGCTGCGCCATGACTAATGGTAGAAAAGCCATACAAAACCTTTTTCAAGAAAGAAATTTTAGCGAACTTATTTATAGATAGTTTTAAAAATTTAGATAAAAAATTAAGGGGATAAGTACGCCCTTTCGGGCCGCGGGCGAAGCCCTATTGGATAAAATTTTCAACTGAATTTATAATGGGAAAAATTCAAAAAATAAATTGCCCACTTTAACTTGACACAAACAATATTTGATATTTACTTTATTTTATTTATGTTTTATGTTATAATCAAACGAAAATAGCCTATATGAATGGAGGAATTCAAATGAAACATATAAGAACTATCAATAAATCAAATATAAAAGACAGCTTAAAGAAACCAGGCTGTAAGGAATGTGCAAATTCATGCCAGTCAGCATGTAAAACTTCTTGTACAGTTGCAAATTTAGCGTGCGAAAATTAATATAAAAGCAGTAACTTTATGTTACTGCTTTAAATTTAGTTATAATTAGTTGGGAGGAAAAAGAATTGGCTGATATTCATAAGTTTATCCAAGATGGGGAATATTACATTATAGACGTAAATTCAGGAGCGGTTCATGTAGTTGATGAATTAGTATACCATATTGTTGGAGAAGATGGTCTGAAAGATAAAGGAAGCATAATAGCAGAGTTTGGGAAAGCATATGAAAAACAGGATATAATTGAAGCTTATGAAGAATTGGAAGAGCTTATAAAAGAAGGCGTATTATATTCAAAGGATTTATATGAAAATATAGGATTAAAGGCAGCGGAAGGCCCTTCCTATATTAAAGCTCTATGCCTAAATATAGCACATGATTGTAATCTAAGATGCAAATATTGTTTTGCAGATGAAGGTGAATATAAAGGGAAAAGAGAAATTATGTCTGCTGACATTGGGAAAAAGGCAATTGATTTCGTAATAAAGTCCTCTGGCCCAAGAAAGAA
Organism: Clostridium liquoris; assembly: GCF_002995785.1. GTDB lineage: Bacteria > Bacillota > Clostridia > Clostridiales > Clostridiaceae > Clostridium_AO > Clostridium_AO liquoris. Next base: position 144,748 of record NZ_PVXO01000066.1, on the reverse strand, counting down.
CATAGAGGTAGATCTTTTTGGAGGGGAGCCTCTGATGGCTTTTAACACAGTAAAAGAAATAGTTGAATATGCAAAAGAACAAGAAAAAATACATAATAAAACCATTAGATTTACAATGACCACTAATGCTACCTTACTTAATGATGAAATAATGGACTATTTAGATAAAAACATGGGGAATATAGTGTTAAGCATAGATGGCAGAAAAAAGGTAAATGATGATGTTAGAGTAAGAGTTGATGGCAGCGGTTGTTATGATACTATATTACCAAAGATAAAAGAAATGGTTAATATTAGAGATAAAGGTAAGCAGTATTATGCTAGAGGTACCTTTACAAGGAATAATTTAGATTTTTATGAAGATCTTATACACTTAGCTAATGAAGGTTTTGATGAAATATCCATTGAACCAGTAGTATTGCCAGAAGAACATTCTCTATCCTTAAGAGAAGAGGATTTACCTAAAATATTTGAACAGTATGATAAAATTTATAAAGAAATGGTTAAGCGCCATAAAAAAGGAAATGAATTTAAGTTCTATCATTTCAATATAGACCTTCAAGGTGGCCCCTGTGTTTATAAGAGAATATCTGGCTGTGGAGCAGGACATGAATATGTAGCCATAACTCCATCAGGAGATATATATCCTTGTCATCAATTTGTAGGAAATGAAGATTTTATAATGGGTAATGTATTGAAACAAGGCTTAGACAAAAATATGCAAAGAAAATTTAAAGAAGCTAATATTTATTTTAAACCAATATGTAAAGAATGCTGGGCTAGATTCTACTGCAGTGGAGGATGCCAAGCTAATAACTATAACTTTAATAAAGACATACATATACCTTATAAATTAGGCTGCGAAATGCAAAAAAAGAGAATAGAATGTGCTATAGCTTTAAAGGCGAAGATTATGGAAGAGTAGATCAGTATGAATAATATAAGTAAGTATATATACTTACTTATATTGACTATTTTTTACAGAGGATATATAATTTTTGTATATTGTTAATTTTTTTAGAGTTAATGGTGAAGATTTCTATGGTCTTTATATTTTAGACTTACAAAAGAAGGGGGATAAAGATGAAGAAAAAAAATGCCATAAAGAGTACAGTGTTATTTATACTATCAGTACTTATTATAGGAACTTTAGCTTATGCTGGTGCTTATGGAATAGATAATATATTGGGAACAGGATATAGGTTTAAACCCTTTGGAGAGACCATAAAAAAGGGTCTTGACCTTCAAGGTGGTGTATCACTGGTAGAGGAGATACAGGCTGATAAAGTTGATACAGCTACCATAGATAGAACCATAGAGCTATTATCTTCTAGAGTTAATAAATTAGGTGTCAGTGAAACTGTAGTACAAAGGGAAGGATCAAAAAGAATTAGATTAGAAATACCTGGCATATATGATGCAAAAGCAGTTATAGATACTGTGGGAAAAACCGGAGAACTTAAGTTTGTAGGACCGGATAAACAAGTTATTCTTACAGGAAAAGATGTAAAAGATGCAATTGCACAAATAAACCCAGATAATAATCAGCCTATTATAAGCTTAGAGCTTAATGATGAAGGAACAAAAAAGTTTGCCGCAGCAACTAAGAAATTTGTAGGTCAGCCTATTTCTATATATATGGATGAGGAATTATTGACTGATCCTATGGTAAATGAGGTTATACCAAATGGAAAAGCTCAAATTACAGGAAGTAAATCTTTGGAAGAGGCAAAAAGACAGGCTGGTATAATAAAATCAGGAGCTCTTCCTGTAGTTGTAAAACCTGTTGAAGTAAAAACCGTAGGGGCTACTCTAGGAGCTAATGCTCTGCCTCTTAGCGTAAAGGCAGGAGTAGTAGGGGTAGGACTAGTATTTCTATTTATGTTACTTTACTATAGAATACCTGGTCTTATTGCAGATATCGCTTTAACACTTTATATAGTGTTGGTGCTATCAACATTTGTTTCTATGAAGTCCATATTGACTTTATCAGGAATAGCAGGTTTCTTACTTACAATAGGTATGGCGGTGGATGCAAATGTACTTATATTTGAAAGAATAAAAGAAGAATTAAGAGCTGGTAAGTCTGTTAGATCCTCTGTAGATGCAGGTTTCCATAGAGCTTTATCTTCAATTCTTGATTCAAATATAACCACTATTATTGCAGCTGTAGTGCTATATAACTTAGGAACAGGATCAGTTAAAGGTTTTGCCCTCACTTTAATGGTAGGTATAATATTAAGTATGTTTACAGCAATAGTTGTTACAAGATTTTTATTAAAATTAGCCGTAGACATGGGTATGCTAAATAGCTTGGCAGCCTTTGGAGTTAAGAGGAGGGTAGAATAATATGAAGACATTAAAGATTATTGAGAAGACAAAAATATGGTTTTCTATTTCTCTTATCATAATGCTTATAGGATTATTTTGTATGATTAAAAATGGGTTAAATTATGGTATAGACTTTAAAGGTGGTACTTTAGTTCAAATTAACATGAAAAAGGATTTTGATAAGCAGGAAGTAGAAAAAATAATTAGTAAATATACTAAAGACTATACTACAAATACTGCAATAAATACTGCAAATCAGGTTCAATTGGAAATAAGAAGTAATTCATTAACAGATGAGCAAGTAGGTCCTATGTTTAATGAAATTAAGGAAAAGTATAAATTGCAAGATAAGGATTTAGTTTCTCAGCAGAGAATAGGACCATCTGTTGGTAAAGAATTAAGGCAAAACGCTTTATTGGCGTTATTAATTGCCAATGCTGCTATGCTTATATACGTTGCAATTAGATTTGAATTTAAATTTGCATTAGCTGCAATTTTAGGTTTAGTGCATGATATTATAATAACTGTATCTGTATACGCTATACTTCAGATACCAATAAACTCAAGTTTTATAGCCGCTATACTTACTATAGTTGGTTATTCTATAAATGATACTATAGTTGTTTTTGATAGAATAAGAGAAAATTCAAAGAAAATGAGAAGAGCTAGCGATGTAGAATTAGCTGATATAAGTATAACTGAAACTATGACTAGATCAATAAATACAGTACTTACAACTTTATTCACTATTACAGCTGTATTTGCATTTGTTCCAGCTGTAAGGGATTTTGCTACTCCTTTAATAGTTGGAATTATATCAGGAGCATATTCTTCAATATTTATTTCAAGTCCATTATGGGTTATATTTAAAAATAAAGGGTTAAAAAAGGCTTTAGTGTCGAAATAAATAATAAAATATAGATTCACGTAAATATGTAGATATTTATATAAAACCAGAGTATATGAGTGCTCTGGTTTTTTAATTTGTAAATAAAATATTTAACGTATTTGTCAAAACCCATATTTTAAATTATAATATATATGCTTTTTTATTTTTTGGAGGATTTAGTTATGGAAAAGAAAGGTAAAGCTGTCCCATTTTCTAAGCTTTCTATTTCTTATAATCCATTTATGCTTTTAGGAATGGATGATGGATTAAGAAGAATAGTTAAAGCTGTAAATGAAAGAGAAAAAATAATTGTATATGGTTGTTATGATTTAGATGGAATAACGGCTGTTTCTTTGCTTTTTTTGGTGTTAAAGTATTTAAATGCAGATGTAGAATACTTTATATCTGATGGAGATAATGGTAAATTTAATATAGATGCAGATATTATAAGAAATCATGTAAAATTTCTTGGTACGGATTTAATGATTACTGTTGGCTGCGGTATGAACTCTTATGAACAGGTGGAACTATGTAAGCAGTTAGGTATAGATGTGATTATTACGGATTACCATACCTTTGATAGTATCATACCAAGAACTGTGGTAATCAATCCCAATCAAGCTGAATGTACATATCCTTTTAAGGAATTATCCAGCGTAGGAGTGACTTATAAGCTTGTTCAAGCTATATCTTCTTATTATCAAATGAAATGCATAAGTAAATATTTAGATCTAGTTATGTTAGGAAGCATTTCAAATCATGTACCATATATAGGAGAAAATAAGCTTATGATAGATGAAGGAATATATCATATGAATTATACTAATAATTATGGATTAAAAGCCTTAATAAAGGTCAATAATATTAAGTATATAAATTTGGAAAGCGCAAATAGATTGGTGAGTAGTATAATGCCTAGACGGAATAGCTCAAGATGGCTTGATAATGCAAGAATAACAGTGGAACTTTTTACTACTTCTAATAGCGATAGAGCGGAACAGATTGCAAAGTATTTAAAAAATGAAATTAAAATAACTAAAACTCATGAAGAATAAGTGTTTACAAAGTATTATCTTGAATATAGTATTGTTTTTAATATATAATAGTGTGATGGCTAGAAATAGTAAAATAAATATATTTTTAAAGTTTTAGGGGGAAAACGATAATGGATTTAAAGGAAAAAATAAGAGTAATAGAAGGATTTCCAAGGGAAGGTATAAGCTTTAAAGATGTAACAACCTTGCTAAATGACAAGGAAGCATTTAAATTTACAATAGATACAATAGCTGAATATCTTAAGGATAAAAATGTTGATGTAATTGTTGGACCAGAAGCCAGAGGATTTTTATTTGGTGCGCCTATAGCTTATGCATTAGGGGCAGCTTTTGTGCCAGTTAGGAAAAAAGGTAAATTACCTTCTGAAACTATAAGTGTAAGCTATGAGTTAGAGTATGGAACTGATATATTAGAAATTCATAAAGATGCAATTAAACCAGGTCAGAAAGTTGCGATAGTTGATGATTTACTTGCTACTGGGGGAACTATACAATCCGTTGCTAAATTAGTGGAGAGTGTAGGAGGAGAAGTTGTATCCCTTGATTTCGTCATAGAATTGACAGACTTAAAGGGCAGAGAAAAATTACAAAAATATGACCTTCTATCCCTTGTACAGTATGACATATAGTCAAAATATAAATTGCAAGTTTCTACAAAATATTATATAATAGTAGTAAAAAATAATGGCTGGTTTAATTAACCAGCCATTGATTTTAGGGGAGTAAAATATGCTTGAAAACTTAATGGATAAAATAAATAAAAATTGTAATAATGTTGATAAGGAACTAGTCCAAAAAGCATATAATTTTGCCTATAATGCTCATAAGGATCAGAAAAGAGAGTCAGGAGAACCTTATATTATACATCCCTTAGAAGTGGCTTGCATATTAGCCGACATGGGGATGGATACAAGTACCATAGTAGCAGGATTATTGCATGATGTAATAGAGGATACTTGCTATAATTATGAGGATATAAAAAAAGAATTTGGCAGTGAAGTTGCAGAATTAGTTCAGGGTGTAACAAAGCTTGGCAAAATTCAATATAAGACTAAGGAAGAGCAGCAGGCAGATAATGTAAGAAAAATGTTATTAGCTATGGCTAAGGATGTAAGAGTAATACTTATAAAGTTAGCAGATAGACTTCATAATATGAGAACTTTAAAATATATGCCTGTGGAAAAACAAAAGGAAAAGGCTAAGGAAACATTGGATATATATGCACCTTTAGCACATAGATTAGGTATTTCCAAAATAAAATGGGAATTAGAGGACTTATCCTTTAGATATATACATCAAAATGAATATTATGATCTAGTAAAGATGATTGCAGAAAAAAGGGTTGAAAGAGAAAATTATATTCAAATGATAATAAAGCAACTAAAGGAAAGTCTCCAAAAGGCTGGTATAGAATCTGATATTGATGGTAGACCAAAACATTTCTATAGCATATATAGAAAAATGGTGAATAAAAATAAGACTTTAGACCAAATATTTGATTTAACTGCAGTAAGAATACTTGTAGATACTGTAAAGGACTGCTATGCTGCACTAGGAATCGTTCATACTATGTATAAGCCTATTCCAGGAAGATTCAAAGATTATATTGCCATGCCTAAGCCTAACATGTATCAATCTCTACACTCAACAGTAATTGGACCTCAGGGGAAACCCTTTGAAATCCAAATAAGAACCTTTGAAATGCATAAAACAGCAGAATACGGTATTGCTGCTCATTGGAAGTATAAAGAGGGTAAATCTACGGAAAATAATATGGATTTAAAGATGACTTGGTTAAGGGAAATGCTAGAATGGCAAAGAGAAACCTCTGATGCCACTGAATTTATGGAAGGCTTCAAAATAGATTTATTCTCTGATGAAGTTTTCGTATTCACTCCTAAGGGTGTAGTTATTAATCTACCTAGTGATTCAACTCCAATAGATTTTGCCTATAAAATACATACGGATATAGGAAATAGATGTATTGGTGGCAAGGTAAATAATAAAATGGTACCATTAGATTATCATTTGAAAACTGGTGAAATAGTAGAAATAATAACTTCACCTACTGCTAAGGGTCCAAATATAGATTGGATTAATATAGTTAAAAGTAACCAGGCTAAAAGCAAAATAAAAGCGTGGTTTAAAAAAGCCAAGAGAGAGGAAAACACTAGTAAAGGTAAAGACTTGCTGGAAAAAGAGGCTAAAAAACAAGGGTATAATTTTGGAGAAATTGCAAAGGGTGAAATACTCAACGGATTATTAAAAAAATATAATTTTAATTCCATTGAAGATCTTTATGCTTCAGTAGGGGTGGGGGATCTAATATCCTCTAATATTGTTACAAAGATAAGAGAACAATATGAAAATGGGAATAAAATTCCATTGTCTGCTCAGGATATAATTAATAATGCAAATAGCAAAAGTATTAAACAAAATGAAAATAAAAATGGAAATAAAAATGGGAAAAAGAAAAATAGCAGCCCTGGAGTAATAGTTAAGGGAGCAAGCAATGTGTTAGTTAGATTTTCTAAATGCTGTAATCCTGTCCCAGGAGATGAGATTATAGGATATATTACTAAAGGGAGAGGGGTATCTATTCATAGAAAGGATTGTAAAAATGTATCCTTACTTATGGAAAATGCAGAAAACAAAATAGTTGAAGTAAGCTGGGGGACAGAAAACTCCGGAGCCTATATTGCGGAAATACAGTTAAAGGCGGAAGATAGAGATGGGTTACTTGCGGAAATCATGGATATTATTACTCAAACTAAAACTAATTTGTATTCTATAAACGCTAAGACTACAAAAGGAAAGAATGCTTTAATAAATATAAAGTTGAAAATTCATAATGTAGAACATCTTAAAGATTTAATGAAAAGAATGAAAAAATTAAATGGAGTTTCCGAAGTATATAGGACAAAGAATTAGGAGGAGTATCAATGAGAGCAGTAGTACAAAGGGTTAAATCCTCAAAGGTTGAAGTAGATGGAAAGGTGATTGGCAGCATAAAAAAAGGGCTAAATGTACTTTTAGGCATATGCAAAGGTGACACTAAAGAGGATGTAGCATACTTAAAAGATAAAATTATAAATTTAAGAATTTTTCAAGATGAAGAAGGTAAAATGAATAAATCACTTATTGATGTAGGCGGAGAACTTTTAGTGATTTCTCAATTTACATTATATGGTGATTGTAGGAAAGGAAAGAGACCTAGCTTCATAGAAGCTTTAGGCGGAGGTGAAGCTAAGGTACTATATGAGGATTTCGTGCAGCAATGTAAAGAAGTATTAGGTAATGTTGAAACAGGCGAGTTTGGGGCTGATATGGAAGTTACTATAATAAACGATGGACCTGTTACCATATTAATAGAGAGCAAGAAAACTTTTTAAAATTTAGTGGGAGTTGATTAAATGAAGATTAGAAGAATTCCTGTAGGGGCATATGCAGCTAATTGTTATATAGTTATGGATGAAAATACAAAGGATGGAATAGTAATAGACCCAGGTGATGAATATGCTGTTATAAAAGCACAAATAAAAAAACTAGGAGTAAATGTAAAATATATATTTGTTACTCATGGTCACGCTGACCATACTGAAGCAATAGCTGAACTTAGAGAATTTTTAAAAGTGCCGGTATGTATTAATGAAAAAGATGAACATTTAATTATGAATGGTGGATATATGTTTGGAACTCCTAAAAATTGCGGTAAGGCAGACATACAAATAAAAGAAGGAGATACTTTTAATTTTGGAGACTTAGAATTAAAATGTATAGAAACCCCAGGTCACACATTAGGTGGCATGTGCTTTATTATAGATAATGTAGTTTTCACTGGAGATACATTATTTGCAAATTCTGTAGGAAGAACGGATTTTCAGGGTGGAGATTCTGAAGCCATTATAAACAGCATAAAAAATAAATTATTAATTCTTCCTGAAGACACTAGAGTTCTTCCAGGCCACGGTGATGATACTACTATAAAGATTGAAAAAGTATATAATCCTTTTCTTTAATTTCTAGGAGAAAAGAGCTAAAATAAGGGAGAGACAATGATAATAAATATTGCGTTAAATAATTTTAAATATAGATATGATATTTATCAAATGTTTAACCTTTTTTATCCTTTTAGCCAAATAATATTTGAAGAAGGCAGTTGGGATTATAAAATAGATATAGAAAAAGATAAGGTGCTAATTTCGGATAAAGAAGAAACTAAAGAATTTTTCATTAGTGAAACAGGTAAAAGAAAGGAAGAAATAAAAAAAGCTGTTTATATATTTTTAGGAGATAAAACAGAAAAGATTTTTCCTTGGGGAACATTGGTAGGTATAAGACCAAGCAAAATAGCTCTTTCACTATTAAATGAAGGTAAAAGTGAAGATGAAATAGTGGATTATTTTTATAGGCATTATTTAACCAATGAAGAAAAAGCAAGGCTTTGTATAAAAATTGTAGAAGTAGAAAAAAGAATGGTGAATAAAGATGAAAATACTGTTAGTTTATATATAGGAATGCCATTTTGCCCTACTAGATGCCTATACTGTTCCTTTGCATCTAATCCTATTGCTAGTTGTAAGAGAATAGTAGAGCCTTATATTCATTCTTTGATACATGAAATGGAAGAAATGAAGAGATTTATAAGAGAAAAGGCTTTGACAGTTCAAACTATCTATTTTGGAGGGGGTACACCTACTGCTGTAGATGATGTACAATTTGAATATATTATGAAAAATATATATAATAAATTTATATATGGAAATAATATAAAGGAGTTTACGGTAGAATGTGGAAGACCAGATAGCTTAACCAAAGAGAAGTTTAGCACAATGAAAAAATACAAAGTGGATAGGATTAGCATAAATCCTCAAACCATGAATGAAGACACATTAAAACTCATAGGTAGAAAACATACAGTTTATGATGTAATAGAAAAGTTTAAAATGGCAAGGGAAATGGGCTTTAATAATATAAATATGGACATAATAGTTGGTTTGCCTAAGGAAGGATTATCTCATATAAAAAACACCTGCCAGGAAATACTAAAGCTAAAACCTGATAGCTTAACTGTACATGGGCTATCTATAAAAAGAGGATCAAGGCTTCATGAAAATATGAAAGAACATTTGGAAAAGATTCATCAAAATGAGTTAAATCTTATGTATAAAGAAACCTCTAAATTAGCAGAGGATTTGGAGATGGCTCCCTATTATATGTATAGACAAAAAAATATGGTAGGCAATATGGAGAATATAGGGTATTCACGATTTGGAAAAGAGTGTATATATAATATTCAAATGATAGAGGAAAAGCAGACTGTAATTGCCCTTGGAGCTGATGCTGTAACGAAGGTAATATTTTTAGATGAGAACAGGATTGAAAGAGTTCCAAATGTAAAGGATGTAATAGAGTATAATAAGAGAATAGATGAAATGATAGAAAGAAAAATTGTTGAACTTGAAAAGCTATATAAATAATCATAGAGAATTGAAGCGACTCAATAATGGTTGCTATAATATAATAAATTAAATAATTATCAGCTTATTATTAAGTTGATAAAAGGAGGAAAGAAATGGGAGAAGCATTAAAAGGATTAAAAAGAACTATAATGTGTGGCGAACTTAGAGAATCCCATATAGATAGCATATGCACTGTAATGGGCTGGGTTCAAAGGAAGAGAAATCTAGGAGGATTAATTTTTATAGATTTAAGAGATAGGACTGGAATCCTTCAAATTGTATTTGGCGAAGAAATAAATAAAGAAGCTTTTGAAAAAGCTGATACTGTTAAATCAGAATATTGTATTGCTATTACAGGAAAAATAGTAAGAAGAGAATCAGCAAATGATAATCTGCCAACAGGAATGGTGGAATTAAAAGGTGAAAGCATTAAAATATTATCTGAATCAGAAACACCACCTATATACATAAAAGAAAATTTAGATGCTTCAGAAAATATAAGATTAAAATATAGATATTTGGATTTAAGAAGACCAGATATGCAAAGAATATATGTGATTAGACATAAGGCTGCTAAAGCTGTAAGAGACTTTATGGATTCACATGGTTTTTTGGAAATTGAAACTCCAATACTTACAAAGAGTACTCCAGAAGGGGCAAGAGATTATCTTGTACCAAGTAGAAATTATCCTGGAATGTTCTATGCATTACCACAATCTCCACAATTATTTAAGCAGTTACTTATGGTATCGGGTTTTGATAGATATTTCCAGATAGCTAGGTGTTTCAGAGATGAAGACTTAAGAGCAAATAGACAACCTGAATTTACTCAGATAGACTTAGAAATGTCCTTTGTTGAAGCTGAGGATGTAATGGACTTAAATGAAAAATTAGTTCAATATATATTTAAAACTATATTAGATGTAGATGTTAAGCTTCCTATGGAAAGAATGCCTTATAAAATAGCTATGGAGAAGTACGGCAGTGATAAACCAGATTTAAGATTTGGAATGGAGATAGAAAATATAAGTGAAGTAGTAGCAAATTCTGAATTTAAAGTATTTAGAGATGCATTAGACAATGGTGGTTCTGTACGTGCTATAAAGGCTGAAAATTGTGCTGGTATGGGAAGAAAGCAAATTGATAAATTAACTGACTTTGTAAAGACTTTTAAAGCTAAGGGATTAGCATGGATAGCTTACAAAGAAGGAGAAATAAAATCACCAATAGCAAAATTCTTATCAGAAGATGAAATGAAAGCTATACTAAACAAAATGAATGCTAAGGTAGGAGATTTAATCCTTATAGTTTCAGATGCTAAGAATAAAATTGTACTTCAAAGCCTTGGTCAATTAAGATTACACTTAGCTAAAGAATTAGAATTATTGAAAAATAATAAAGAGTTTAGGTTTGTATGGGTTACTGAGTTTCCATTACTTTCATACAATGAGGAAGAAAATAGATGGGAAGCAGAGCATCATCCATTTACAATGCCTATGGATGAAGATATTCAATACTTAGATTCAGATCCAGGAAGAGTAAGAGCTAAAGCTTATGATATGGTGCTAAATGGAGAAGAGTTAGGTGGAGGAAGTATAAGAATACATGTATCAAGCCTTCAGGAAAAAATGTTTGAAATATTAGGATTTACTAAGGAAAAAGCTTGGGAAAGATTTGGATTCTTGCTTGAAGCATTCAAATATGGACCACCACCACATGGAGGATTAGCATTTGGATTTGATAGGATGGTAATGTTCTTAACAGGAACAGAAAATATTAAAGATGTTGTGGCCTTCCCTAAGAATCAAAATGCATTCTGTCCATTAACAGAAGCTCCAAATGTAGTAGATGAAGTTCAATTAAAAGAATTAGGAATTAAAACAAAATAATCTAGTTTATATATAACAAAAATATTAACTATGTAGTATAATATTATTGAAAAACAAGTAAGATACTTTCCTGCTGTGTGCGGGTTAATAGGTTTATATTGAGCCAACACATTATTGAAAGGGAATCGGACTCTTTCTGTGGATTTGATACTTAAGCTTTGCTTAAGAACAAAGAAGTAGAAAGGAGATGCCCACCTGCTATCTGCAGGTTCAAATATAACTTATTTTAACGGCACGGCGGGAATTATTTTATAAAAAAAGCTAATGCGTAAAGGCATTAGCTTTTTAAATTTGCGCTTTTTTCATATTTGCATATAAATAAGAAATAATAAATGCTATAATGCTAGGGATAACCCATACAAAACCTATTTTTGATAGCGGTATTAAGGAAATAAAATTTTCTATAAATTTTATATGGATGCCTAAAGGTGCCATGTTATCTAATATACTTATAATTAGTGTAGTATACACAGTGGCGGATATTACACTATTATTATTCACACCCAATAATGTTAATATAACTAATACTATTACTATTGGATATAAAATTTGTAATATAGGACCAGAAAGGACTACAATTTTATCTACTCCCATGGTGGCCATTAAAATACTCCATATGGTAATTATTATAGAATTAGTTCTGTAGGACAATTTATCCTTAGAAAGCCCCTCAAAATATTTAGCTGCAGAGGAAGTAAGACCAATAGATGTTGTAAGACAAGCTAGTGCCACTGCTGCTCCAAGAAAAAGATTACCTGAATATCCTAAAATTCTTTTAACAATTTCTGTAACCAATGCAGTTTTACCTATGTCTCCAGGAATTATAGAGGAAGTTTGACTACCCAAATACATTAAACCTCCATAGATAACTCCAAGACCAATTACAGCCACTATACCAGATATAGAGGTCATCTTAATAATATCTGAAGTTTTGGTATATCCTTTATCCTTTACTGAGGATAAAACTATAGATGCAAATATAACAGAAGCTATAGCATCCATGGTTTGATAGCCTTCAATTAAGGAATTTGAAAATACATGTTGAAAATTAGTGTTTACTATAGTGCCTATAGGACTAATAACTCCCTTAACTATTATAGTTAATAGTAGTAATAGAAGAATAGGAGTTAATATCTTGCCAATGTTGTCCACTATTGAAGATGGCTTAAGAACAAAGGCTAAGTTAATAATAAAATATATTATTATAGATGGTACAATGCCTACATTAGGGAATATGGGATGAACGCTAAGTTCATATGTAGTGGCAGCGGTTCTTGGTATAGCAAGCATTGGGCCTATAGCAAGTACAATACTAGTAGTAGCAATAATAGAAAATACCTTTCCTACTCTAAGAGACATATCTTTAAAGGTACCATTTATTTTTGCACAAGCTAGAATACCCATCAAAGGCAATCCAACTCCAGTCATTATAAAACCAATTATAGATATAAAATATTTTGATCCTGCAGCTTTGCCCAGGTATGGTGGAAAGATCAAATTACCTGAACCAAAAAACATAGCAAAAAGCGCTAATCCGATTATAAATGCATCTTTATTAGATTTTTTCATTGGTATCTCCTTTTCGCTTATTTTAATAATTTTACTAATTATTATATCATATAAAGTAATAATGTATTATTTTTTGTTATTATATAAAAATTAAACAAAAAACTGCATAACAATAAAGGAAGTGCAAATATGAATTTATCCAAGCTTCAGGCTGATTTAAAATACTATTATTCTAAAGATTTTTGGGCAACGATTTCTAAATTTATGCCTAATTATAAAAATACCTCATTATGGTTAAAAATAAATTGTTATAAATTAAATTTATTTATTTTATAGAAAATATTTATTAAAAAGTAAATATAAGGTATAATGATATTAAAATTAATATATATTTAAATTACTAAAGAATGTGAGGTAGAGCCTATATGGAAAAAACCCTTGTACTAATAAAACCAGATGGAGTTGAAAGAAAATTAATTGGAGAAATAATAAGTTTTTATGAAAGAAAGAACTTAAATATTTCAGCTCTTAAAATGATTAAAGCAAATAAAAAAGCTGCTGAAGCTCATTATGTGGAGCATGCAGGAAGAGATTATTACAATAGCTTAATAGACTATATAACTGATGGTAAGATAGTGGCTATGGTGATAGAGGGGGAAAATGCAGTTAAGATAGTTAGGAAGATAAATGGAGTTACAGATCCTATAGAAGCAGATATGGGAAGTATAAGAGGAAAGTATGGGTTAAGTAAAGAAAGGAATTTAGTACATGCATCTGATAGTATTGAAAATGCCAAAAGAGAAATTAGTATATGGTTCCCTGAAATATAGAAATAGTTGTCTATTCAGTATTTTTAATTTTTTAAAAAGCAGGAAATTATATTACTAATATAGAATAATTTAAATAACATAATAGAAAGGTGTGTAAAGGATGATATCAGATAAGGATGAAGTAATAAAGCTAGCGGAGGAAATATTAAGCTCACTCCAGATAAATGGATATAATATAGAACAAATGACACCAGAAGAAGTAAGTAAAGTGGTAGATGAATATTTGAAAGATGTATATGAAGATTTTGTGGATGGGTATGATGATATTTTCAGCGAATATAATACTTCCTGTGAAAGTTTTGAGGATTTTTATAGTGGATTTACAAAGAATATAAAGAATAAGGATATACATATAGAAAGTTATTTAAATTAAAATTCCATTTGGAATTAGACTACATAAGCATACATAAGAAAAAGTGGAGGACTCTTATTCTTCACTTTTTCTAATATATTATTACATTAAAAAAGATAATAGTATAATAAATAAGAAAGGAATAGGCATAAAGCTCATGGAAACTGTAATAGAGCATATAGAAGGAGAATATTTCATATGTAGAAGACAGGATGGAGTAATAATAAATATACCTATTAAGTTTTTAAAGGAAGTAAAAGTAGGAGATGTGATACTTCTTCCAGATACAAGGAAGAGATGCTAAAATACTAGAATTAATTTTATTTATAAAAAACAGAATTTTATATAGAGAATAAAACTTCTTTCTTTAGAAAAAATAAATAGAGAAAGGAGTTGTTCTTATGCCTAATAAAATGAGAAGCACTAAAAATAATAGGAAGCATGATGGCAAGTTTAGAAAAAAGACTATAAAGCATGATCCACAATCTGAAAGCTCAAGAGCAGTTTTTGAGGATCCTAAAGCTAAAGAATTAGATTAGTTTACAGGAGGGAAGATGAGAAATGTTGGAAGGAAATATTGAAGAATTAAAACTAAAAGCAAGGCAAATGTTGATAGATGGAAAAACCTTAGATGAGATAAGAAAAGAAACCAAACTTAGACAAAAGGATATAAGAAGAATACAAAAGGAAATTACGGCGAAATTTTAATCAATTAACAATTAAAAATGAGGGAGTATTAGCTCTCTCATTCTCTTGTAATAATTTAAATTTGACAAAAGTTAATTTTAAGGGTATTATTTCCATATATAATCACAGAGGGGAGATGAAGATTATAATTAACTTTAAAAAGTTTTTTATGAAGAGTAAAACAAAAAAATCTAAAGCTCAGCTTGTAATTATTGCAGCAATTTTTGTACTAATTATATTTGTAGGTTCAACAAGAAAAAATATTACAGTAACTGTAGATGGCAAAGAAAAGAAAATTACTACTTACAAAAGTACTGTTGAAAAGGTTTTAAAAAGCCAACAGATAGAACTAGGCCAAAAAGATAAAATTGATAAAGATTTAAAATCAAAAATAGCTAAAAATGATACTATAAATATAAAAAAAGCTGTAAATGTTAAAGTTTATGTGGATAATAAAGAATTAAATATAAAATCAGCAGAAGATAATATTGGATCATTGTTAAAAACAGAAAAAATAGCTTTAAAAACTGAAGATAAAGTTTCTCCAGGAATAGAAAAAGCATTATGTGAAGGAATGGATATTAAAATAACAAGAGTTGATACAAAAACAAGCACAACTTATGCTCCTATTGATTTCAAGACCATTGTAAAGAAAGATGATAATTTATTAAAATCTAAAAGCAAGGTTCTAGAAGAAGGACAGAAAGGTGAAAAACAGATTACTACAAGTATAGTTTATGAAAATGGTAAAGAGGTTGGAAGAAAGATTATAAAAGAAGTCGTTACTAAAAAACCTAAGGAAAAAGTTATTGCACAGGGGACTTTATCACCAGTAGTTGCTTCAAGGGGAACTATATCTCATACTAGCTCAAGGGGAACTACATCTCATGCTAGCTCAAATGCAATTAAGGTAAAAGCTACTGCTTATTCCGCAGCTAAAGGAGGGGGCAATACATATACTTCCTCAGGAAGAAAAGCCGTGAGAAATCCAAATGGATATAGTACTGTGGCGGTGGATCCAAGAGTTATTCCTTTAGGGACAAACCTCTATATTGAAGGTTATGGTTATGCTATAGCAGCTGATGAAGGTTCAGCAGTAAAAGGAAATTATATAGATGTTTTCTTTAACACTGAAGGAGAAGCTCGCGATTGGGGAGTAGAATATGTAAATGTGCATATATTAAAATGAAAATAATTAGAAATTTTTATATGTTCTATATGCTTAAGTCATGAGATTTAAGCATATTTTTTTTGTGTTAACCTATTTTTTATTTATTAATTGTACATATTAGCTGTTATGTTATGTGTTATAATATCCATAGCAAAAATTTTTAGATTGAAAGGGGAAAAACATTGAATAAAAGAGCAGTTCTAGACATTGTAAGAAGAGAATATAAAGAGGATGTTGAAAAGAATAGAAATTTTGCAAACATAAAAAAGTTTTTTGATATGAGTAAGAAAGAAGAGTATACCGTTGATGATGAAACTTGGAATGATATGGATATGGATAGGGTTTATAAAAAGCTAGATAGAGGCTATAGTACCTTAGGAGAGTCAGCTCTATACTATATGCTGAGAAATCCATTAAGAGATGAAGAAAAGTTAAAAAATAGGGATAAGTTAGTCCAATTATTTAAAGGCGATGCAAAGCTAAGAGAAAAGCTTTTATGTATATTCTTTCAATTAGGCAGGGATACAAAGAATACTTTTTTAGATATGATAGAAAGTGAGCTTGTGGTAAATAAATTTAAATATTACTTGTATACCTTATTGGGTAAAGTAGTGCCTATAATAGCTATTCTCTTGACTGCATTTGTAGATGAAAAGTATGCTTTAATGATATTTGGTTCTACTGCTTTAAATATGATTATAAATTACAAAGAGAAGAATACCATTAAATCCCGTGGAATAATATATTTAAGGGATATAATAATAGCTGCTAAAGATGTATCTAATATAAAAAATGATGATATTAAAGAATATATACAGGAGATAAAGGATAACTTTAAACATGTTAAGGATATTAATAGAAGTACAATATTAATAGGACTTACAGATGCATGGGGAGGATTTTTTGAAGTTGTGTCTCTAATTTTTCTTATAGAGGAATGTGCTTATTATAGAATATCAGGGGTTTTAAAAGAGAAAAAACAATATTTAATGAATATATTTTATATTCTGGGTGAATTAGAAGCAATAGTATCTATTTCTGGCTACCAGAACAATCTAAAGCAGTCTTATGTGAAGCCTACATTTACAAAGGAGGTTTTACTAAGCATTAAAGGAGGAATTCATCCTCTTTTAGATAATCCAGTAGCAAATTCTATTTGTATTAAAGATAAAGGTATAGTACTTACTGGTACAAATATGTCTGGTAAATCAACTTTTTTAAGAATGTTAGGGATAAATATAATGTTGGCACAAACCTTTTATTTTGCATTAGCAAAGGAATATAAAGCTTCATTTTTTAATATAGTATCCTCAATTAGTCCTAATGATGATTTGGCAAAAGGAAAAAGCTACTATATGGCTGAGGCTGAAGGAATACTTAGGATAGTTAATGCTCTAAAAAAAGATCTACCTGTATTTTGTCCTATAGATGAGATATTTAGAGGAACAAACCCTATAGAGAGAATAGCTATGTCAGCAGAAATATTATCCTACTTGCATAATGGAAGAACTGTTTCTATTGTGGCTACCCATGATAGAGAGCTAGTAGATATTTTAAAGGATATTTATGAATTTTATTATTTTAGTGAGGATGTTGATAATAAAAATGGGCTAAAATTTGATTATAAGCTTAAAGTTGGGGTTTCTCAAACAAGAAATGCAATAAGGCTTTTGGAGTATATTGGCTACCCAAAAGAGGTTACAAGAAAGGCATATAAGAGAGCAGAAACTATTAAGGGCTTTATTTAATCTGAAAAACATGCAGTCAGCAAGGACTACATGTTTTTTTGTTCTAAAGCCTTTTTGAGTATAATCATAAACCATATTAAGGATACTCCTAATATAGTATGTCCTAGTCCAGCTATATGATTTAATCCTTTAAAGTCCAAACTTTGTACCTGTAAAATCCCTCTCCATAAAAAAGTAATACCTGTAAATAGTAATCCAATATTATAGGTTACATACCATTTGTTGAAACCTTTAATTTGAGATAAATTTAACTTAAAGGAAGCTAAAGTTAATATAAGAAAAAATAAAAAACCTAAAACCAAGAAATGAGGATGAAGTGCCTTTAAGGCTGTAATTCCATTAAAATTATTAAGTTTAGTAAATTCCCTATAAAAAACCCCTCCAATTAAGCCTAATATTAAATAGAAAAATGAAGTTTGATAAAGTTTTTTCATAAATAAAGCTTCCAGAATATAATTAATAATAAATATCTATTGATATTTATTATTAATTATATCACTGAATTTCCATTTATTCAATAAAGGTTTTGCATATTATATAATGACCCAAGGAATCAATATTTTATGCCTTACAAAAATCTTTATTAATAAAACCATAGTAATGATAAATGTGGCAAATGGAACATTTGAAACCATGCTGCCACAAGATATGATATCTACAACCAGTGATCCTTATATAGTTGAATTATAAAATTTAGGGGTGTTTAAAATAACACTCCTTTTTTAATGGAAAGAGGTCAATTTATTGTAATGAAACATAGTATATAATATTAAGAATGGTTAGGGGGAAAGTAAGTGAAGGATTACAATATTGCAGTTAATGGATTGACAGCTTCAGAAAAGGTTTCTAGGAACTTAAGGAATATTCCTCATTCAAAGATAGAACAAAGTAATATTCTTAGGTTATCATATATGCCTTATGAGGTATCTAAGATATTAAGTGTAAACATAGGAATTAGTATAAAAACATTTAAAAAAACAAAGCTAGATAAAGGCTGTAAGGTAAATATTATAGGTTTTAGGAATATAGATATTAACTATCTAGCAAGTGATTCGGATAAAGAAGTTCATGAATTGAAGTATAAAATACCTTTTTCAACAGAGCTATCATATAATTATAATGACATTAAAGTAAAAAATGTTTATGTACCAGTGGATAAATTGCAATTAAAAATATTAGATCCAAAACAATTAATATTGGAAACAAGGGTATATGTAGCTCCAGTAGTTTTATAATGTTAATAAAAAAATATTAGTATTAAATTTTTAGTAATTATAATGAAAAGGAGTAAAATATGAAAGTTAATGATATAGAAATATCAGGTGTTATTACTCAGGAAAATTTAAATTCTTATGATTTACAGTATCCGCGTAAAGAAATATGTGAAACCTTTGGAATTAGTTTATCAGAACACATGCCTAAAGTTGAAACTCCTCTGCAAGTTTATTTTGATACGGAAGTAGTAGAAAATAAGGTAATATATACTCAAGGAGAAAATAAAGCTTTTCTTCATGGCATTATAACAACAAAAATAGTTTATGTTGCTGATGAGGCATCTAAACCTATTAATACTATAGAATTCTATAAACATTTCTCATGTTCATTGCCAATAAATAATACAAGCAATAGAGATATAACTACTAAAGTTTTTATTGAGGATGCTATTGTAACCGAAGAAAATAATACAGGCTTTTTTATTTCACTTTTATTATTAGTATGCCCTATTTATACCAGCAATATAAACAAATATGAAGAAGTAGAGGTCATACCTAAGAGAGAAAAGATAAATAAAATTGATAAGCCTAGAGAAGAAACTACAAAACTCAGTATGCCTGTTAAAAATAATGATGTGGATATAGAAATTGAATACGATATGAATATGAAAGGACAATATTTTGAATCAGGATGGAAATAGTGGTAACAAATAATCGTACCCCTTAATATAATGTAATAAAGATGTAATAAAACAATACATTTAAAAAATGGGGGTGCTATGAATGAGTAAAATTGAGTATACTAAGGATACTAAAGAAATAGTAGATAAAAATTATGAATTATTAAGCTTTTATCAAGGGGATGGATCTTCAGCTAGTGCAAATGTACACTTTAATGCTTGTGAGCTTTGCAGAACTGTTACACTAGATCCTAGTCTTGAAGATGTGTCTAGATTGTTAAGGGTAAGGGTAGTAGTAGTAAATGTTTGCCCAGGAAAAGAAATAACATTAGGATGCATAGTAACAGATAGATCAGGAAGAATATTAGCTTATAAATCAGATACCTTTATAGCAATGAAAGATAGAACCCTGGGAACAGAAAGCGGAAATGTAATTACTGAAAATAAGAGTATTAACTGCGGATGCCCAGATCCAGGACATTGTATAGATGTAAGAAGAGCTTTTACATTCATACTTCCTGTTAGTGATTTATGTTCACCAATGGATGTAAATGTTAAAGTAATAGCTAACTATACTTCACCATGTAGTTAAATATTGGATAAACAAAAAATTATTAAAAGGGAGTGTTATAGCAACACTCCTTTTTATTAAGATCTAAAAATAATATGAAAATTTATAATTCTGAACCCCAAATAGCTACAAATTGATTATCTAAAACAAACATATTATTTTCCCATTTCAAAGTATTTAAAACATATCCCAAAGAATCTGCATTATATCTTCCAGCTATTTTTTGATAGGCCAATAGTTCATATACTTTGTCGTAATCAAAATCTACAGGATACAATCCACTTAGAGGGTTTACAAATCCAGTAATTGGCTCCTTAAGATTTCCGTTTTCATCGTATATTTCATTTAAGTAATCTGATCCTTTATTAGATATGTCTATAATATACTTTTTATTATTTTTATTGCTGATAACTTCAACTTTGTAGTTATTCTTATAAGTAACATCATATGTGTATTGATTATTGTACACATCAAAATCAAACAATAATTGCGGTTTATTTCCCACAAAGGAATAAATGTAATGGTACATAATTGCACCGCTGCCGCCTGTATCAATGCTTATTAGAATATCATCTATCCCATCTCCAGTAAAATCCATTAAAAATACATTAGGGTTATATCCTGTATTTTCTTTTAGTGGTATTCTAGTAAATCTGCCTGTAAATCCATCCTGTATTATAAGCGTAATATTTTGAGTAAATGGACTAGAGGGTGTCTTTATACCAGTTAAATATACATTATCAGGTATATTATCACCATTTACATCTCCACGTGCGTAAGACACAATGCTTGGATATATTATATCAGCACGAAAATAATAATTATGCATAATAGCTCCTTTTTATTATAAGTTTTTTATATATTATGTATTTTTTGTTAAAAATGTTACAGTAAGCTATTAAATTACACTATTGATATTTTTGTTATTGTAACACTTTGTGATTTCAATCATAAAATATAATTGTGAGGTCTTAAGCAGAAACAAAAATATAAGGAGGTTTTCAATGTATAATAATGATTTTTTTTATTGTACTTACTGTATGCACCAATTTAATTGTCCATATTTAAATGAGGAAATGAGAAGTATTCATAACTTGAAAGAAGCAGATATACATGGAGAAACGGTTAATCGCAGCTTTAATAATCCACAAGGATCTAATATAGGAAATATAATTGTCCTTCCTTTTCCTGGCGGCGGGTGGAGTCGTTGGGAGGATCTTGGTGGAGTTTTAACTTCAGCTCCTGCTGCTTCGTCATGGGCACCTAACAGGCTTGATACTTTTGTACGAGGTACGGATAATGCTCTTTGGCATAGATGGTGGAATGGATCTCGATGGAGCAATTGGGAAAGCCTTGGAGGAAGCTTGACATCTTCACCAGCTGCCGTTTCATGGGGAAACAATAGGATTGATGTATTTGCACGAGGTACAGATAATGCTATGTGGCATATATTCTGGAACGGTTCTCGCTGGAGCAGTTGGGAAAGTCTAGGTGGTGCCTTAACTTCTTCACCTGCTGTTTCATCATGGGCACCTAACAGGCTTGATACTTTTGTACGAGGTACAGATAATGCTCTTTGGCATATATGGTGGAATGGATCTCGATGGAGCAATTGGGAAAGCCTTGGAGGAAGGCTAACATCTTCACCAGCTGCTGTTTCATGGGGAAACAATAGGATTGACGTATTTGCGCGTGGTCAAGGTAATCGTCTATATCATTTATGGTGGAATGGCTCACGTTGGAGCAGATGGGAAGATCTTGGCGGAAGATTAACTTCAGGTCCTGCAGTTTCTTCTAGAAGATCTAACAGGCTTGAGGTATTTGCTAGAGGATTGAACAATCAATTGATTACTATGTCATGGAATGGATCTCGTTGGAGTAACTGGTGGGGGCTTGGAGGAAATATAACATCGGAACCCGCAGCAGTATCTTGGGGACCAAATAGAACTGATGTATTTGCTAGAGGTAGAAACAATGCAATGTGGCATATTTATAGAAATTAGGGGCGGGTTCATCCTGTCCCTAATTTGTCTTAATATATACATAGCTGGAATATGATTTCCTTTGGCATGAATAAATTATGGAATATATGTGAAAAATAAATTTATAGTTTAAATATGAGCTAATACATATTTTTTTCAAGGGGGTAGAAATATTTGAGTGATACAATTGGAATTGGTATAAGTATACCAAGAAAAGAAGCTTTTGATAAAGTCACAGGAGCAGCAAAATATACTGATGATACACAGCTTCCTGGTATTTTACATGCTAAAATGCTTACAAGTCGGTACGCACATGCAAAAATTAAATCAATAGATGTATCTGAAGCCCAAAGGTTTCCAGGAGTTCAAGCGGTAATAACAGGAGATTATTTTCCCGTGCTTACTGGATCAGTAATAGAAGACAGACCTCCAATAGCAAGAGATAAGGTTCGTTATTATGGCGAGCCTGTTGCAGTTGTAATTGCAAACAGCGAGCAGGAAGCAATGAAGGCTTTAAAGCTAATAAATGTAGAATATGAGCCTTTACCTGTTGTTAACTCAATAAGTGAAGCCTTGAAGCCAGGCGCCACCCTTATACATGAAGATATAGCTCAGTATAAACATACAGTGGAGGATGTGTATCCTGAGCTAAATACTAATATTTCAGACAGAATTAAAATAAGAAAAGGTGATGCGGTAAAAGCATGGGCAGAAAGTGAAGTTATAGTAAGTGGGAGCTTTTCCATTCCACAGTCAGACCATATAGCAATGGAAACTCGAAATGTGAGAGCACAAATTATGCCTGACGGAAGGATAATAATCTATACTTCTTCGCAAGCTCCCTATTCTGTTAAAAGGCGTCTAAGTAAGATTTATAATATACCAGAAGGAAATATAATTGTTAAAGTACCATTTGTAGGCGGAGGATTTGGGGGCAAGGCAGCTGTTCAGCTGGAGTTTATTGCATATCTTGCTTCTAAGGCTGTTAATGGCAGATTAGTTACTATAGCCAATTCAAGAGAAGAGGATATTAAAACCTCACCATGTAGAATTGGGATTGAGGCAAATTTAAAACTAGGTGCAACAAAAGATGGAATAATTAAAGTCCTTGAAGCTAAATATATGGTTGATAGCGGGGCTTATACAGATACTGGTCCACGTATGGCTAAGTCTATGGCGGTAGATTGTTCCGGACCATATAATATTGAAAATATATGGTGTGATTCAATATGCGTTTATACTAATCATACATATGTTACATCCTATCGTGGATTTGGTCATACGGAGTATACTTTCTGCATGGAGAGAATGATGGATAAGTTAGCAGCAGAGCTTGGAATTGATCCATTAGAATTAAGAATTAGAAATGCTATAAAACCTGGTCAGTATACACCAACACAAGTAAAAACAACTTTAAGTAATATAGGTAAACTGGAAGATTGTTTGACAAAATTAAAGGAATTAGCAAAATGGGATGAGGGTCAGGTAATAAAAACAGAGGATGGTATGATAAAGGCAAAAGGAATGGGATGTTTTTGGAAAACATCTGATTCGCCTGCGGATGCTGTTTCTGGAGCATTTCTCACTTTTAATACAGATGGAAGCATAAATCTTAACACCGGTGCAGTTGAAATTGGACCATCTACAAAGACTACTTTAGCTCAGATACTTGCTGAAAAATTAAAAATGGATGTGAGTAGAATTCACGTATTTATGGGGGTAGATACTCAAGTTTCACCGGAACATTGGAAAACTGTTGCAAGTATGACAACATTTATGGCAGGTAGAGCAGTTCTTAGAGCTGCTGAAGATCTTATAAGGCAGTTAAAAAGCTTAGCAGCTGCTGTTATGAAATCTCCACCAGAAGACTTAGCGGTTGAAGAAGAAAGGGTGTATTTGAAGCAAGATCCAGAAATATATGTTTCATTCAAGGATTTAGCCAGAGGATATAAACATCCTAATGGTCTTGCAGTTGACGGACAAATAATCGCTCGGGGAAGCTTTATAATGAGTCATATTACTGACATAGATGAAGAAACAGGAAAAGGTAAACCTGGGCCAGCATGGACTGTGGGTGCTCAAGCAGTTGAGGTTGAATACGATCCTAATAAGTTTACATATAGGCTTTTAAAAGCCATTACTGTTATAGATGCAGGCAAAGTAATTAACCCTAAAACAACAAGGGGACTGTTAATGGGAGGAACAAATATGGGACTTGGCATAGCAACTAGAGAAGCCTTTGAATATGATAATGATGCTAGGTTGCAAACCACTACACTAAGAACTTATAAGCCAATTAGATTTGGTGAAAATCCAGAATATATAATTGATTTTGTTGAAACACCTCAGATTGATGCACCTTTTGGAGCACGTGGATTGGCTGAACATGGAATAATAGCAATCCCAGCTGCATTTGCAAATGCTATTTCTCATGCAGCTGATTATGAATTTGATAAACTGCCTATTACACCAGAGGTAATATGGAAGGCTAAGACGGGAGGAAAATATGATACCCTTTGATTTTGAATATTATAAACCTGAAACCGTTGAAGAAGCTATTCAGCTATATACCGAATTAAGTGGCAAAGGAAAGAAGCCTTTGTATTATGGTGGCGGAACTGAAATTATAAGTATGTCAAGGGCTTATAATGTATACACCGAAGCAGTAATCGATATAAAAGGAATTCCTGAATGTAATATTCAGGGGTTAAAGGATAATAAACTAGTTATTGGTTCCGCTGTTACACTTACACAAATTGCCGAAGCAAATTTATTTCCATTACTAGGCTTAACAGTTCAAAGAATTGCAGACCATACTATACAAGATAAGATTACACTTGGAGGAAATATATCAGGAACAATTATATATAAGGAGTCTGTGCTGCCCCTTTTAGTATCCAATAGTGAAGTGGTTATAGGAGGTTCAAATGGGAGAAGGCAGGTTTTATTAAGTGATATATTTGACCAAAGAATAAAGCTTAGCCATGGAGAATTTATAGTAAATATATTAATAGACAGTCATTTTCTTTCACTACCATATCTGCATGTAAAAAGAACTAAAAGTGATAAAATAGATTATCCATTAACTACACTGGCAGCACTTAAGGATAATGATAGAATAAATATAGCTTTTAGTGGAGTTTGCAGCTATCCATTTAGATCTTCTTTAATTGAAGATTATTTAAATGATACTAGCTTGCAAAATAACATGAAGATTAACAATATAATAGATAACATACCAGATTCCATATTAAGTGATCTAGCTGGATCCGCTGACTTTAGAAAATTTATGCTGCAAAAAATGCTTACAGAAGTTTTAGAGAAGCTGGAGGGATAAACAATGCTAAAAGTCTCTGGTAAATCAATAATAACATTAAATATAAATGGAGAAGATAGGGAAGTTGCTGCAAAGCCATCAGACATTTTACTATATACCCTTCGAAACGAATTGGGGCTTACAGGGGCTAAACCAGGATGTGAAAATGGAGATTGCGGCGCATGTACTGTTCTTGCAGATGGATGGCCTGTAAAATCTTGTTTAATGCTGACAGTTGAGGCAATAGGTAAAAAAATAGTTACTGTGGAGGGTTTAGAAAATGCACCAATACAAAAGGCTTTTGTGGATAATTGGGGCTTTCAATGTGGATATTGTACATCAGGATTTTTGATGGTTTGTCATGCCTTAGCTAATATACATCCTGATGCAAATGATCATGTAATAGAGCAGTGGCTGCAATCCAATATTTGCAGATGTACTGGTTATGAGGAAATAAAGGATGCAATAAAATCAATTATGGCAAAGTGATGAGCTTTTTAATATTTAGGTTTTGATGAAAACACCTGTATTGCAGGTGTTTTTTTGTATAAAGTTATACACCTAGGATAAAAACATCTAATACTAATTCCATGTAAAACCTTTATTTTTTATCAGATGTAACTAGACAAAAGGTTGCTATTGGTCCGAGGAGCAAAGACAGCAGAAACCAATTAAGACCAGATCTGTTTTTACCTTGAGCAAGCCCCGCATTAATCAGTGCTAAGGTTCCCCATCCAACATAAAACTCTTTATTCATACTTAACCTCCTATAATAAAAATTCCTACTATCTTACTGGTACGAATTAATTATAACATATTTGTGGATAAATATGGGAGAAGGATATGCTTGTGATTATAATGAAGAAGTCAGCATAACTTCAAATGATTTCAATACAACTGCAATATCGAGTGTCGGTTTAGCGTATACTTTCTTAATCGATGTACTTCCCACATGTTGTATATCTATAATATTTTCCCCTTATTTCAAAAATATAAATAGTCCTTATCCAAATCTTATCTACAAATTCGATATTTCATTTTCTATGAAGTCCTTTGAAGCATACAATGCCTTAATTCTGTTCTTTAAAAGAGAATATTGTGATGTACCCTCTTCAAATTTTAATTGCATTTTTTCACACTTGCTAATAGTAGAAGATATGAGTTTTAACGCACCTTCAAGTTCTTTTTGTGAATAATATTCCATATGCTGCCCCTTTCTAAATTACTATTTATCTTTCAATCAATTATAGCATATTTTGTAAATATCACACTATTTAATTCCTATAGATCAATTTTTATCCGATGACTACTTTATTATTTAAGGATAACATTACCAATTGAATAATTGATGGCTTAAATATATTATGAAAGAGTGTCAGATATTTTAAAATAGGGGGAGTACCTGAGATGAAAAAAATCAAACTATTATTATCAACAATATTTCTATTTGTCATGGTTATTATTTTACCGGTAGAAGTGCAGGCGGCAGTGTCAATTGAAAGATTTGGTGGGAATGACAGATATGCTACATCAATTGAGATTGCAAAGAATTTGGGTATAGATTACTCAGTACCTAACAAGGATTTATATATTACTTCAGGAGAAAACTTTCCAGATGCATTATCTATAGCAGCGGTATCTGCTAGAAACCAAAGACCTATAATACTTGTTGGAAAGGAAGCAATTTCGGATAATGTTGAAAGTTTCATAAAGAGTCAGTCTGTTAATCCTAATATTTATGTTATTGGAGGTACAGGAGCTATATCGGACAGGGCGTTGTAAGTGATGCAGTGCTAAAGAAATTACAGTTTATTAATACAGTTGAGAACTCTTATGCAAACTATAACAATGAAGGTTTAGCACTAAAACTAGGAGAGTATATATACTATAAGAGCTACTTAAATAATGATGTATTTGAAGATGAGGGGTTAATCGGGTTAAATTCTCCTAAATCAGTATTGAAAGAAGCATTTTCAGCAGGAATAATTCAAGACGAAAAACTATGGATGAATATGCTTATGGATAGGAACTCTATATCTCATATGTATAATGAAAGCAATGCTATAGAGATTTGTGAGAATATAAAAGAGCAGTATGCCGAGGCGTTTGAAAAGCTAAAGGAGAATATAATTGAAAGAATTGGGTATATGGGAGAGAAATAAAATACAATTAATAGTTAAGAATTAATAATGATTAAAGATTTTTTCACGTAGGGAGAGAATATCAGCAAGGACTAGTATTAGATTAAAAGATTGAAAAAGAACAGGGGAAACCTCAATAACTAAACCAATGGGAAAAGAGACTTACTTCAACAAATGTTTTTATAATACGGAGGTTTATAAAAATGGTAACAGAAATAAAATTTGAAATCAAAGAAAGCGTCGGTGCTCTTTCAGAATCCCCAAAAGGCTGGAAGAAAGAACTAAACTTAATTTCTTGGAACGATAAAGAGCCAAAGTATGATTTAAGAGACTGGGATGCAGAGCATAAGAAGATGGGAAAGGGTGTAACCCTTACTGCAGATGAATTGAAGAAGCTTAGAGATATACTTAATGGGATGGAGTTATAGAAGTTAAAGTATGTTAGCAAAGACAAGAAAAAAGCACTTTGGAATATAAATCCAAAGTGCTCTTAACATAGATATATAAATGGTGCCGAAGGCGGGACTTGAACCCGCACGTTGTTACCAACGACGGATTTTGAATCCGTTGCGTCTGCCAATTCCACCACTCCGGCTCGTGCTAAAAAAATAATAACATATTGACCAATATAAGTCAAGATAAATTTCTATAGTATTGATTGAACCTGTCAATATAGAAATACTATAGAAAAAGTAGATTAGTGATTATCACTAACCTACTTTTTTACCATAATTATGTGGGAAAAATTCAATGCTTTCGAAGTTCCCTCCGCCAAAAGGTGGCATTTGGAAGTCCTCTATTATTTCTATAGCTTTAAAAGGATCTGATTGTAGATTAACCTTTTTCTCCGTTAGAATTTGCCTAATGCTCTCATCAAAATAATTACAGTAGGCATAATAATCCTTTCTTTCACGAGAATAATTTTTATACACTTCCCCACAACAACTTACAACCGTTCTGCACAGATATAGGTTGCAGGGATGTGGTCTTAAACTAAAATCTAGATGACATCCATCTGGTCTAGAAAAAGCACATACTTTAAAAAATAATTTAGGATCAAAATTATCTTCTATGCTATTAGGATTTCCCTTTATAAATTCTAAATACTTTTCTTCATCAAAGGTTCCTTTCACCTCAATATTATATTTGTTAATAACAGTATTTTTCATATTTAATAAAACATATATAAAATTCTTTTTTCCTATGGTTATAATATTTTTTATATCCACTAAGTTATATTTAGGGAAATACCAGCAACAGCCTCTATTCTTTATATTTGTATAGGATGTGGCTTCTAGGATTCCTGAACAATGACCACAAAGATTACATTTAAAAACAGGTATATTATTTGTATTTTCATATTGAAGTTTATTCATAGTCGTGCCTCCAAAGATTTATTTAATATTTATAATTTAGTGAAAAAATGCACAATAATCAAATTGCAAAGTGGGGTAAAACAATGTGATTAAAAAAGAAAGTAAAAAAAAGTAATATAAAAAATGATTTTGAAGGCTTATAACGGCTTATAATGGCTTATAATAGTCTATAAAAGGAGAAAATAGAATTTGTAATTATAAAAAATCATTAATTTTAATAAAAAGCTGATTTATAGTAAAATAATATGTAAAATAGTATATATAAATTATTATTTCAAATGGGAGAGATAAATATGCTTAGGTTTTTAGATGCAGGTGAATCTCATGGAAAGGCTATGATATCTATAATAGATGGAATACCTTCAAATTTTAATATTGACATAGATTTTATCAATAATGAACTGAAAAGAAGACAAAGTGGCTATGGTAGAGGAGAAAGGATGAACTTAGAAGAGGATAGAGTAGAATTTTTATCAGGTGTAAGAGGGAAAAATACTACAGGGAATCCTATAACTATGGTGATATACAATAAGGATTACGAAAATTGGAAAGAAATAATTGGCAAGGAACCAAAGTCAGAGGAAAAAATAGTTGTACCTAGACCAGGTCATGGGGATCTAGTTGGATATTTTAAATATGGTACTGGTGATATAAGGGACACTATTGAAAGAACTTCTGCTAGGGAAACTTCCATAAGAACAGCAGTGGGTGCTCTATGCAAAGAAATACTCAAAGAATTAGGTATAGAAATAAGAAGTAAAGTACATAGTTTAGGAAATCTTTATGATGATGCAGTGGATATCTATGATGATACCATATATGGAAAAATAAATAAGAGCCCAGTTAGATGTTATAATGCAGAAGTAGAAAAGGGCTTTATTAAAAAGATTGATATTTGTAAAGAACAGGGAGAAACTATAGGAGGAAGTGTATTTCTTTCAATAAAAGGTGTTCCTATAGGGGTTGGCAGTTACTCACAATGGGATAGAAAATTAGATGCTATATTAAGTTATGGTATCATGTCTGTTCAAGGAGTAAAGGCTATAGAATTTGGCAATGGTTTAGATTTGAATTTAAGGGGCAGCACCTTTAATGATGAAATTATCTATGAAAATGGAAATATTAAAAGAAAGACAAATAATTGTGGTGGAATAGAGGCAGGGGTATCAAATGGTGAAAATATAGAAATAAAAGTATATATAAAACCTATACCATCTATAAAGAAAGATATAGGTACTGTTGATTTAAGAAAAAAGAAAGAAACTAGCACCAGATATGAACGTTCAGATGTATCTGCTGTAATACCAGCTTCTATAGTGCTAGAAAATGTAGTAGCTTTTTATATTTTAAGAGAAATTATGAACAAATTTACTGCAGATGAGTTTTTTGAACTTAAAAGAAGCATAAATTATTATAGAGGAACAGTTTATTTAAGATAGATATCTGATTGGAGAGATTATTTATGGAAAGAAAAGAAAGATTACTGATTTTAGACGGAAATAGTTTAATGAATAGAGCTTTTTACGCATTACCCCTTCTTACCAATAATGAGGGATTACATACTAATGCAGTGTATGGCTTTACTACCATGCTTTTAAAAATGAAGGAGGAAATAGCTCCAGATTATATAGTATGTACTTTTGATAGAAGTGCACCTACCTTTAGACATAATGAGTATAAAGACTATAAGGCTGGAAGAAAAAGAATGCCGGAAGAATTAGCAGAACAGTTCCCATTGGTAAAGGATCTTTTGCATAAACTGGCTATTGATATATTTGAAATAGATGGCTTTGAGGCAGATGATTTAATAGGAACCCTTTCAAGGTTTGCTGAGGAGAAAGGAATAGAAGTTTACATTGTTACAGGAGATAAGGATGCTCTTCAATTAGCCTCAGACAGCACAAAGGTTATAATTACTAAAAAAGGTATAACAGAAAAAGAAATATATGATAAATCTAGAATGATAGAGGAAATGGGGGTTACTCCAAGTCAGTTTATAGATGTAAAAGGGTTAATGGGAGACTCATCGGATAATATACCAGGGGTTCCTGGTATAGGCGAGAAAACTGCCTTTAAGCTTATAAAAGAATATGGAAGTATAGAAAATGTTCTTCAAAATATAGATAATATCAGCGGCAAAAAGATAAAAGAAAATTTAATAGAATATAGTGAGCAGGCGATTTTTAGTAAAAAGCTAGCAACCATAATGAGAGAAGTTCCTATAGACATAGATTTGGATTCTATAAAATCAAATGAAAACTATGATGAAGAGGGAGTAAAAAAAATTTTTATAGATTTGCAGTTTAAGTCTTTGTTAGATAAATTACCTCACTCTGAAAAAGTAGAAGAAAAGAATAATGAGATTAAAATAGAATATAATTTTATAGAGTGTCTATTAGATTTAAAAGCTTTATTTAATGTAATAAGTTCCGAATATAAAAATAGTAAATTATATATTACATTTCAGATATTAAATGAAAATGTATATTCTAAATGTTATATAGAAAAAATATTCATTAACTTTGAAGAAAAAAATTATATTATTTCTTTGCAGAAAATTTTAAATGAAAATCATGAAGAAACTATAAAATGCCTAAAAAAGATATTTGAAGATGAAAAAATAGAAAAAGTATGCCATGATATAAAAATACCTCACACTATACTCCATAAAATGGGTGTAGACTTAAATGGAGTAAAATTTGATACAAAAATAGCTGCTTATTTAATAGATTCCTCTAGGGGGGATTATGAATTAGATACTATAATCCAACAATATTTAAAGATTATAATAAACGATGATGATGATGAAGGTAAAATAAGAGAAACATCCTTATTAAAGGAAGTATATAAGGAATTGGAAAATCAAATAAATGTGCTAAATATGGGGCAACTTTTTTATGAAGTAGAATTACCGCTAACCACAGTTTTAGCTTCTATGGAAAGCCATGGATTTAAGGTGGATGAGGATATGTTAACCCATATAGGAGATAAATTTGCAAAGGAAATTGAAAAGGTTCAAAAGGAGATTTATTCTCTGTCAGGAGAAGAATTTAATATAAATTCTCCAAAACAGTTGGGTAAAATTCTTTTTGAAAAATTAGACTTACCAGTTATTAAGAGGACTAAAACGGGATATTCTACTAATGCAGAAGTGTTAGAAGCACTAGAAGGAAAACATCCTATAATTGAAAAAATCACTTATTACAGACAACTTACAAAACTTTATTCCACCTATGTTGAAGGACTAAAAAATGTAATTGATGAAGACGGAAAAATTCACTCCAGTTTTAATCAAACAGTAACTACTACAGGAAGGCTTTCAAGTACAGAGCCAAATTTGCAGAATATACCTATAAAATATGAAATGGGTAGGGAGATAAGAAAGGTATTTGTACCAAACGATAAGGATTCTGTTATTGTGTCTGCGGACTATTCACAAATAGAATTAAGGGTTCTTGCTCATATTGCACATGACGAAAATCTTATTAATGCCTTTAAGCATCATGATGATATTCATACAAAAACTGCATCAGAGGTGTTTAGGGTTCCTATAGATGAAGTTACCCCTGCCATGAGAAGTAATGCTAAAGCAGTAAACTTCGGTATTGTATATGGTATAGGAGATTTTAGTCTTGCAAAAGATATCAAAGTATCAAGAAAAGAAGCTAAAGAGTATATAGACACTTATTTTGAAAGATATCCAAATGTAAAAAAATATATGGATGATACAGTGAAAAAAGCCGGAAAAGATATGTATGTCACCACAATATTAAATAGAAGAAGATTTATTCCAGAAATAGCCAACTCTAAAAAGATGATCAAAGCATTAGGGGAAAGACTTGCAATGAATAGTCCAATACAGGGCAGTGCAGCGGACATTATTAAAATGGCTATGGTAAAAGTTTATAATGAGCTTGAAAAAAGACACTTAAAAAGTACATTAATACTACAGGTTCATGATGAACTTATATTAAATGTTTATAAAGACGAATTAGAAGAGGTAAAGACTATTGTAAAAGAATCCATGGAAAATGTTATGCCTCTTAGTGTTCCTTTAGAAGTTGATATAAATGAAGGTGAAAATTGGTATGAAGCTAAATGATTTAAGGATACTTCAGGAAGATAGCTTAAATAAACAAGGCTTTAAAGCATACAATAGAAAAACGTTGAGAATAGGTTTAACAGGAGGAATTGGAAGCGGAAAAAGCACTGTATCTAGAATGTTAAGCAAAAAGGGAATACCCATAATAGATGCAGATATAATTGCTAGGCAGGTGCTAGATAAATATCCAATCATTCTAAAAAATATTGCAGAGGAATTTGGAACTGAATTTATTGATGAAAATGGAAATCTAAAAAGAAGAGAATTTGGAAGTTATATTTTTTCTTCTGAAGCTAAAAGAAAAAAATATGAGGATATGATAATACCTTATATAGAAAAGGAAATAATTATTTCCTTTCATGAACATGAAAAAAAAGCTGAGAAAGCTTGTATTTTAGATGCTCCAACTTTAATAGAACAAAATATTCATAAAGATATGGATTTTACAATTTTAGTTTGGGTAGATATGGATACTCAAATTAAAAGGATAAAAGGAAGAGATAAATTAAATATGGATGAAGTAATGAATAGAATAAATTCACAGATGTCTCTAGATGAAAAAAAAGAAATAGCAGATTTTATAATAGACAACACACTTACATTAACGGAAACAGAAGCACAAGTAGATACATTAGTTAATCTAATTAATGGTTTGTAGGGAGTGGTTATTAAAATTGAAGAAACTATTAAAGATTATAATATTTGTACTTGTAATAACAGCAATTTATAATGGAGTACCAAAAGTATTAAGAATGATATATCCTATGAAATATTCGCAAAACATATATACATATTCCAAAAAATATGATTTAGATCCATATCTTGTAGCATCAATAATTAAAGCTGAAAGTAATTTTAATGTTAATGCAGTATCTAATAGAAATGCTTATGGGCTTATGCAAATAACCTCAAGTACAGGAAATTGGATTGCAGAACAGATGGAGTTAAAGGATTATGATGTAGATAAACTCTTCCAGCCAGAATACAATATTCTGATGGGATGCTGGTACCTGAATGACTTAAAAAAAGAATTCAATAATAATATTGATTTAGTCTTAGCTGCATATAATGGAGGGCGAGGAAATGTGCAGAAATGGTTAAATGATAATGATCATTCTAAGGATGGGAAAAGCCTCCATTACATTCCTTTTAAGGAAACAGATAAATATGTAAAGAGAGTAAAGGTAAATTACAATATTTATAGATATCTATACAGTAAATAGATATTGACAATATTCTATAGGATAGTATAATAAAGTTGTAATGCGAGGGTGGCGGAATGGCAGACGCGCACGTTTGAGGGGCGTGTGGGAGACCGTAGGGGTTCAAGTCCCCTTCTTCGCACCAGATAAAATTGTATAATTTCTGAAATATTCGATGGCTCTATATTTTGAACCTACATTATAAAAAAGGGAGTTCAAGATTTAGATGTGGATATGTACTTTCTTATGAGACCTCTATATGGCGTTGAAGGCGATAGAATCATCTGTGAGGGCACCCACCTATCGGAGGATAGGTGTCAAAATTAGAGCAACGGTATTTTGGATTTTACTAGCAATTAAGAGAGGTACAATTACCTCTCTTTTTATTATATTTGAACTATTTTCTACATTGAAGAGCTACTGAAAAAAGTCCCTTATATTAAAGGGACAAGTTATGTATCTCTGATATAGTATCAACCAATGCAAATATTATTACCGCAGCTAAGTTTGCAGTGGTATTATCATGGTCGAATCTTGGTGAAACTTCTGATATATCAAAGCTTACAACTTTATTGGATTTTAATATATATTTAATAAACTTTAATACCTTTTCTGGGTCTAAGCCTAGGGATTGAGTTGCGCTTACTCCAGGTGCAAAAGCTGAGGTAAATACATCGGAACAAACTGTAATATAAATATGGTCTTGGTGTTTTATGAATTGATCTAATTTCTCTAAAGCAGTCCATGGATCGCCATTTGTTATATCCCTTGCTAATATGTATTTTGCACCAAGTTTATCTGCAGTTTTAAACAAATCAACGGTGTTACTATGTTTTTGAACTCCCATACAGAAATATGAATAATTTAGA
Source organism: Clostridium liquoris (assembly GCF_002995785.1). Lineage (GTDB taxonomy): Bacteria > Bacillota > Clostridia > Clostridiales > Clostridiaceae > Clostridium_AO > Clostridium_AO liquoris. The sequence goes on along the minus strand of NZ_PVXO01000066.1, from coordinate 109,372 downwards.
TGCCGTTCTGCACATATATCTGCAATTTGTCTAAACATGGTTCCTGAATTTCCGCCATTTGGGTAAGGTCTAAGATCGAAGTGAGCATCAAAATTTATTATGCCTATATTTGGTTTAGGATTATTTTTGGATAGATAATTTAAAACACCATTATAATGTCCAAAAGTAGTTTCATGACCGCCGCCTAATACTATTGGAAATAGATTTAAACTTAGTATTTTTTCTACTGCTTCTGAAAGTAGGGCTTGACTTTCTTCCAAAGTAATATTTTCACAAGATATATTTCCAGCATCAAAAAGCTTAACTTCCTCTGTGAAACAGCAAGGTAAATTAGCCATTTCTTTTCTAGTGCTTATAGGTCCATTAGCAGCTCCAATTCTGCCTCCATTACGTCTAACACCTTCATCACAACAAAAGCCAATAAAAGCGAAACCTAATTTGCCTGTAAATGGAATTAAATCATCATCACTTAAATCAATATTTTCAATCCATTGGTGCCACCTGAAGGCATCAAAATTGCTTTCACTATCAATTCTTCCTTGCCAAACTATTTTTTCTGTGGGTTTGTAGTTCATATTAAACATATTATCCTCTCCCGTCTATAGCTTTCATCCATTTTTCATATATTGTTATGGAGCATATTTAAGTGGAAATATCTAAATACCCCTATTACAATTATAGTTATATTATTGGCATTTATCAAGAAAAGTGAAAAAATGTTGTATAATAGGGTATAATCGAAATGTATTATAAAAGTATGTTGCTCATAAGAATTAAATTTAGATAATTCAAAGGAGGAGACGTATTGGAAAAGGCCAAAGAGGTTTTAAAAAAATATTTTGGATATGATGAATTTAGAGGGGCTCAAGAAGATGTTATAGAAAGTATTTTAAATAAAGAAGATACTGCAGCTATCATGCCTACTGGAGCGGGAAAATCTATTTGTTATCAGATACCTGCTTTATTAATGCAGGGGGTAACCATAGTAATATCACCACTTATTTCTCTTATGAAGGATCAGGTGGATTCCTTAAAAGAATTGGGAATAGAAGCTACCTATATTAATAGTTCTTTGAGTAGTTTAGAGATGAAAGAAAGGTTTCATAATGCTGAAATGGGAAGATATAAAATTATTTATGTTGCACCTGAAAGATTAGAAACTGATGATTTTTGTAACAGTTTAGCTTACCTGCATATTTCATTAGTAGCAGTGGATGAAGCCCACTGTGTATCACAGTGGGGGCACGATTTTAGACCTAGTTATACAAAAATTACTTCCTTTATAAATAAATTACCACAGAGACCAGTAGTGGCAGCATTTACAGCTACAGCTACGGAAATTGTACAAAAGGATATTATAACCCTTTTAGCTTTAAAAAATCCAAGAATATTCATAACAGGATTTGATAGAAAAAATTTAAGTTTCACCGTTATAAAAGGAGAAGATAAAGAAAAGTTTATATATGATTATTTGGAAAATAATAAAGGGAAAATAGGAATAATATATACTTCTACGAGAAAAGAAGCAGAATCTCTGTATAATAAGCTTAGCCATAGAGGATATAAAGTAGGAGTATATCATGCAGGATTAAGTGATGAGGAAAGAAGAAAGGTTCAAGAGGATTTTTCCTTTGATAATATAGATATAATAGTTGCAACCAACGCCTTTGGTATGGGAATAGATAAATCCAATGTAAGATTTGTTATACATTATAATATACCAAAAAACATGGAGGCATATTACCAAGAAGCAGGACGTGCAGGAAGAGATGGAGAAGAAAGTGAATGCATATTATTATTTTCACCTCAGGATATACGAATTCAGAAGTATTTTATAGATGAAAGTCATCTGCCTCCAGATAGAAAAAACTATGAATACAATAAATTAAGAACAATGGTTGATTATTGTTACACATCAAAATGCTTAAGAGCCTATATACTTGAATATTTCGGTGAAAAAAATGTGATGGAGAACTGTAATAATTGCAGTAATTGTAAGGATGAGAGGGAAGAAAAAGATATTACTATAGAAGCTCAAAAGATATTCTCCTGTGTGTATAGAATGAAAGAACGATTTGGGGTAAATATGATAGCGGATGTGCTTAAAGGATCAAAAAATAAAAAGGTTTTAACTTCAGGATTAGATGAGCTTTCTACTTATGGCATAATGAAGGAATTTTCTCAAAGACATATAGTAGCACTAATAAATAAATTAATAGCAGATGAATTTTTGTTAACTACAGATGAGAAGTACCCAGTTGTGAAGCTGAGGTCGAAATCCTATGATGTGTTAAGGGGAAAAGAAAAGGTATTTATGAAGATTACAAAAGTTAAAAAGGTGTCAAAGCCAGACAATGCGCTATTGGAGATCTTAAAAAACTTAAGAAAAGAAATATCCCAGGAAGAAGGGGTTCCACCCTTCATGATTTTTCATGACTCTACATTAAAAGAGCTTAGTGAGCGTATGCCTAAGGATAAAAGTTCACTGCTGCAAATTAAGGGTATAGGAGAGAGAAAAGCTGAGGTTTATGGAGAGAAATTTTTAGAGTCAATTGCTAAGTATATACAAGAAAATAATATAGAAATCAAAGATGAAATTCAACAGGATAACATAGATGATTCACATAAAGAGGCTAAAATTAAAACCCATATATTAACATATAATTTATATAAAGAAGGAAAAAGTGTTGAAGAAATTGCAAAAGAAAGAAATTTAAGTAATACAACTGTAGAAGAACATTTATTTAAATGTTTATCCGAAGGAATGGATATTAATATAGATGATTTTATTCAGAAGGATTATGAAGAAATCATATTAGATGCAATCAAAAGTATTGGTGGAAATAAATTAAAGCCCATAAAAGAGGCTTTGCCAGAACAAGTGGATTATACATCTATTAAATTTGTTTGGTATAAGTATAAGAATGGAAGAAATTCAAATGGTGATTCTTTAACAGGTTAATTTTAAAAGATAGTTGACAATTGACAGTGCTTTTTTAACCTTGTACTATATGATGCTGTTAAAATATCTAACATATTTGAAACTGTTTTTGCAAATATAAAAAATAAAAGGATTTTTATTAATATATGTAGAATAAAAATAAAAAGAAGTGAGGTGAATATATGTTAGATATAAAAGTAGCCTTTGATGATATTAAAATGTCAAATTTAGAAAAGGAAGATATAGTATCCATACAGGAATTAATTAATTCGCAGAATCGGTATTTAGATCATGAAGTGAATTGCACTATGGAATTAGATGAGTTATATGAAAGATTTTTAGAATGTTATATAAGCGAAAATGAATTTTTTTTAAAAATAAATAAAGAAAATAGATTAATAGGGTCATTAAAAGGAAGATTAGAGTTTAAAAGTAGCAATGAAGCATGGATATGGTATTTCTTTATTGAAAAAAATTTAAGATGTAAAGGAATTGGCAGCAGGATTCTTAAGAAACTTATGGAATATGTTAAAAATGAATATGGGATAAAGGATTTTTATGCAACCATTGTTGGTAAAAGTGACTCAATAATGAACTTTTGGAAAGGAAATGGTTATGAAATATTGAGAATTTCTAAAAATTATTATAATATAAATGGAGAGGATATGGACATGATTATATTAAAAATGAAGGGTAAGGTGATATAATGGACAAAAATCTTTTATGGAATGTAGAAAAAAAAGTAGAAAGAACCATTGAAAATTTAAAAAAGAACAACATGGAAGGATTTTATGTTGAAAATGAAAGTGAACTAATAGAAAAAATAAAACAGCTAATCAGCGAAAATTCCACCATCTCTGTAGGTGGATCAATGACTTTGTTTGAAACAGGAGTTATTGATCTTTTAAGAAGTGGGAAATATAATTTTTTAGATAGATATGAAAGCAATTTAACTCCGCAGGATAGTAAGAAAATATTCAGGGAAACTTTTTTTGCTGACACATACATATCAAGCACCAATGCTTTAACAGAGCAAGGGGAATTATTTAATGTAGATGGTACTGGAAATAGGGTAGCTTCCATGATATTTGGGCCAGAGCAGGTTATTATTATTGCTGGTGTAAATAAAATTGTGAAAGATTTAAAGGAAGCTGAAGAAAGGTTGAAAAGAATTGCTTCACCTACCAATGCCAAAAGGCTAAATAAAAATACTCCTTGTGTTAAACTAGGTTATTGTATGGATTGCAATAGTGAAGATAGAATTTGCTGTGACTATGTTGTTATGAAAAAGCAGAGGATAAAGGGAAGAATTAAGGTTATTATTGTTGGAAAGGAACTAGGATATTAGTAGGTTCTAATAATTAGTCTCTAACTAAAATAATACGTAGAATAAATCAAGAGGTTTCATAAAATAATGCTGATTTTAAAAAATTTACCAAATATTCTTGACTTATTTATGAACCATATTCTATAATAAAAGAAGGCTGAATCCTAAGATAATACTTAGGTACGGAGGAACCAATACTTGGGGTTAATCTTAACATAGTCATATGCCATGTTAAGTAGGGAAGCCTTATCCCGAACCCGTCAGCTAACTTCGGAAGCAAGAAAGGTGGGGAAAAATGAAATTTTCAAAACAAAAAATCATGTTGTTTGCTCTATTTATGTTTTCTATTTTAATCTTTGGATCAAACAAAGTAAATCATGTAAAAGCCGATGCTATAATTAATAATTCCAATAGCAAGGCAACAGCAGTACGCTCTGCCAGCGTAAAAACAGATAAGGTAATAGTAACTCCTAAAAAGAGTGCTGATTCAGAAAGCCCTAAAAGTGGCTCAAAGACATCAGTAAGTAGAGGAAGTAGTGGAAGAAGCGATGTAGTATCCTATGCCTATAAGTTTATGGGAAAACCTTATGTTTGGGGAGCATCAGGTCCGTCCTCGTTTGATTGCTCAGGATTTACTGCATACATCTATGGTGCTTTTAGTATAAATTTAGATCATTATACTGGTTCACAGTTTGAGGCTGGACAATCTGTATCAAAGAACAATCTTCAGCCAGGAGATTTAGTTTTCTTTAATACTTATGGAGATGTATCCCATGTAGGCATTTATTCAGGTGGAGGACAATTTATCCATGCTTCATCAGGAAGTGGAAAAATAACAGTAAGTGAACTTTCAGCAGATTATTATAGTTCCAGATATGCTGGAGCCAGAAGAATATTAAAATAGATTCTATCCCAACTTTTTAAGTTGGGTATTTTTTTATTTATCATAAATAGTACCGGCATAAAATATTATTAAAGTAAGAGTAAAATTTTATTAGCGGGGGTGATAAAAATTAAATATACCAGATATGATTTAAAAAGAAAAAAGAAGGATAGTTTCTTGTTTTTTATTATAGTAATATTAATATTAATCATATCACTAATATTAGGAAGCTTATTTTCTAAGATTTTTATGAAAGATGCATTAACAAAAACTTCTCCTAATATAAAAGAAACACCATATGTGGAAAAAAGCCAGCCAAAACCCGAGAATATGAAAAACAATAAGGTAATAATACCCTCAAAAGGGAAAACAATAAAATACGTAGCTATCCAAGAGGGAATATATCAAAATGATGCATATCTTAAGGAAAGTATTAAGAAGCTAGAGGATTTTGGTGCCCCATTTATAATACCGGAAGGCAATGGGAAAAGAGTTCTTTTAGGTATTTATGGAGAGGAAGACAGTGCAAATATAATAAAGAGATTAAATGATAAGAAAATAGAAAATTCAAAAATGGTTTTTACAATTAAATGTGAAGATGTATGTGATTTAGAAATTGTTGAAATAATCAATGCCTATATACAGGTACTTGGTAAACTATCTGAAAAGAATGTTAAAGCCATAGAAACTAAAGAACTTAAAAGCTGGTGTGCTTCGCTTGAAGAGGTGCAAATAAATAATAAAAATATTAAATTATTGAATGAATTAAAGGACAGAATAAATAAACTTCCAGATAAAGTCACAAGAGATAAGGCTTCTGAAAATTATATATTTCTATATAATCTATTAAGAAGATTAGTGTAGGGAAAATATATAAAAAAATCATGTTTTTACAGAAAAATTAGGGATTTATCGGTATGATTCCCTAATTTTTTATTTTATTCTTATTAAAATAAACTTATTTATAAAAAAATTATTAACAATACATTATATATACTTGTTTAACATTTTATTAAATGATAAACTATAAAAGATATAGGATTATAAACATTTATGTTTATATGAATATAGAAATAGCACTATATTTTGTATAATTATGGCAATAATACAAAATAACTGACATAGGAAGTGAGAAAATGAATGTTATTCTAGCATCTGCTTCTGAAAGACGCAGGGAGCTGCTTAAAAGGATTGTAAACGACTTTCAAATAATAGTAAGCGACTTTGATGAAACTAAAGTAAAATTTAATGGTAATTGTGGCTCCTATGTAATGGATCTGGCTAAGGGAAAAGCTTTAAGTGTAGCTTCAAAGCTAAATAAAGATGAATCTATAATAATAGGGTCTGACACTATAGTTTTTTTGGAGGATAAAGTTCTAGGGAAACCAGCAGATAAGGAAGAAGCCTTTAACATGCTTAAATTATTAAGTGGAAAGATTCATCAAGTATATTCTGGTTTAGCAGTTTATAACACATTAACTAAAGAGTTAATTACAGACTATGTTTGCACAGAAGTAAAATTTTCAACCATACCTGATGAAGTTATAACAAGCTATATAGAAACAGGGGAACCTATGGATAAAGCCGGTGCCTATGGCATACAAGGCTATGGAGGTATTTTTGTTGAAAAAATTCATGGATGCTATTATAATATTATAGGACTTCCTTTAAATAGGCTATATTTTCTTTTAAGGGATATGGGGGTAAATCTTTAAAAGGAGTTTGAATCAATGGAAAAAGGGTTTAGAATTATTGATTTACCTGAAAATGAAAGACCCAGAGAGAGACTTTTAAGATACGGTGCTGAAAATCTCTCCAATGTAGAATTATTAGCTATAATTTTAAGAACTGGTAGTAATAAAGAAAATATACTTAATCTTTGTGGAAAATTAATTGACCAATGTGGAGGATTAAATGGTATTTTAAATTCCTCTTCAGAACAATTGATGAAAATTAAAGGAATAGGAAATGCAAAAGCATCTCAGTTGTTAGCGTTAGCTGAGCTATCCAAAAGATTTAAATCTTTTAAATCAGGAGAAAATTTTAAAATAACTAAACCTAGCGATGCAGCTTTTTTAGTTATGGAAGATATGAGATGTTTAAAGCAAGAATTTCTTAAGGTTATAATGCTTAATACTAAAAATTTTGTTATAAAAGTAAAGGATGTATTTATAGGAAGTTTAAATTCTTCTATAGCTCATCCCAGGGAAATTTATTGTGAAGCTATAAAAAATAGTAGCTCATCTATAATTATATGCCATAATCATCCATCAGGTGATCCTTTGCCAAGCAATGAAGATATTAGCATAACTAATAGACTTAAAGAATGCAGCAAACTAATTGGTATAGAATTATTAGATCACATAATTATTGGAGATGGAGTTTATATAAGCTTAAAAGAAAAAGGTATATTGTAACAGCGAAAGGAGAAATATTTAATGGGATTATTTGGAATATCTAGAGATATGGGAATAGACTTAGGAACAGCAAATACGCTAATATATGTAAAGGGAAAAGGTGTGCTTTTAAGAGAACCTTCAGTTGTAGCTATAAATAGTGATACTAAAAGAGTATTAGCCGTAGGGGACGAAGCAAAACAGATGATAGGAAGAACTCCTGGAAATATAGTAGCTATAAGACCTTTAAAAGATGGAGTTATTGCAGACTTTGATGTTACTCAATCTATGCTTAAAAGATTTATAGAAAAGGTGAGCCCCAAAAGTGCTTTTACTAGCCCAAGAATAGTAGTATGTTTTCCATCAGGGGTTACAGAAGTTGAAAAAAGGGCCATAGATGAAGCAACAAAGCAGGCTGGAGCAAGAGAAGTTCTTTTAATGGAAGAACCAATGGCAGCAGCAATTGGGGCAGGATTACCTGTTAATGAACCAACAGGCAGCATGATAGTAGACATAGGTGGAGGAACAACTGAAGTAGCTATAATATCTTTAGGAGGAATAGTTACAAGTAAGTCTTTAAGAATTGCAGGAGATGAACTTGATCAGTCTATAATTAGTTACATAAAGAAGCAATATAATTTGATGATAGGTGAAAGAACTTCTGAAACTGTGAAAATTCAATTGGGATCTGCTTATGATATTGGAGAAGCAGAAGAATCAATGGAAATAAGAGGAAGAGATTTAATAACTGGATTACCAAAGGTAATAAATATTACAGAAAGCGAAGTTAGGGAAGCTTTAAGAGAGCCTGTATCCTCTATTGTAGAGGCAATAAAAAGTACATTAGAAAAAACACCACCAGAACTTGCATCAGATATTATTGACAAAGGAATAATGCTTGCTGGTGGAGGAGCAATGTTAAAAGGATTAGATTTACTTATAAATGAAGAAACACATATGCCCGTTCATATAGCGGAATCATCTATGGATTGCGTTGCCCTTGGAGCCGGAAAAGCGTTAGATACTTTAGATACTTTATTGAATAATAAGAAAAGATAAATATGAACTTCTTGAAGAATAAACTGGCAGTAACAATAATTGTACTGTCAGTTACATTTTTAACATTAATTGGTTATAGTTATAAAAGAGATAAAGTATCTGTTGTGGAAAATGGCGTAGGTGTAACAATAAATTCTGTCCAAGGGATTTTTTATAATATGAATAGCAAGGTTAAGGGGTTTGTAGAGTTTTTTTCAAGCTTTTCTCAGGTGAAGAAAGACAATGAAGAATTAAAAAAAGAAAATAATGAATTACAAAGTAAAGCAGCTGACTATGATGTGTTAAAAGCTGAAAATGAAAGATTAAGGAAAATGTTTAATTTTAAAAATCAAAATTCACAATATAACTATATTGGCTGTGATATAATTGGGAAAAGCGGAGGAACTTTTTTAGATGAGTTTGTAATTAATAAAGGAAGAAATGATGGTATTGAAAAACAAATGGTGGTTATAACCAATGATGGTCTTGTTGGACAAATTACCTCTGTAGGAAGCAATTGGTCAGTTGTACAAACTTTATCAAATGAGAATATGGCAGTTAGCGGTATTGTTCAAAGTACTAGGGAAAGCGTTGGTATAATAAAGGGTTATAAGGATAGTAATAATAAGCAGCTTGCTAAACTTTATTATCTTCCAGAGGATTCTAAGGTAAAAAAAGGAGATTCAATATTAACTTCTGGAATAGGCACTGAAACAGGTACTGGAGTAGGCGGATTATATCCTAAAGGTATTAAAATAGGATATGTAGTAGATGTAGAAGAGGACAAAGGTAAAGTTATGAAAAATGCAATTGTTCAGCCATATGTAGATTTCAATAAATTAGAAGAAGTGTTTGTTGTGGTTCCTAAAAATAAATTGGATATGAAAAACTAGGGTGATGTAATATGAAGAAATTAATTACTTTATTTTCAATGACTATACTATTATTAATATTGGATAACTCCTTTGTTCCCTTTATAGCTATTAAAGGTTATAGCCCTAGTTTGTTGTTTCTTTTTATAATAAGTTATTCTATTATAAATGAAAGCTGGGAAGGTTTATGGCTTGGCGTTATTTCGGGGTTATTTCAAGATTTATACTTTTCTAATATTATAGGAATAAATGCCTTTGCCAATATGCTAAGCTGCGTAATAGCAGGATTTATAGGTATCAATATTTTTAAAGAAAAGATACTAATTCCCGTTATATCTAGCTTTTTTTTAAGTATATTTAAAGGATTCACAGTGTTTGTAATACTATATTGCATAGGAATAAGCATGGGGATAAAGATTATATTTTTAAATGCTTTATATAATATGATAGTTTCCATACCAATGTATAAATTTGTTTATTGGCTGTGCAGCAAAGAATATATGCAAAGAAAGTGGAAATTTTAGAGGAATGGTGACTTATGAAAGAAAAGAAAAAAAGGTTTAACAGATATACAGCTTTTTTCTTGTTGATGGCTATAATTTATTCAGTTTTAGGTTATAAGCTTATAGATTTACAGATAGTAAAGGGAGAATATTACAATGAAAGAGCCAATATGGCTGCTATAACGGAGATTCCAGATCCTGCTCCTAGAGGTAACATAGTGGATAGAAAAGGTGTTGTTCTCGCTAACAATTATCAAAGTTATATGCTTGTGTACAATGAGACCAGTGATAATAAGAAATACTTTTTTGAAACTATGGATAAGGTATTTAACCTTTTGGATAAAAACGGAGAAATGCAGCAGGACGATTTTGAATTAAAGATAAATCCTTTTAGATTTGAGTTCAAAACACAGGATGAAGCTACAAGAAAAGCTCAAGAAATAAGATTTAAGAGGGATAGAGGATTAAATGAAGCAATAGAAAAAAAACTATTCCCTGACAGTAAGGGTAAGCTTACACAAGGACAAATCAATACTGTAGATAAAGAGTTACTGAAAATATCTCCAGAGGAGACTTTTAAGTTATTGGTAAAACAGTATAATATATCTCCTGCTGAAGATTTTAAGAACCTTTTAGAGCAATATAAAATTAATGCAGATGAAGCTTATGGGCTTATACAAGAAAGATTTCATATAAAGCCTAGTAGTGATCTGAAGGCTCAATTAGAGCAATATGCACATAGTAACTCTAAGGATGCAAAGGTGATACTTAATAATCTAATATCAGAATATGGTATAGATAAAATGGAATATGATGTTCAGCTTCAAAGAAAATATATGGTAATAAGGGACACAATGAAGATGCAGAGCTTTTCAGGATATAAGCCAGTAGTGATTGGAGCTAATATTAAAAAGGATACAGCATTTATTTTCTATGAAAGATTAAATGATCTTCCAGGTATAGATGTAACTACTCAGCCATTAAGAAATTATCCATATGGTGAATTAGGTTCATCATTCTTGGGCTATATATCTAAAATAAGTAATAATCCAGAAAAGTATAAGGAAAAGGGATATGATGTAAGTTCTGACTATATTGGTACTGCAGGACTTGAATCTGTTTATGAAGATAGACTTAAAGGCTCCAATGGTGGAAGAATTGTAAAATTAAATAAACAGGGAAGGGTTATAGAAGAGTTGGGCAGAAGAGAACCTTATCCAGGACAAACTCTTAAGTTAACTATTGATAAGGATGTGCAAAATGCTGCAGAGAAAACCTTAGATAAGGTTATGCAAGATTTACAAAATAATCCTAGTGTAAGTTCTGATGGTGCAAATACCGCTAATGCTACAAGAGGTGCAGCAGTAGCTATTGATGTTAAAACAGGAGGAGTACTGGCTCTTGCAAGCAGACCAGGATTTGATCCTAATATATTTTCAACTCCAGGAAAGCTTACTACAGATATGTATAATCAGTTTTTTAATCCTGACTTAGAAAAGTTTGCCAAGAATTATATTGCTAATAGAAGTTTACAGGTTACAGTGGATGATTTATTTCCACCTATTAATAATAGCGATAATAAATCTGGAAAAGTTGAAAGAAAAGATCAATACGATATATATCCTAAGCCTTTCTTCAATTATGCTACTTCAGCTTTAACACCACCGGGTTCAACTTTTAAGCCTTTAACAGCTGTTGCAGGATTAGAAGAAGGTGTAATAACTCCAGAGGAAACAATATATGATAACTTAGTATATACTAAACATGGGTATAACGGACACAGTTGGAATACTTCTAGTAAAGGAGCGCTAACTGTTATAGATGCTCTTGCCTGCTCAAATAACTATTATTTCTTTGAAGTTGGTGATAGATTATATCAAAATGGTTTAGATACTTTGGCTAACTATGCATGGAAATTTGGTTTAGGTGTAGACCCTAAAGGAAAGGCTACTCCATCAACAGGAATCGAAATACCAGAAAACTTTGGCCAGGTATTTAATGTGCAATCAGCAAAGAATAATGCAGCTAATCCACATATGTGGTTACTTTATGATGAGTTAAAAAAGATTAGAAAGAATAAAGATGGCGGTGGATATAGTGGCATCGATATACAAATACAAACTAAAGATAGTAAAGAAATAAGTGACTTAAAAGGAAAAATACAGGATACAATAAAACAGCAAATGAAATTTAATAATGTAAATAATTTTTCCGATACCGTTAAAGGATTATTGAAAGAATTAATACAAAAAGATCCTTCCATACAAGATAAGAATTTTTCTGATGGAGATATTTCTACAGCTATGAATAAGATTTTTGAAGCAGTAAATGCTGTAGAAGAAGAAGCCACTAGACCTGGTAATGTTTATAATGCGGCTATTGGTCAGGGTTCTGATCAGTTTACACCATTACAGTTAGCAAATTATATTGCTACTATTGCTAATGGAGGAACTAGATATAAGGTTCATCTTGTAGATCAATTTTTAGATTCAAATAACAATGTAATTCAAGATGTTAAACCAGAAGTAATAGAGAAGGTAAATATGAAACCTGAGACTTTAAAGGCAGTAAAAGAGGGAATGTTGGCGGTTACATCCTATGAAGATGGTACAGCTTCCAGTCTTAGTCAGTTTCCTATTAAAAATGCAGGTAAGACAGGTTCAGCTACATTTAATGAAAAAATTCAGGATAAAATAGGAAGAACCTCTTCAGCAGTTTTTGTAGGTTTTGCCCCATATGATGATCCACAGATAGCTGTATGTGTATTTGTTTTTGATGGAGGTCATGGAGGATATTTAATTCCGGTAGCTGAAGCTATGTATGAGGCATATTTTAAGGATGAACTAAAAAATATGAATTATCATTTCCAATATAATTAGGATAAATAATTATAAGGGCATGTACATAAGGTATATGCCCTTATTAAAAAAACTATTAATTTGCAGAAGGAATTAGAGGATATTTGTTGAAATATAAACATATGCCGACTTTTGGAGGTTTAATGTATGTTAGATGAAACTATAATCATAAAAGGTAATAAAGAAGGACTTAATGCAGTTATAAATATGAATAAATTTAAAGATTTTGACGAAATGCTCGATTCTTTAATTGAAAGGTTATCTAAGGGAAAGATTTTCTATAAAGGCTGTACTCTTAAAATAACTACCGAACTCAAGTACATAAATGAAAAGGATTTAAGAAGGCTGAAAGATGTACTTTTTGATGAATTTTTAATTAAGGATTGTATCTTCGAGAACTCTGAAGAAAATAACAATAAGATTTTCTCGGGAATATATGAGGGCAGAACCAAGTTTATAAGAAGAACCGTAAGAAGTGGACAGGTAATTAATTACTCAGGAAATCTTGTGATAGTAGGAGATGTTAATTCTGGCTCTGAAATATATGCAGGAGGAAATATAATAGTCATTGGGGCTTTAAGAGGATATGTACATGCTGGGGTAGGAGGAAATCAAAAGGCTATAGTAGCGGCTTTTTACCTACAACCTGAAATACTACAAATTGGAGATATAGCTACTAGATCACCTGAGGATAGCGTTAAACCTCAGTATCCTGAGGTAGCAAGAATAAAGGGAAATACCATAGTAGTAGAACCTTATTTACCTAACAAATTTATTTAATGGAGGGAATATATATGGGAGAAGCAATAGTAATAACATCTGGTAAAGGGGGGGTTGGAAAAACTACAACAACCGCGAATATAGGAACGGCATTAGCATCTATGGGAAAGAAAGTTGTAGTTGTAGATGGAGATACAGGCCTCAGAAATCTAGATGTCCTTATGGGACTTGAAAATAGAATAGTTTTCACCTTAATGGATGTATTAGAAGAAAATTGTAAATTAAAACAAGCTCTTATAAAAGATAAAAGATTACCAAACTTATTTTTATTACCAACAGCTCAAACTAGAGATAAAACAGATATTACTAAAGAGCAGATGTTAAGCTTGGTAAATGAATTGAAGGGGGAATTTGATTATGTAATATTAGATTGTCCCGCAGGAATAGAACAGGGCTTTGAAAATGCAATAGCTGGTGCTGATAGAGCTTTAATTGTTGTCAATCCTGAGGTAACTTCAGTAAGGGATGCTGATAGAGTTATAGGAAAACTAGAAGCAAAGGGTTTAGAAGATCATCAATTAATTGTAAATAGAATAAATAGTGACATGGTAAAAAGTGGTGATATGTTAGACGTAAATGATATATTGGATAGTTTAGCGGTAAAACTTATTGGGATTATTCCAGATGATAGAAATATAACCATATCAACAAATAAAGGGGAACCAATTGTTTTAAATGATAAGGCTTTATCAGGTCAGGCTTTTAGAAATGTAGCAAGAAGAATTATGGGAGAGCAGGTGCCATTCTTAAATTTTGATAGTAACAGTGAAAATGGGTTTTTATATTCTTTAAAAAAGCTTTTTGGCATTAAGTAGGAGGGATACAGATGGATTTTTTTAGTTTATTTGGTCAAAAACCTGCCTCTAAGGAAGTAGCCAAAGAAAGATTGAAGCTAATTTTAATTCATGATAGAGCGGATTTATCACCAGAACTTCTTCAAAATATAAAAGAAGAAATAATGGGCGTAATTTCTAAATATGCAGAAATAGATAGAGAAGAATTGGAAGTAAAAATAACTAATACTGATGAAATGGAGGGCAATTCCCCTGCCCTAATAGCTAGTATTCCAATAAAAAGGATGAAAAAAAGAAGATAAAGTTCATATAAAATTTAAAAGCTATGTATAAATTATACATAGCTTTTTTCGAATTACACTGTTATAATCATACTTGTATTGGAGGGATTTAAACCATGCTTGATAAACTAAAGATTAGTAAAAAGTTACTTAGAGAATTGGATTTTAGTGCCATAATAATAGTTTTAATTATAGGATTATTTGGTGCTTTAAATATTTATAGTGCTACTCATATGAAATCAGGGGCCAGCGTTTTTAGATCACAATTAATATGGATTTTACTTGGAATTGTTATAATGTATTTTATGCTTGTTTTCGACTATTCTTTATTACAGGGATATGCTAATATTATTTATTGGTTTGGAGTTATATTGCTACTTTTAAATGATACTATTTTTAAGTCCACTGTTAATGGTGCTGGTTCTTGGATGAAAATAGGTTCTGTAACTATAGGACAGCCCTCTGAATTTGCCAAATTAGGTATGATTATAATGCTTGCTAAAAAGTTAGATGATATGGAAGGGAATATTAATAATCCCAAGAATTTTTTTACTTTGGTCATGTATGCAGCTATTCCTATGATTTTAATTGTAATACAACCGGATATGGGAATGACTATGGTATGTTTCTTTATAGTCTTAGGAATTTTTTTTGCAGCAGGATTGAATCTAAAAGTAATAGGGTGGGGATTTGCAGGGATAATAGCATTGATTGCTATAATATGGAACTCCCCTCTAATGCCTGAATATTGGAAAGTAAGACTGCTTTCTTTTTTAAACCCAGGAGCAGACGAGCTAGGGTCTGGACTTCAGCTTGTTCAATCCCAAATAGGCATTGGTTCAGGAGGAATTTTAGGAAAGGGATTCTTAAAAGGAACTCAGGTAGCTGGAGGATTTATTCCTGAATCCCATACGGATTTTATATTTTCTGTTGTAGGTGAAGAGTGGGGACTTTTAGGTGAAACATTTTTATTAACTCTATATGGAATTTTAATTTATAAATTTATAAATATAGCTAGAACTTCTAAGGATATTTTTGGCTCCATGATTTCTATTGGAGTAGTTTCTACATTCTTATTTTCCATATTACAGAATGTTGGTATGACTATTGGAGTTACTCCAATAACAGGCATTACATTACCATTAATGAGTTATGGAGGAAGTTCTTTTATAACAAGTATTATGGGTATTGCACTGGTTTTAAATATAGGGATGAGAAGGAAAAAAATTAATTTTTAGGGGGAGCATCATATGAGAATAGCATTGATAGCACATGATAAGAAAAAAGAAGACATGATTGATTTTGTAAAGAGATATAGAGAGGTGTTTGAGGAACATGAACTCTATGCTACAGGCACAACTGGAAGACTTATTTCAGAAAATACTGGCCTTCATGTTCACAGATTTCTTTCAGGACCTTTAGGCGGAGACCAGCAGATTGGAGCAAAGGTTGCAGAAGGCAATATGGATTTTATAATTTTCTTAAGAGATCCATTAACTGCACAACCTCATGAACCGGATGTTACTGCACTTTTAAGACTTTGCGACGTTCATTGTATACCTCTTGCTACAAATTTAGGCTCAGCAGAAGTGTTTATTAAAGCATTAAAGGCACATAATTTTTAGGTAATAGGTAATAGGTAATAGGTAATAGGTAATAGAGAATAAATTTGGACGATTTTTCTTCGTTACACTGCGAAAAACTTTTAATTAAAGATTTTCTGCAGCACGGCGGAAGAAAATACTCCTTATTTATTCTTTTTTATTTTTTATTTATTATTTCAAAAAGTGATCTATGTTTTTTATACTATCCTAGGTAATATTTAAAAATATTATTAAATATATATAAGTAGTGAGCAACCATAGAAAAAACTTGAGACCTTATTAATTAAGAAAGGGGAAATAAAATGGGAAGCTATAATTCTCAATATGAAGAGTATTATAGAAATTTAAAGAAAAGAAAAGATAGAAATGAATCAAATTATTTTAGTAAAAGATCCTATAGTCCAGCAGCTGGCTATATTGGGAAAAGAATAATAAGGGATTTGATAGGAGCTGCAGTGTTATTTTTTATGGTAATTGTATGTAAATTGGTGGTTACTCCGCAAACTCAAGCTGTTTATAATTATTCTAAAAAGGTTGTAAATGAAAGTTATGATTATAAACAAATATATACAAAAATTAAATCTTTTAATATAAAAACTATAGAGGAAGAAGCTACAGATTTTATTGAAAAGGCAAAAGCAAAGATTACTGGAGGAAAGACCATAAAAGAGAAGATAGAAAATCAGTTTCAGCTGCCTGTAGAAGGAAAAATTACTTCCAGTTATGGATACAGAGTAGATCCTATAGATAAGAGTAAAAAGTTTCATGAAGGTATAGATATAAATGTAAGTGAAAACACAGATGTAAAGGCATCTTTTGATGGAAAGATTAAGGATAGTGGAGAAGATAAAACTCTTGGAAAATACATTGTAATAGATCATGGAGAAGGAATAGAAACAAAGTATGGGCATCTTAATTCCATTTTAGTAGAAAAGGGAAAAGGGGTTAAAAAAGGAGATACTCTAGGTAAGAGTGGTAATTCAGGGAAATCTACAGCACCTCATCTTCATTTTGAGCTTCTTTATATGGGAGAAAGTAAGGATCCGGAAAATTATATAGCAATTAAATAGGACGGGGAAGGGCAAATTGATTAAATTAAACAGATATTTCATTCCATACATATTAGTATTGATGTTCATCGGATTTAAAGGGAAGCTGTTAATATCTTTTATAATAGTTTTTTTTCATGAATTAATACATTATTTAGCTGCTAGGCATTTGGGATTTACAGGGTTTGATATAGAGATATTGCCTATAGGTACAGTTTTAATACTTAAGGATATTGATGAAGCAACACCTATGGAAGATTTAATGATTTCTTTGTCTGCACCAATTGTAAATCTATTACTGGCAGCTATTTTTTATAAATTTCATATGAAGTACCCTATTGATTTATATTATTTATTATTTCAATGCAATTTTGTTATAGGAATCTTCAATCTAATTCCTGCATATCCTTTAGATGGGGGGAGGATATTAAGAGATTTAATAAACTTCAGGTGTATATATAAAATTGCTAATAAAATAACGGTTTATATTAGTATAGGCATAGGAAGCTTATTAATTTTTTATTATCTTTTTTTATTTTTTGCAGGGGTAACAAGTATAAATTTAGGTATTATATCTGTATTTATAATAGTATCTTCATTAAAAGAAAGGAAAAGGATAGTATATTTAATCATGGGAGATATTATAAAAAAGAAATATAAGTTTAAAAAAAGAGGATATATAGAAAATAAAAGCATTTCTGTTTTCTATAAAAAGGATTTAATTAGTGTTTTAAGCATTGTAGAAAAAAACAAGTATAATATTTTTTTTATATTAGATGATGAAATGAAAGTTATGGATATAATTTATGAAGAGGAAATAATAGAAGCTTTAAAACTTTATGGAAATATAACCTTAGAAGAATTAATGAAAGCTGAAGATGAAAATCACATATAAATAATTTTCAATTTACTAATTTATATGTTAGAATATAAAATTGAATAACCTATGAGGAGGAATTTTTAATGAACTTAATTCCAGATGATATTCTTTACAAAGTAGAAAAACCGGCTAGATACATAGGAGAAGAATTTAATTCATATAAAAAAGATAAAGAAAAAGTGGATATAAGGTATGCATTTTGTTTCCCTGATGTTTATGAGGTGGGAATGTCTCATTTAGGATCAAGGATACTTTATTATACTTTAAATCAGAGAGAAGATACATATTGTGAAAGGGCTTTTGCACCATGGCCAGACATGGAAAAGCTAATGAGGGAAAATAATATACCTTGTTTTACATTAGAAACTAAAGATTCTTTGAAAGAATTTGATATGTTAGGATTTACTCTTCAATATGAAATGAGCTATACAAATATACTAAATATGTTAAATATGGCTGGAATAAATGTAAGAGCTTCAGAAAGAGGAGAAGAAGATCCAATAGTTGTGTGTGGAGGACCTTGCGCCTGTAATCCAGAACCTCTGTATGATATACCAGATATGTTTGTTATGGGAGAAGGAGAAGAGGTTTCAAATGAAATATTGGATTTATATAAAGAATATAAGGGTAAAACTAAAAAAGAATTTTTAAGAGCTGTGTGCAAAATAGAAGGAGTTTATGTACCATCTTTATATGAAGTATCTTATAAAGAAGATGGAACTATAAAAGAATTCAAACCTTTATATGACGATGTGCCAAAGAAGGTTAAAAAGAGGATAATAACTAACTTTAATGAAGTGCCTTATCCTGATAAGCTTATAGTGCCATATACAGAAATAGTTCATGATAGAATAATGCTTGAAACCTTTAGAGGATGTACTAGAGGCTGCAGATTCTGTCAGGCAGGTATGATTTATAGACCAATTAGAGAAAAGAAAACAGATAAGCTTATGGAGCTAGCAGAAAGTCTTTTAAAGACTACAGGATATAATGAAATATCTTTAACCTCTTTGAGTATATGTGATTATTCTGATATAAGAAATCTTATTTATTCTTTAATAGAGAAGTATAAAGACGAAAAAGTAGGAGTGTCGCTACCATCCCTTAGAATAGATTCTTTTTATGTGGATCTAATCAATGAAATTCAAAAGGTTAGAAAAACAGGATTAACTTTTGCTCCAGAAGCAGGTACCCAAAGAATGAGAGATGTTATAAATAAGGGAGTTACAGAGGAAAATCTTTTAAATGCTACAAGAAGTGCTTTTGAATCTGGTTGGTCAACCATAAAACTTTATTATATGATAGGCCTTCCTTATGAAACTATAGAAGATGCCAAAGGTATTGCATATACGTCAGAAAAGGTTGTAAATGAATATTATAGTTTACCAAAGGATAAAAGGAAAAAAGGTTTAAGGGTAACAGCTAGCGCTTCTATATTTGTTCCGAAGCCGTTTACACCTTTTCAGTGGGCTCCTCAACTTAGAGAAAAGGATGTTATGGAAAGAATATATACTATAAAGGACTCTATAAAGAGTAAAGCTATATCTTTTAATTATCATGCATCAAAGGTAAGCTTTTTAGAAGCCGTTTTTGCGAGAGGAGATAGAAGAGTTTGCGACGTATTGGTAGAAGCCTTTAAAAATGGTGCTAAGTTTGATGGCTGGTCTGAATATTTTAATTATGAAATATGGATGGATGCTTTTAAAAAATGTGGGGTGGATCCAGAATTTTATGCTTATAGAGAGAGAAGTTATGATGAAATATTGCCTTGGGATTTCATAAATATTGGAGTGAACAAAGAGTTCCTTATTAGGGAAAATGATAAGGCAAAAGAAGGAATAATTACACCAGACTGCAGATTAGGATGTACGAATTGTGGAGTAAATGTAAATCTAGAAGGGAAGTGCTTTGAAGGTGCGTTATCTAATAAAGTTCAGTAAAGAAAGTAATATAAAATTTATATCTCATTTGGATTTGATGAGGACCTTACAAAAAATAATAAAAAGATCAGGCCTTCCTATAGAATATTCCCAAGGATTTAATCCACATATGAATATTTCTATAGCTCAACCTCTTTCAGTAGGTATGTATTCAAAGGGTGAGTATATGGATGTAATATTTAAAGAGCCTTTAAGTAATTTTTATATAAAGGATAAACTTAATGAAAGTTCCCCAATGACAATAAGATTTATTGAGGTAGTGAAAATACGACAAATTGAAGATAATAAAAAAAAGATACCTCAATCTATGGCTGCAGTAGATGGAGCTAGATATTCAATAACAATAAAATATAAAGATGCTTCAAAAATTGATGAAGAAATTAAAGCATTGCCTAAAATGAAACAGTGGAATATTATTAAAAAAGGAAAGAGCGGAGAAAAAGAAGTTGATATAAGACCAATGCTAAAAGAATTTAAGTATAAGGTAGAAGGTAATAATTTGAATTTACAGGTTCTTGTAAGTTGTGGAAGTAAAGAAAATTTATCAGCTGACCTTTTATCAAAATTTGTACAGGAGAACACTTCTAATGCTGACTTAGATGCTTTTGTTCAAATACAAAGAGAAGAAATGTATGCTCTTGAGAATAAAAAATATGTACCCCTTTATAAGTTCCTTGGAAATTTATAACTTATTATTTGAATCTTTGTTATTCTGTAATCTGAAGAAAGGGGTGTTGAGTTTGAAAGAAATATTTGTGGAACGCCAAGAGAATATATTAAGAATTGCGATAAAAATAAATAATAAACTAAAAGAATGTTTTATAGAAGAAGATACAGGAGAACCTATGCCGGGAGAAATCTATAAAGGCGTAGTGAAAAACATAGTACCAGGTATAAAATGTGCTTTTGTGGATATTGGATATAAAGAAAATTGCTATATGTATATTGATAGGAAATTTAAAAATACCAATATTAAAAAGGATGATCATATATTAGTTCAAGTAGTAAAAGAGTCCATAGGCAAAAAAGGCCCTAAGGTTACTAATGCTGTATCTATACCGGGCAGATATTGTGTATTAAATACATTGGATACTTCTTTAACCTTTTCAAAAAAAATAGAAGACGAAAATATTAAAACATATATAAGGGAAAATCTAAAAAAGCCCAAAGATATTGGATTTATGATAAGGACAAATGGGGAAAGGGTTCCAGTAGAAATAATAAATGATGAAATAGAAAGTATATACAAAGTATATGAGAACATTAAAAAAAAGGCTGTATATTCTTTAAAACCAGGTCTTCTTATTAAAACTGGCGGAGTGCTTGGAAGAATATTAAGAGATAAGCTAGACGAGGACACTATAAAGATATATGTTAATAATTTAGAGGATCATAATAAAATAAATAATTATATATCAAATACAAAGGATATAAATGTATATTTAGATCCTTATGAAGGAGAAAGGGGATTATTTGATTATTATGGTATTGAAAAGGAAATATTAAAGCTTAGAAATAGTAAAGTTCAGTTAAGCTGTGGTGGATATATAATTATTGAAAAAACAGAAGCTATGTATGTGATTGATGTGAATTCAGGGAAAAATACCCACAATAATTCTTTAAAGAAGACTGCTTTTATTACTAATATGCAAGCAGCAGAGGAGATAGCTTCCCAAATAAGACTTAGAAATTTAAGTGGAATTATACTGATAGATTTCATTGACATGACTGAAGAAGAAGAGAAATCAAAAATATTATATAAGCTTAAAGAAGGCTTTGATGGGGATAAAAGTAAAACAGTCATATATCCTTTTACAGAGTTAAATCTTGTACAGATTGCAAGAAGAAGAGTAGGCAAAGCTATATATGAATACATGGATGAACCTTGTAGAAGATGTCATGGTAAAGGAAGAAGCCTTAAATTATCTTATATAAGTTCTCTTATGAAAAATGAATTAAATAAAATTCATCAAGAAGAGAACATAAAGCATGTATATATAGAAATTAGCGAAATATACAAAGATCAGATAAAAGGAGATATTGTATCCTTTGTTAGGGATATAAACGCTTTAGATAAAACTGTTTACATAAATTTTGTTAATACAGAAGATTATTTTAAAGTGGAACCCCTTATTTTTATGAATCAAATAGAAAATTTACAAATGTATAAGGTATATGGATAAAAAAACTTTACAAAGCATGTTAGATATGTTAAAATGGCTTTTGTAGACCGCTCAGAAAGGGTTTGTAAACCATAATTTTGATTATGTACCTTAAATGGCGAGACTGGTACGAGGAGGTGTTTTTAATGTACGCAATATTAGTTACTGGTGGAAAACAATACAAGGTATCTGAAGGAGACGTAATTTACGTTGAAAAATTAGATGCTGAAGCTGAAGCAACTATAGAATTAGACAATGTACTTGCAGTAAGCAAGGAAAATGGAGAATTTGTAGTTGGAAAGCCTGTAGTTGAAGGAGCTAAAGTTACTGCTAAAGTTGTAAAGCAGGGCAAAGCTAAGAAAATACTTGTATTCAAATATAAGAGAAAGATAGACTACAGAAAGAGACAGGGACATAGACAGCCTTACACAAAACTTCAGATAGAAAAAATTAACGCATAATTATGATTAAGGTTGTATTTAAGAAGAGACATAATGATATAGTTTCTTTTACAATAGATGGTCATGCAGATTCAGTAGATGAAGGCTATGATTTAGTATGCTCAGCTGTTTCAGCTATATCTTTGACTATAGCCAATGGAATAACTGAGGTTGTAAAGGCAAAAGCTTATGTGGAAGTAAAAGATGGTTTTTTAAGCTTAAGCTTGGAAAATGAAAGTTTTGAAGTTATACATAAGTGTAGAGTTTTAATGGAAACTATGTTGCTTGGATTAAAGAATGTAGAAAATAGTTACGGTGAATATATAAAAGTTAAAATGGAGGAGGTGGAGTAGTATGTTACTTATGAACCTTCAGTTATTTGCTCATAAAAAAGGAGTAGGTAGCTCAAGAAATGGTAGAGATAGTGAATCCAAGAGACTTGGAGTTAAGTCAACAGATGGTCAGTTTGTTTTAGCTGGAAACATCATAGTTAGACAAAGAGGAACAAAGATTCATCCAGGCGCAAATGTAGGTAAAGGCAGCGATGATACTTTATTTGCAAAGGCAGATGGAATAGTTAAATTCGAAAGAATTGGTAAGGACAAGAAAAGAGCATCTGTTTATCCAATAGACGTTGAAGAAACAGTTGCAGCTGAATAGTTATAAAGCACCCTTGGTTTAGGGTGCTTTTTTTAAAATTTTTATAGGGGTGTTATTGATATGGGGGATCTATATAAGCTTATAGAATCATTAAGAGTGCAAAGGCATGATTTTATGAATGACCTTCAAATTATATATGGATATTTGCAAGTTGATAAAGAGGATAAGGCAAAGGAATATATAGATAAGTTAAGTGTTCAAAATAAATATTTAAGTGAAATATACAGTTTAGGAGACCTTTACTTAGGGTACAGCTTAGAAAAGAATATAAAAGAATGTAGTTCTAAACATATAGAAATCAATATAGATATAGAGATTTCAAAATTAAGCAAAAAACCTTTTGATTTTGAATACAATAAAAAAATAAATTTAGTTAATAATATATTTAATGAATTAGAAAAAAATGAACCAGAATGTATTTATATATATATTTTTGAAGATTCTATTGGAGAGAGTGTATTTATTTCCAATAATAATTCTATGATAGATGAAATCAATTGGATGGAAAGTTGGAGCATTATAAATACATCTATAGATGATATTAAAGTATATAAATGTGAATATGGAGATAATTTAGCATACAGATTAGTATTTTAATTTAACAAATTAGGTTGAAAATTATAAAAAGGGGTGAAGTGAACTTGTTTATAGATAGAGCAAAAATATTCGTGAAATCTGGAGATGGTGGAGATGGTTCAGTATCCTTTAGAAGAGAGAAGTATATTCCACTAGGAGGTCCAGACGGTGGAGATGGTGGAAATGGTGGAGATGTAGTTTTAATAGCAGATGTTAATATGACTACTCTTTTGGATTTTACTTATAAGAGGAAGTATGTAGCAGAAAGAGGGGGAAATGGAGCCGGGTCTAAATGCTATGGAAAAGCTGGAGAAGATTTATTAATAAAGGTTCCTATGGGAACAGTTATAAAAGATGTTGATTCTGGGAAAATAATGGCAGATTTATCTCATCCAGGAGATAGGTTTGTAGTAGCTAAAGGCGGAAAAGGGGGCAAAGGAAATGTGAAATTTACTACCTCTACAAGACAGGCTCCTAACTTTGCAGAACCAGGTATGCCTGGAGAAGAAAGGAATATAGCTTTAGAATTAAAGGTACTTGCAGATGTTGGATTAATAGGGTTCCCTAATGTAGGAAAATCAACTATACTTTCAATGTCATCTAATGCTAGGCCTAAAATTGCTAACTATCATTTTACTACTTTAAGTCCTAATTTGGGAGTTGTGGCAATGTCAGGTATTGAGCCTTTTGTTATGGCGGATATTCCAGGTATAATAGAAGGAGCTTCGGAGGGTATAGGATTAGGTTTAGATTTTTTAAGACATATAGAAAGAACAAGATTACTTATACATGTAGTAGATATTTCTGGTATAGAGGGAAGAGATCCTTTTGAAGATTTCTTAAAAATAAATGAAGAACTTAAAAAATATAGCGTAAAGTTATGGGATAGACCTCAGATAATAGTTGCAAATAAAAGTGATATATTACAGGACAATACAGTTTTCTTAGAGTTTAAGAAAAAAGTAGAGGAACTTGGCTATAAAAGTGTATTTAAGATATCTGCAGCTACAAATAGCGGAGTAGCTGAAGTAATGAAGGAAGCAGCTAGAATATTATCAACAATACCATTAACAGATTTAGAAATAGATGAAAAAGATAAATATGTTGAGGAAGAAAAGAAATTTACTTATACTATAAGAAAAGAAGAAAATGTGTATATAGTTGAAGGCAGTTTTGTAGATAGATTACTTGATAGTGTTAATGTAAATGATCCTGATGGATTAAGATATTTCCATACTGTGCTTAAAAATAAAGGCGTTTTAGATGAATTAATTCAAATGGGAATTAAAGATGGAGATACAGTAAGACTTAATAACTTTGAATTTGATTTTGTATTATAATATTAATAATAAATTAAAATTTACAAAAGATTAGAAGACTATTAGGAGGAAGAGTATGATAACTAGTAAACAAAGAAGCTACTTAAGATCTCTTGCTAACACAATTCAGCCTATATTTCAGATAGGTAAAGATGGAGTAGAGGAAAGCTTCTTAAGCCAAGTTGAAGATGCATTAGAAGCAAGAGAGATAATTAAGATTTCAGTACTAAACAATAGTGGTTTAACTGCTCGTGAGGCATCAGATATTATATGTGAAGAATTAAAATGTGAAGGCGTTCAAGCTATAGGAAATAAATTGGTATTGTATAGAAGATCCAAAAAGAAACCTAAAATAGAGTTACCATAGAAATATAATTGAGAGGTTAGATTTATCATGAAAAAACAAGCTATATTTGGAGGGACCTTTGACCCTATTCACAATGGGCACCTTCATATAGCCTATGAGGCGCTGTATAAATTAAATCTTGACAAGATAATATTTATTCCCTCAGGAAATCCCCCTCATAAATTCTATAGAGAAATAACTGATGGATACATTAGATATGAAATGGTAAATATGGCAATAAGGGAAGAAGAAAAATTTGAATTAAGTGATTATGAAATAAAAAAAAGCGGATTCAGCTATACCTATGAGACTTTAGAATATTTTAAGAATAGCTTCCAAGATATTCAATGGTACTTTCTTACTGGAGTGGATTGTCTAATGGAATTAGATGGTTGGAAAAATATAGATAAAATAATGGAGATATGTGAGCTTGTAGTTTTCAATAGACCAGGATTTAACAAATGGGCTATATTAAGACAAAAAGAGAGAGTAGAAAAAAAATATAATAAAAAGATAATTTTTTTAGATATTCCATTATTAGATATATCATCTACAGATGTTAGAAGGTTAATAAAGGAAAATAAAAATGTGAGATATTTTCTCCCAGAAGGTGTCTATAATACAATAAAGGAGTTAAAGCTTTATATTTAATCTAAAGTCTTATATATAACGGGGGTTTTTTGTTTGTATTTTTACTATTAGGAGTGATTTAAGGGATGTGGAGCGAAGAGCATATGGAAACTTATCTAAAGGATAAGTTGGATAATAAAAGATTCCTTCATAGTTTAAGTGTAAGAGATACAGCTGTTGCAATGGCTAAGTACTATGGAGAAGATGAAAATAAGGCTAGAATAGCTGGTTTAGTGCATGATTGTGCTAAAAATATAAATGGATATGAATTAATAAATATAGCAAAAAAACATGGATATAAAATTAATGCAATTTATGAAGAGAGTCCTCAACTTCTGCATGGTTTAGTAGGGGCTATAATTGCTAGAGATACTATGGAAATAAAAGATAAGGGCATATTTAATGCTATAGCGTATCATACTACAGGAAGAAAGAATATGACCTTATTAGAAAAAATAATATATTTAGCTGATTATGTAGAGCCTTTAAGAAAATATCCTGGTGTGGAGGAGTTAAGGGAATTAGCTTTTAAGGATATGGACATTGCATTGATTAAATCCTTTGATATAACTATAAAATATGTTATAGATAAAGGTCAAATGCTTCATCTAAATACTATAGAAGGTAGAAATTATCTAATTAAAATAGTAGGTGAATAGAGATGAAAGAGAAAAGAAAAAGCAAAGCTGGACTTGTTTCTTTAATATGTTTATTTATAATAGCTGTCTTAGGTGTATTTTTCTACTGTTATCTGTTGAGCTTTAGTAAAAATTCAAACCTTGGAGAGGGATTAGCTCCTGTGGAAAGAAAAGAAGCTTTAGCAGGTGAGGCCATAAACATATTATTAATGGGAGTGGACATAGGAAATCCAAATAATAAAAATGAACCTAAGAGAACAGATAGTATTATATTAATTAACTATGATCAAATTAATGAACAGTTAAATATTGTTTCCATACCAAGAGATACCTTAGTAACTATAAATGGGAAAAGCCAAAAGATAAATGCTGCTCACGCTATAGGGGGCCCAGAGTATCTTATAAAACAAGTAGAAAAACTTTTAAATATAGATATAAATTATTATGGAAAAGTAGATTACAATGGATTTAGAAATATTATAGATAGTATTGGCGGAATTGATATGGAAATTACACGTAATATGAATTATGATGATGCTTCTCAAGATCTTCATATACATTTTAAAAAGGGAGAAACTGTACATTTAGACGGGAAAAAAGCTGAAGAATTTTTTAGATGGAGAAAAAACAATGATGGTACAGGATTAGTAGAGGGAGATTTGGGAAGGATAGAAAATCAGCAAATATTCATTAATAAAGTTATAGATAAATTTAAAAGCCCAGCTATTATACCTAGGCTTCCAAGCATAATGGCAACTTTGCCTAAATATGCAGAAACAAATATGAGGCCAGAGGAAATAATAAAATATGCTTATAATTTTCTTAAAGTAAATAAAGAAAAAATGAATATAACTACATTGAAGGGTGAGTCAAAATATATTGGCGGAGTTTCATATTTTATATATGATGAAAAGGCAAATAGAGACTTACTGCTGGCTTTACAGGAAGTCCCAGGCAGTAGTAATGAAAATTCAATGGATAAAAGCAATATAAAAGTGCACATATTAAATGGCACTAATATAACCGGATTAGCAGGAAATTTGTCTTCTGAAGTAAAGAAAAAAGGATATTCCAATGTAACAACAGGCAATGGAGAAAAAACTGCTAAGTCCAAGATAATTGTAAGTGGCATAGATAAAAAATTTATACCTCTAATTAAAAGGGATTTCCATATAAATAATGTGGAAATTGATAATTCTAGAAATGGAGATATAAGTATTACTGTGTTAATAGGAGAGAACTTTAATAAATAATTTTGAGGAGTGGCATATGAGTAGTTTGTTAAACTTCAAATATGATAAGAGTGAAAAACTGAAGTTAAAAGAATTTTTAAGAGTTGATTTAAAGCTTTCTGGTAGATTGATAAGAGGTGCAGCTAAAGAAGGAAGAATTAGAGTCAATGGAAAGAGAGCTGATCTTAAACATATACTAAATCAAGGTGATATAGTAGATATATGTGTACAAAGGAAAGAAAGTCAGAATATAGAGCCAGAGAAAATGGATTTAAGTATAGTATATGAAGATGAAGATATAATAGTGGTTAATAAAAGCCCAGGTATGGTAGTTCATCCAACTAAGAGTCATCCAAATGGAACTTTAGCCAATGGCTTGTTATATTATTTTAAGAGTAAGGGTGAAAACTGTATAGTAAGATTAGTAAGTAGATTGGATATGGACACATCAGGTTTGATAATAGTTGCTAAAAATCAATTTTCTCATATGGCTTTGGCAAGGGATATGGGAGAAAATACATTTAAAAAGGGATATTTAGCAGTTGCCCATGGTGTTATGGAGAAGCCTGAAGGGATAATTGATTTGCCTATTTATAGACCAGGAGAAGGCAATATTAAAAGAATAGTAGATGATAAGGGACAAAGAAGTATAACTCACTATAATGTGGTAGAAAATTATGATAAAGCTTCATTGATAAGCCTTAGTTTAGAAACAGGAAGAACCCATCAAATAAGGGTGCATTTGACCCATTTAGGTCATCCTTTATTTGGAGATGCTTTATATGGAGAAGGATTTGATGATTCAAATTATATTAATAGACAGGCTTTGCATGCCTACAGATTATCCTTTCCTCATCCAAGAACCGGAAGAATAATCAATTTAGAATGTGATCTACCGAAGGATATTAATAACTTAATAGATATATTAAGAAAAAGAGCTAATAATTAAAAATTAATTATTAGCTCTTAGTTTTATACGTCTTATAATAAAAGTTATAATAATTATAGGTATAACCACAGAAACCATAGCTGTTATAACTTTGCCTACATTATTTGTCATACTTTGATAGGCTGTGGAAATGTTTACAATATGATCCGAATCACTTAATAATTTTAAATTCTCTATAGGAGCACCTTTCAAAGTAACAGAAGCATTTAAAACATTATCACCATTTTTGAAGGATAGTGAACTTAAATCTTTATTTTCTATTTTTAATGTAGCTTTTGCAGCATCATTCTTATCTTTTACATAATAAAAATCTTCACCAGCTAATAACTTTATATTTAAACCCTTTTCACTATAGTTAGTTACAACATCACCCTTAGAATACATTTTAACTAGTTGAAAATTATTGTATCCATAGTTAAAAAGATTTATTGAATCTGGGAAAAAGGTTTTGTTTTTATCATGCATTAGAGCTACTATAAGTCTTTGTCCATTTCTAGTTGCACTAGCTACATAAGAATGATCTGATTGAACTGTGTATCCAGTTTTACCACCTTCACAGCCACTAAAATAATATATAGAAGATTTTTGAACTAATTTATTTCCATTCCAAAGAGGTCTAGCTTCTTTAGACTTATTAGTAGGTGGAATTTTATAAGAAGGTGTAGTGGCTATTTTCGTATATTCAGGATGCTTTACAAGTTCCCTCATTATAAGAGCTAAATCCTTGGCACTAGTTCTATGTTTATCATTATATAAACCGTTGGGGTTTACAAAGTTGGTATCTGTGCAGCCTAATTCTTTTGCCCTTTCATTCATAAGTTTGGCAAATTGTTCATTAGATCCGCTTATATGTTCGGCTAAGGCTTCAGCACAATCATTGGCAGATGCTAAGAGTAAAGCATATAATAGATCTTTTACTTTAAATTGTTCCCCTTCATTGATATATATTTTGCTTCCATCTGCAAGAGGTGGGTTCTTGCCTACTACTACTACATCATCTAAATTACATCTTTCTAAAGTTAATAGTGCGGTCATTATTTTAGTTGTAGAAGCAGGTGGATAGGGTTTATCCATGTTCT
Organism: Clostridium liquoris; assembly: GCF_002995785.1. Classification (GTDB taxonomy): domain Bacteria; phylum Bacillota; class Clostridia; order Clostridiales; family Clostridiaceae; genus Clostridium_AO; species Clostridium_AO liquoris. Next base: position 79,195 of record NZ_PVXO01000066.1, on the reverse strand, counting down.
TTCCATATAATATTTTACCAGTAGCGGCATCCATTAAAACTGCCCCATCTGCTGAAACTTTAGGCGGGACACCTTGAGCCTTTACTGTTGTATTTAAATTTATACTATAAACAAATAATAAACTTAATAAAAAAATACATAACTTTCTCATTTCATCCTCCTTTGCGTTCTTAAAAGTAATTATATCAAAAATTGTTCTAATATGCGATATTAAATTTTTCAAAATTGTCAATAATTTAGTTAAAGAATATATGGAGTAGGTGGTATTTATTTGAAGGAAAAGAAAAAAGTAATAGGCTCTATAGTAATATTGACCATGTTTATTTTTTTTATGGGTGTAGGATACATTATATCTTCATCTGGAAAGGCAAATAGTAAAGAAGAGATATTTACAGATAGCATTGAAAAAGAACATACCAATGATATCATTACCATTTACGTAAATGGTGCAGTTGAAAAGCCAGGAGTATACAAATTAAAAGAAAATAGCAGGATAGAGGATGCAATTAAAATTGCTGGAGGATTTTCAGAAAATGCAGATAAAGACAAATTGAATTTAGCAAAATTAATTAAGGATGAAGATTACATATATGTAGATAAAATAAAAAACCAAGGGGATACTTTGGAAGCTGAAAAAGATGGTATTAATAATCAAGGGAAAATTAATATTAATACAGCATCAAAAGAAGAATTAAGAACTATTCCTGGAGTTGGAGAAGTAACAGCACAAAAGATAATAGATTATAGGGAGAAAAATAAAGGCTTTAACTCTATAGAAGAGCTAAAAAAGGTGGATAGAATTGGAGAAAAAACTTTTGAAAAATTAAAAGATAAAATTGATGTTAGATAAGATTCATATATTGCTGCAGTATTTAAAAAAACTTATCGATAATATATAATAAGATTAGTCTTATAATTAGAATGACGGAAAGCAGGTGGATTTCATGGTAAAACTTACTTCTATGTCTAGAACATCAGGATGAGCAGCTAAAATAGGGCCGGAGGTCCTTTCAAAAATACTAGGCAGTTTACCTAAGATGGAAGATAAAAACTTAATGATTGGAATAGAAACTTCTGATGATGCAGCGGTTTACAAATTAAATGAAGACACGGCGATGATACAGACTTTAGACTTCTTTACACCAATTGTAGATGATCCTTATACTTTTGGCCAAATAGCTGCAGCTAATGCCTTAAGTGATATATATGCTATGGGAGGTAAGCCTGTTGTTGCATTAAATATAGTGTGTTTCCCTAACTGTTTGCCTATAGAAATTTTGGGCCAGATATTAAATGGTGGAGCAGATAAGGTGTTAGAGGCTGGAGCGGTAGTTGTTGGAGGACATTCAGTAGATGACAATGAACCTAAATATGGACTGTCTGTTACAGGAATAGTAAATCCAAATAGAATCTTAAAAAATTTTGGATCACTTGTAGGAGATGTATTAATCCTAACAAAGCCTCTTGGTACGGGCATAATTAATACAGCTATAAAAGGTGAAATTGCTTCAAAGGAAGCATATGAAAAGGCTGTAAGGGTAATGAAAACCTTAAATAAATATGCTGGAGAAATTATAAATAAATATGATGTAACAGCTTGCACAGATATAACAGGCTTTGGACTTATGGGACATAGCTATGAAATGGCATATGCGTCTAAGGTGAGCTTTAAAATCTATAAAGAATTAATTCCATATATAGAAGAGGTAACTAACAGTTACAAATAAGTTATAAAAGGTTATAAAACATTAATAAAATTATAACTTAGAAAATTGTTGACAGCCTCCCATGTTCGTAAAGAGCATGGAGTGATGTATTACATACATCCAAAATCCTTTGAATTGCTGGAAACCCCTAAAGCTAACTAAACTACAACGTAAGGATGAAATAAGCCTAAGCGTGATAGTCACGAAAGTAGAAAAAATTAGTTAGATGGCATAAGGTTAAATCCTAAGTGCACTGACCTTATGGTTAAAAACCGTTAGGTTGCGATAATGGGCAATCAGCAGGTAAACCTCGAAAAGAGGAAACTTCAACGACTATCCTGTAATGGGAGTACACTACAAGCCTTTGGTAGTGGAAGTGGAGGACACCGATTAGGTGATGATATAGTCTACGCTCATATGAAAGTATGAGAAGTTCATAAGTTTTACAAGACTTTGAGAACTGCTTAGTGATAGCGATACTAAGTGAATGAGGCATAAAACTTATAGGAAGTTATAAGTATATAAAACACTCAGTAGTCTTTTTAATTTACCTCAGTTTCATTATATACTCTAGTAATATAGGGGATAATAATAATGGAGGGGAGGTGAAAATGTGATAAAGGCAATAAAAATAAGGTTAAAGCCCACTAATGAACAAGAAATATTAATGTTTAAATCCGTAGGTTGTGCAAGGTTTGCTTACAACTGGGGACTTTCAAAATGGGAGGAAATCTATAAGCAAGGCGGTAAGCCTTCGAAAGCAAAAATAAGAGCTGAATTTAATAATACAATCAAAAAGGATGACAGTTATGTATGGTTAAATGAAGTATCTGCTCAAGTTACACAGCATGCTTTTGAAGATTTAGATAATGCTTATAATAATTTCTTTAAAGGTTTATCAAAATATCCTAAATTTAAAACTAAAAGACATTCTAGAAAATCCTTTTACGTTAGATATGATGCTATTAAATTTAAAAATGGAATGGTAAATATAGAGAAGATAGGTAAGGCCAAATACGAAACTAATTATAATATTCCTAATTTACCTAAGTATATTAATCCTAGGTGCTATTTTGACGGCAGGTATTGGTATTTAACATTAGGCTTTGAACACAACGAAAACCAAGTTGAGCTAGACAAGGATTTATCTGTTGGGATTGATTTAGGAGTTTCTAATCTAGCTATAGTAAATTGTTTAGATAAGCCAATAAAAAACGTTAATAAATCTGTAAAAATTAGAAAACTTAAAAAGAAATTAAAAAGATTACAAAGACAAGTATCAAGAAAATATGAAGCAAATAAAAAGGGTAAGGAATTTGTCAAAACTAAAAATATAATAAAGTTAGAAAAACAAATTAAGCTTATCCATAGAAAACTAAATAATATAAGACTTAATCACATACATCAAGCCACTAATATGATAGTTAAATTAAAACCATATAGAGTTGTTATGGAAAATTTAAATATCAGCGGCATGATGAAAAATAAACATTTATCAGAAAGCATACAGGAACAAAAATTTTATGAATTTATCAGGCAGATGAAATATAAATGTGAGTTTAATGGAATAGAGTTTGTTACAGCAGATAGATTTTATCCTTCAAGTAAAATTTGCAGCTGTTGCGGCAGTAAAAAAGAAAATTTAAAGTTAAAAGATAGAGTTTATGTATGTGATAAATGCGGCTTAGAAATAGATAGAGATAAAAATGCTTCAATTAATCTTGGTAATTATCAAATAGCATAATTGGTGATTTAAAAAAATTATGTTATGTGTACCCTGCGTTGTAGGGGAATTTAAGTCCTTGGAGAATTACACCAAACTAGAGTAGAATAAGCAATTATTTGAAATAGAATTCTATGAACAGGAAATGTTATTCAGCAATGAATAGCACAAGTAAAATTTATATATTTATAACTTTTTATAAGTTTTATGCAACGGCTAAAGAATACGCTAATATGGGGATTATACCAGAAGGAACTTATAGAAATAAAGATTATTTAAAAGGAAAATATGATTTGTTAAATGTACCTGAATGGCTAGAGGATATAGTATTTGATCCACAAACTTCAGGAGGTCTTTTATTTTCAATATCTAAAGATTATAGTGAAAATATAATGAAAGAGTTATCAGATTTAGAATTGGAATCTTCAATTATAGGAGAAGTAATTCCATTAGATGAAAAAATTATAATAGTGGAATAAGGTGAATTAGCTGATGAATAAAAATGAATTGTTAAGAAGTCTGCCTAAAATTGATGAACTATTGAAAGAAAAAATACTCATAGAGGAGATGCAAAAAAATTCTAGGACTTTAATCCTTCAGTGTATAAGGGAAAGTATAGAGCAGTATAGAAATGGAATAATCAATGAGGAAATAACTGAGTTTACCCATGAGGATATTATAAAAACTATATTGTCTTGCATAAGCAAGAAAAATGACTTACATTTAAAAAGGGTTATCAATGCTACAGGTATTATAATACACACTAATTTAGGAAGATCAATTCTATGTGATGAAGCTATAAAAAATGTAATACAGATTGCGTCAGGTTATAGTAATCTAGAATATAATATAGATAAAGGATGCAGAGGCTCTAGATATGATCATGTAGAAGAGCTGATTAAAGAATTAACAGGAGCTGAAGCTGCCATGGTGGTTAATAATAATGCAGCAGCGGTGCTTTTAGTTTTAAACACTTTATGCAAAGATAAAGAAGCCATAGTATCCAGAGGGGAATTAGTAGAAATAGGTGGTTCATTTAGAATACCTGATGTGATGAGCTTTAGTGGTGCACAATTAATAGAGGCGGGCACTACTAATAGAACTCATCTCTATGATTATGAAAATAATATTAATGAAAATACAGGGGTTTTGTTAAGGGTTCATAGCTCTAATTTTAAAATAATAGGTTTCACAGAAAGAGTCCCTCTAAAAGATTTAGTTCAATTGGGTAAGAAAAATAATATACCAGTGATAGAGGATATAGGCAGCGGCACTTTAATAGATTTTACAAAGTATGGATTTCACTATGAGCCAACAGTTGGAAATAGCATAAAAGAAGGTGTGGATATAGTAACCTTTAGTGGAGATAAAATGCTAGGTGGACCTCAAGCAGGAATTATTATTGGGAAAAAGCATCTCATAGAAAAAATTAAAAAAAATCAATTGACAAGAGCGCTTAGAATAGACAAAATGACTTTAGCTGCCCTTGAGGGAACCTTAAAGATGTATTTAAATGAGGAAAAGGCAATAGAAAATATTCCTACTCTTTATATGCTTCTAACTCCAAAGGAAGTACATAAAAAAAGGGGAGAAAAGCTTAAAAGAAAATTAAGAGGGCTTAATAATTTTACTTTTTCCTTAGAACAGGATTATTCCATGGTGGGTGGAGGATCCATGCCAGAAGAAACAATAGAAACCTTTGTTTTGAAAATTAATAGCAATAAGTATAAAGCTTGGGAAATAGAAAAAAGCCTTAGAAAAAATATTATTCCAATAATCACAAGGGTGAATAAGGAACAGGTAATAATGGATTTAAGGACAATAGATGATGATGATTTTAATGTAATTTCTGAGGCATTTAAGGTTATGGATAAGCTTTAAAGTGAAATGGAGAATATAAAAAATGAAACATATAGTTATAGGAACTGCAGGGCATATTGATCATGGTAAAACAACACTTATAAAGGCTCTGACAGGAAGAAATACAGATAATTTAAAAGAAGAAAAGGAAAGAGGTATATCCATAGATTTAGGATTTACTTATTTTGATTTGCCATCAGGGAGAAGGGGGGGAATAATAGATGTACCTGGACATGAAAAATTTATAAAAAATATGTTAGCAGGAGTAAGCAGCATAGATTTAGTGCTTATGGTTATAGCGGCAGATGAGGGAGTAATGCCTCAAACCAAAGAGCATTTACAGATACTACAGCTTCTTAATGTAAAAAAGGGTATTATAGTTATAACTAAAATAGATTTAGTAGATAGTCAGTGGCTGGACATGGTAATAGAAGAAGTAAAAGAGGAAATGAAAGGAACCTTTCTGCAGGATGCAAAGATACAATTAGTTTCTTCTACAACTAAAGAGGGGTTAGAAGAATTAGTAAATGCTATAGATTCTATTACAGAGGAAGTTGAAAGTAAAAATACTGTAGGAAGTTTAAGACTTCCTGTGGATAGAGTCTTTTCTGTAAGTGGTTTTGGTACTGTAGTTACTGGCACCATATTAAATGGCAGCGTAAAGGAAGGCGATATGGTAGAAATATATCCTTCTAAAATTCAGTGTAAAGTTAGAGAAATACAGGTTCATGATGAAAAAGTAAAACTAGCTGAAGCTGGACAAAGATCTGCTTTGAACTTATCTAATATAAAGGTGAAGGACATCAGAAGAGGAGATGTTGTATCGGCTGTTGATAGTATGGAACCATCCCTTATGGTAGACTGTAATCTGCATTATTTACAAAGTAATAATAGGCCTTTGGAGAATAGACAGAGAGTAAGACTTCATCATGGTACTTCAGAATTATTGTGTAGAGTAATAATATTAGATAAACAAGAGATAAAACCAGGGGAAAATGCTTATGTGCAATTAAGGCTTGAAAGCCCTATTGCTTGCAAAAAAGATGATAGATTTGTTATAAGAAATTATTCGCCCATGTATACTATAGGCGGGGGAATTATAATAGAACCTTTAAGTAAGAAGGCTAAACAATTTGACCAAGGCCACATTGATGAATTAAAGATTAAAGAAAGTGGGAGTACAGAAAGTATATTAGAAAATATTATTGAAAATCTAAGCCCAAAATTTCCTGATAAATCTTTAATACAAAAATCCATAGATTTAAAACCCAATATCATAGAAGAGAAAATAAATAATTTAAAACAACATGGAAAAATAATAGAATTGCTAATTGACAATAATCCCATATATATTCATGTTAAATATATGGATGAAAAAGCAAAACTCATGGTTCACCAATTAGAAAAATTTCATATGGATAACCCTTTAAAAGTTGGTATGACAAAAGAGGAAATAAAAGGCAAAGTCTTTGGAAAGAAATTAAAACAAAAAATATATGATGAGATTTTGCACATATTAGCTGAGAAGGGCATAATAAATATTAATGGTAATTATATTTCTTTAAATACATTTAGTATAAAATATACGAAAGAACAAAAGGAAATAAAGGAAAAATTGATATTAATATATAATAAGGCGGGTTTTTCACCTCCAAAGTATGAAGAGTTAGCTAGCAAAGAAAAGGATAAAAAAACATTTAAGATGGTATATGATTCCTTAATTGAAAATGGTGAAATTATAAAAATTAATGAGGATATATCCCTTTCATTCAGTAGCTATAATAAAGCAAAGGATACAGTAATAAGGTATATAAATGAAAAAGGATCTATTACCTTAAGTGAGTTTAGAGATTTACTTAATACTAGTAGAAAATATGCGGTAGCCATTATAGAATATTTTGATTATATTAAATTAACTAAAAGAGTAGATGATAAAAGAGTATTGACATAATTAAGATTTTAATATAAGATTAATAATCGTAAGCATAATTTAGCTACTGCACATTAGATTATATTTAATATGGGAGTAGATGTGTACTGGTGTACTTACCAGTCTTCAAAACTGTGTTGTGGCGCTAATAACGTCATTGGTGGGTTCGATTCCCACATGCTCCCGCCAAGTATTTAATAGCCCTTAGGGCTTTTTTTATTTAGTAGGAATTTAAAAAAGTTTGCTTTGAGAAATAGCCCGATAGGGTTTGAAAATACAGTGTTTTTAAATCTTTGAGAATTGCTATTTCTAAATCTTTTCCTCCTAATATTTCCTTATTATATTATACTACCAAAAATACATTCAAAAGCAAAACAAAAAAAGCCTATAGCCTATAATATTAGCTTAATCATAAGTGTATCATATCTTGATTATATTTAATAGAGTATGTTACTATTAAATGGAACTATTTTACTTATTTGGAAATATGTTAAACGTTTTGCTTGTATTTATTAGTTGGGGGGATTTTTATGAAGTATTTAAAGTATATACTGTCATTGCTTTTAACGTTCATATCATATTTTATTATATCCTTTTTGATTTTAAATTTAAGTAAATCACCTGATGGTACTGTTTCAGATTTTTCATTTATTGAAGTTGGAATAACTTTAATTATTGCTGTTATTGTTGGTTCTACAGCTTTAATTATTGCGACTATTAAAGAAAGCAACAAAAAATAATTATTTAAATTAATTGATCTTATTATTAACATAGATATTTACAACTTATCAAAATTCAAATAAATCCAAAACAAATTGGATTTGCATTTTTTATGTGCATTAACCTCTATTAAGAAAGGAATAGGATACCATTAACTGAAATGTTGATTTATAAAGAGTTTGCAATCTGTTTTACAGTTTTACAAGTATTTATTATAAAATGCAAAGTAGCATGAGTATAGGCAGAATTTATAATTATCTATACTTGTCCAGTAAAAGGTTCTATAAAATTAAGCAAAAAACCACTTTTCCTTTTTATATGAGTCGCTGGACTATGTTTGAAAAGTATAGTTATAAAGTATTTAACGTTTATTCTGAGTCTTAAAATCATTCACCGAATACTATATATAAAGTCTATATGTTTTGTTAGTTAAGCTAATTACAAAAATATTCTTGTACCCAACAGGGTATTAAGTTAGGATTATCAGGATATGCTTTAAACCATGCTTGCATAGGTATATGAATTGTCCTGTAGATACATCTGGCTTAAAGAATGTCAGATAATTAGGTCCCCCGGATACAGTGCTATCATTTTGCACATAGTAATTTGCTATTGCATAAGAACCAGATGATGATACTGTACATGCAGCTGTAGTACCGTTAACAGATCCCAATATTCTGATACCTATTAAATCAGTTCCTTTGAAAAATGGCTCGCTACTCCACCCCCAACTAAAGGATATATACCAATCTGTTCCTGAGCCTGAAGTATAAGAATAACCAGAATATATTGTTGCACCAGCTGCTAAAGCTATAATTTCTTGTTGTGTTCCAGTAAAATTGCTTATAGCTTCAGCCTTATCAGCACTATATCCCCTATGCACTAATTCACTTTTACCAAGTTTTGATAACTCGAATATTTTTTTCTTATAGTCAAATGATCTAATTTCTTTAATTTCAATATCGCTAAATCCATTTTGCTTTAATTCTGTATCTGTTTTAGATTTTAGATTAGTAACGATATCATATTCTGATATACGTTCAACTTGAGCTTTTTCATTTTTGGAGATAGTATCCTTAGCACATACATTTAATTGTTACAGAAGGTGGAGCTAGGAATATAACACTATAGAGAAAGATACCATATATACATCAAGATCTGTTATCGCAGAATCAAGAATCAAGAGCTATAGTGGTAAAAAGGTAGCTTTTTATTATAAAAGGCATGAAGATGGAGTGGAAGTTGAAGAAGAATTAGAAGCACTTGATTTTATAGGAAAAGTTAACTTTTAAAGTAAATCCTTTGACTTGCTCAAAGTGTGGAGCACGGATGAAATTTAATGATATAGTTTATTATGGAATAAGTATACGAGATAAGTTAAAGAATTAAATAATATTAAGTAATGAAAATAAAATAAGAAAAACGAAAGCTTTAGTAAATGAATTCTTTGAAGAGAAACAATAACTTATAGGTGCCTAAATTGTGGTTTAGAAACAGAAGTACCAAAATTATTTATGGAAATGTATGTTATACATAAGATGGATATTGTAATGAAGTATATGAAGAATTTAAAAAGAAAAAACTTTTAAATTCATGATGCTAGCGCATAAAATCAATATGTAAAAAACTTAAATTAAATCAACTTTAATACAGAATTATAGTTTGAATTACAGGCTATCGCCTAATTTAGAGGATAAAGCAAAAAAACGTGGCCTACTGGCCGCTTTGTTATTGTGTGTAAATTTGTCTTAATATGTTGAAAAAAATGTAAAAACACCAAGCTTATTGTATAAAAGTAAACTAAATTAAATATTCGGACTATTACTATATTAATTGAATGATGCTTTAGTGTAATATATAATAACATTATATTGAAAAAACAATTGGAGATGAAAGCGTTGAAGGAATATAAGGAGTATATGGAAGTACTAAGGGAAAAATTAAATCAGCTAGCTGAAAAAGAAACCATTTTAAGCAGGGGAGAAGTTTTAGAACTCAGTAAGGAAATGGACAAACTTATATATAAATATTATAATACTACATCAGTATAATCTGGTGTTTATTTTTTTACCCCGATTTTGGTAAACATTAACTTATATTTTAGTTTTTACATGTATATTAGAAGGAGTTTTAATAACAATGTAGAATATATAGAAATATGAGAGCTGTGGAGGGGGGAAGTTAATGAGTGAATATGACTTGGAATCAATAGAACTATTAAAAGAAGGGGATTTTCCCCAATATATATATTCTGCTGACAATAATTCTTGCAATAGTAGTCAACTGGATTTTTTGAAAGTCAGGAATATTTTGCTTATTGCTGTGAACACAGATATATACATTAGGTGTAAAGATAATAAAGTAAGGTTATATATTTTACTAGCAGTAGCTAGTCTAAAAGATGAAGGTAAGTATGATTTTGATACAGGGGAAGTAATTAAAAGGATAAATATAATAGTAAAATACTTTAAAATAAGTTCTCCACAAATAATAAATAATACAGTTTATTTTAAACCAGATATGGATAAAATAAAAGAACTCCTAGAGAAGTCTAAAATTGAAATTGAAGAAGGCAGGGCAGAGAATATAATATTTAAAGTATAAAAATGAAAATTTTGTTTATCATAAATGGAAACCTTGAAACATCAAGGTTTTTTATTTTTACTAAATTTTTTTATAGTTATCATAATTATATTAAAGTTGGTAATAATAAAGTAATAGATAACCTCTTCATTTTTGCCCCGTGTAAACGGGGTTTTTTTAATTTTATGTTGCGAAAAAGATGAATTAATAATAAAATATGTTAATATACCAAATTGATAAAGGTAGGGGATTATCAGCAATGTACAAATTATTTATTAAAAAACTAAATGAAGATGCAATTATACCTAAATATGCTCATGAAGGCGATGCAGGTATGGATTTATATTCAATTGAGGAGAAAACCATAGAACCTGGAGAAACCACTTTAATACATACAGGAATAAGTATACAGTTGCCTGAGGAAACAGAGGCTCAAATAAGACCTAGAAGTGGACTAGCTTTAAAACATTCTATTACGGTTTTAAATACACCTGGCACTATTGATGAGGGATATAGGGGAGAGATATGTATAATATTAATAAATCATGGAAATAACACTTTTAAAGTGGAAAAACATATGCGAATTGCTCAAATGGTAATTAAACCAGTGTTAAAAGTGAAAATATTGGAGGTTACTACACTACTAGATAGTGAAAGAGGAGAAAATGGTCTTGGATCTACAGGCTTAAAATAGGAAAATATGTTATTATGAAACTAAGGAGTGGTTTGGTGTTTGATTTAGATACGTGTGTGGCTTTTATTACTAATAATGCTGCTAAAAAATTATCGGAATGTTTTAATGAAAGATTAAGTAAATTAGGAATTACAAGAGTGCAATGGATTGCATTATATTTTATGGGTAAATACGAAAATATAAGCCAAGGTGAGTTAGGGAAGAAGATGGATATAAAAGCTTCTTCTGTTGCAAGGCTAATAGATAGAATGGAAAGGGATGGCTATGTTATAAGAAAAAGAGACCCAAAGGATAGAAGAATGACAAATCTTATTTTAACGAAAGATGGTAAAGAATTACGATTGAAGCTTTTACCTGAAGGAGAAAAAATGAGGAAATTAGCTTCAAGGGGTTTGACGGAAGAAGAAATTGAAACATTTAAGAAAGTTTTAAAAAAGATGACTAAAAATGTAAGCAATGAAGAATAATTAATTTTGCCATATAAAAATAAAATTTCATATAAAAGTCTTGGTTTTTCTAAATACAATTGCTATACTAATAATTAGCATGGCAATTGTTTTTTGTTGTTTTAATTTATATTTTAGGAGGAGTTTATATGATTATAGAGGTTAAATTGGAAAAATTATCTCCAGGATCTAAGGAAGGAAAAGTAGGTAAGATTCATAAAACTGTTGGACAATTAGTAAAAGCTGGAGATGTGCTATTAGAAGTAGAAGGGAGAAAGGGTAATATACCTGTAAAATCCAATATAGAGGGGAAAATTTGCAGCTTAGATGTAGAGGAAGGCTCTAGGGTGAAACTTGGAGATGTATTATTTAAAATAGATGTGGAAAAAAATAATGAAGAACATAAGGGCTGTAATGAATCAGCTATGGAAAATATACAAGAAAAGTGTTGTTGTAAAGAGAAAGATGTTGTAGAAGGAGACATAGCTATACTTGGGGGAGGCCCAGGAGGATATGTTGCAGCTATACAGGCGGCTAAACTTGGCGCTAAAGTAGTACTAATTGAAAAAGATAAGGTAGGTGGTACATGTTTAAATAGGGGCTGCATACCTACTAAAGCACTAGTTCGTTCAGCAGAAGTTTACAACAATATAAAAGAAGCGGAAAGCTTTGGAATATCCATTGAAAATCCTTCTGTAGATATGACAAAAGTAATTGAAAGAAAAAATAAAATTGTAGATAATTTAGTTGGCGGAATAGAATACTTATTAAATAAAAATAATATAAAATTCATAAAAGGAAAGGGCAAATTAGTAGATAATAATACTATAACAATAGATGATAAAACATTAGTAAAAGCTAAAAATATTATAATTGCCACAGGCTCAAAAACATGCTGTTTACCAATAAAAGGGGCAAATTTTAAAAATGTTATTACTAGTGATGAAGCTCTAGATTTAAAGGAATTGCCAAAAAAGATTGTAATCATTGGTGGTGGAGTTATAGGAATGGAATTTGCATTTATTTATGCTAATATGGGAGTAGAAGTATATGTTGTGGAATACTTTGATAATGTTTTAACTATGTTAGACCAAGATGTAATTGATGAAATAACCAATATATCAAAAGATAAGGGAATAAAATTATATACTGGATGCAAAGTAGAAGAGATATTAGCAGCTGAAGAAGATGAATGCATAGTAAAATTCAATAAAAATGGTGAATATAAATATGTTTCCTGTGATAAGGTTCTTATGTCTGTTGGAAGACAGCCGTACTTTGAAAACATAGGAATAGAAAATTTAAATATAGAATTAAATGAAAGAGGAAAAGGAATAAAAGTTAACGATAAAATGGAAACAAGTATTCCTAATATATATGCTATAGGAGATGTAACTAACAAGATGCAGTTAGCTCACGTGGCTTCACATCAGGGAATTGTAGCTGTAAAAAATATTTTAGGTACAGCTGAAGAAATGGATTATAATTCTGTACCAAGTGTTATATTTACGGAGCCAGAAATAGCTGCTGTAGGCATCACTGAGAAAATAGCAAAGGAGGAAGGTATGGATATAGTAGTAGGAAAATTCCCTTTTGCAGCCAATGGTAAAGCTATGACTTATGGAGAAACTAGAGGATTTATAAAAATTATAAAAGAAAGTAGTTCTGGGAAGATAATAGGCTGCAGTATAATAGGACCACATGCATCGGATTTAATAGCAGAAGTTACTTTAGCTGTTAAGAATGGTTTAACAGCAGAGCAAATTATAGAAACAATTCATGCTCATCCTACTACATCAGAAGTAATCCATGAGGCTGCCTTGGCAACAGAAGGCGGTGCAATACATTTTGCAGAATAGTTTAGCATTAAAATATATAAAATCACATAGAGTAGATCCATATTATAATCTAGCTTTAGAAGAATATTTACTAAATAATGTGGGAGAAAATGAAGTAATATTATATTTATGGCAGAATAAAGATACCATTGTCATTGGGAAAAATCAAAACCCTTGGAAGGAATGTAAGGTGCATGATCTGGAAGAGGCTGGAGGAAACATAGCTAGAAGATTATCTGGAGGGGGAGCAGTTTTTCATGATTTAGGAAATTTAAACTTTACTTTTTTAATGAAAGAGGAGTTATACAATTTAGAAAAACAGCTTCAGGTTATATTGCAGGGAATAAGAAGTATAGGAATAGATGCGGAGTTTACAGGAAGAAATGACATCACAGTACAAGGAAGAAAATTTTCTGGAAATGCCTTTTATTTTGATAATGATAAGGCATATCATCATGGAACCATATTAATTAACAGCGATATGAATAAGCTTACAAAGTATCTTCAGGTATCTAAGGAAAAGATAGCTTCTAAAGGGATTGATTCTGTAAGATCTAGAGTAGTAAATTTATCCGAGATTAAAAGAAATATTACTTTAGAGGAAACAGAAAAAGCCCTTGAAAAAAGTTTTTGCGAAGTTTATGGCGGAGAATTAGAATTATTAAATGTTTCCTTGGAAAATGAAGAGTTTAAGAAATTAATAGAAAAGTATTCTTCTTGGCAGTGGAGATTTGGAGAAAGCCCCCAGTTTGATGTAAGCTTTGCTAAAAGATTTTCTTTTGGAGGAATTGAAATTGGATTTACTTTAAAAAATGGAGAAATAGATGAAGTAACTATATATTCAGACTTTATGAATACAAATCTAATAGATAAAATTAAAACATCATTTAAAGGAATAAAATTTAATATATCTGAAGTTATCCATAGTTTAGACCACATTTCAAAAGATGATGAAGAAAGAACAATAATAGATGAAATACAAAGATGGCTTCTAGAAAAAGAAAAGAATTTTTAAAGTGAAGAGCATGGAAATCTTTTGAGGGATTTCCATGCTCTTATTCTATATCCACTATAAATAGGGATTTCCAAAGGAACTTATCTACCATATGAAAGATTAATTCACCTATTACTATGGCAGAAATTAAATCCATGATAACATGCTGCTTTACAAAAAGAGTGGATAATATTATTATGATTGAAATAGAATAAACAAGGAATTTACTTAATATATTATGATTATTTTGAAAGTTTATTCCTTTAATCACTAGGTAGCAGGTTAATACATGTATACTAGGAAAACAATTAAAAGGCTTATCAAATCTATAGACTAACTCAGTTAATTTTATTAATAAATCATTTCCATAAAGTTCAGGCCTTGGGACTGTAGTTTGAAAGAAAAAGTAGGCTACATAGCATACAACTAATCCAATATCTATGCTTATTATGGTTTTATAATAGGTGTTTAAATCATTCATACATAAATACATTAAAACTAAAAATACATAAGGATACCACAGTAAATATGGTATTATGAATGCCTTTATAAAGGGTATATTTCTATCTATGCCTGTAATAATGGTAAAAACTCCCCTATGATTATTATTTAGCAGTTGATAACAAACATTTATTATTGGAATTGATAATAATGCTAATAAATGATTGGAATTACTTTTTACTCTTTCCATTTTAGCCTCCTGAAGGTATTATTTAACCATAAGCTTATTTTAATACTTCTTTCTTAATTATTATATTAAATATATCTTAAGAATTTATAAATTTTTTATACATTTTTAATTACATAAATTTTTAACAAGGTGCATATATTTTTTAAATATACGTGTTTATTCAATGTTATATCTTTTATAAACTAGAATGTTTTTCAGAATTTTGGTAAAATGTATAATAACGGGATCTACTTAATAATAAAAAAATGAGATAGGCGGTGGGGTTAAATGCATAAAAAGGAAATGATAGCTATGATTTTAGCTGGGGGACAAGGGACAAGACTTGGAACCCTTACAAAACAAAATGCTAAGCCAGCAGTACCATTTGGTGGAAAATATAGAATAATAGATTTCACATTAAGCAATTGTTCTAATTCAGGTATAGATACCGTTGGAATACCTACGCAATACCAACCTCTTATTTTAAGTTCCCATATAGGAATAGGTATTCCTTGGGATCTAGATAGAATAAATGGCGGAGTAACTTTGCTGCCACCTTATCAGACAAAAAGTGGAGGAGACTGGTACAAAGGTACAGCTAATGCAATTTATCAAAATATTAATTTTATAGATAAATTCAATCCAGAATATGTACTTATTTTATCCGGAGACCACATTTATAAAATGGATTATTCAAAGATGCTCAAATACCATAAGGAGAAAAAAGCGGATGCTACTATTGCTGTTATAGAAGTTCCTTTAGAGGAGGCAAATAGATTTGGCATAATGAATACAAAGGAAAATGGTGAGATTTATGAGTTTGAAGAAAAGCCTGAAAAACCTAAAAATAATTTAGCCTCTATGGGTATATATATATTTAACTGGAAAATATTAAAATCATTTTTAGAAGCAGATGAAAATGATAAAGAATCTAGTAATGATTTTGGTAAAAATATAATTCCTAATATGATTAATATGGACAAAAAAATTTATGCCTATGCTTTTAAAGGATACTGGAAGGATGTAGGCACCATAGAAAGTTATTGGCAGGCTAATATGGATCTTATCAATGACCATAAAGATTTAAATATATATGACAGCAGTTGGAAAATATATTCTGTAAACCCTATAAGACCTCCCCAGTATATTGGCAATGGAGCTATAATCAAAAATTCTTTAATAACAGAAGGATGCACAATACATGGGGAAGTTATAAATTCCGTTATTTTTCCAGGAGTTTTTATAGGTAAGAATGCTAAGGTTAGTGATTCTGTGGTTATGTCAAATTCTATAATAAATGAGAATACTTCTATTCAAAGGGCCATAGTTGGTGAGGAAGTGACTGTGGACAAAAATACAATCATAGGTGATGGTAATACTATAACTGTAATTAGTGAAGGGGAAAAAATTTTATAGAGAGGGTGAATTTTGTGTTAAATAATTATATGGGGATTTTAAATTTAGATGAAAATGAAGATAATATAAGACCTCTTACTATGTGTAGACCTCTAGCTTCTATACCTATAGGGGGCAGATATAGAATTATAGATTTTATACTTTCAAATTTAGTTAATGCTGGTATAGAAAATGTGGGGATTTTTACAAAAACAAATTCCAGATCTCTTTTAGACCATCTAGGGTCAGGAAAGCCTTGGGATTTAGATAGGAAGATAAGTGGATTATTTTTATTTAATTTTGGTCATATAGCTTCCTATGATGGAGATGTAGGGTCCTTAAGAAACAATATGGAGTATTTTACAAGAAGTAAGGAAAAGTATGTTATACTAGCCTCTTCAAATATGATTTGTAATATAGATTTTAGAGAGGCTGCAAAATGTCATGAGGAATCGGGAAAAGATGTTACTTTAATATACAAAACTATTCAGCATGGTGAAAATAGTTTTATCGGTTGTGATGCAATTAATCTTGATAAGGATAAAAATATAATAAGCATTGGTAAAAACATAGGAAAGGATAATGAATTAAACATTTTTACAGGAATGTATATTATGGAAAGGGAATTTATAATAAATATAATACACACCTGTTTACAAACTGGATGTGCAAAAAATATTAAAGATTATATAAAGAATAATCTTAAAAAAATAAATATTAACACCTATGAATTTAAAGGATATTTGCAATGCGTAAATTCTATAAACTCTTATTTTAAAGCTAATATGGACATGTTGTCTGAGGAAATAAGAAACGAATTGTTTTATAGGAATGGTTTAATTTATACTAAGGTAAAGGATGAAGCACCAACAAAATACAGCGATAATGCAAGGGTTTATAATTCACTGATAGCTAACGGATGTATAATAGATGCCTCAGTAAAAAACAGCATAATAGGAAGAAGAGTAATTATTGGAAAAGGTGCTGAAATAGAAAATTGTATTATAATGCAAGGGGCAGAAATACAAGAAAATGTAACATTAAAAAATGTAATTATTGATAAAAATAATATTATTGAAAAAGGAAAAGAATTAAAAGGAGATAGTGAGTTTCCATTAGTCATAGAGAAGAGAACATTAAGTTAGGAGTTGTTAGTAATGAAAGTACTTTTTGCAGCATCAGAAGTATATCCTTTTATGAAAACAGGAGGACTCGCGGATGTAGCCTATGCTCTTCCTAAAGCTTTGAGACAACTTGGAATAGATGTAAGGGTTATAATGCCCAATTATGGAGATATAAACGTTAGATATAAAGAAAGAATGGAAAAAATCTGTAGCTTTTCTGTACCAGTAGGTTGGAGAAATCAATATGCAGGTTTATTATATTTAGAAGAAGATGGAATTCCTTTCTATTTTATGGATAATGAATATTATTTCAAGAGGAATGAAGGATCTTATGGGTATTATGATGATGGAGAAAGATTTGCATATTTTTCTAGGGGGGTATTGGAATCTATTAAATATATAGAGGATTTCAAACCAAATATAATTCATTGTAACGACTGGCATACCGGTATAATTCCAGTACTACTTAGAGAACATTATAGTTCTGATGAAACCTATAAAAAAATTAAAACTATATTCACCATACACAATTTAAAGTATCAAGGCGCATTTGCTAAAGAAACATTGGGGGAGCTGCTATCCCTAGGAGAAAATTATTTTTCAGAAGATAAGTTAAAATATTATGATGGGATTTCCTTCATGAAAGGTGGAATAGTATTTTCAGACATAGTAACCACAGTAAGTGACACCTATGCAAAAGAAATAAAAACACCGGATTATGGTGAAGGACTTCATGGATTATTAAATGAAGTAGGTTATAAACTATATGGCATTACAAATGGTATAGACTATGATTTGTATAATCCTAAATATGATAAAGAAATAGACTTTAATTTTGATGAGAATAATATTGAATACAAGTGTAAGAATAAAATGGAATTACAAAAGAAATTGGGATTGCCTGTTAAAGAAGATATACCTATGATAGGAATAATATCAAGATTGGTTCAGCAAAAGGGCTTTGATTTGATATGCTCTGTTATGGATGAATTAATGAACTTAAATATGCAGTTAGTCATTTTAGGAACAGGAGAATCTAAATTTGAAGATATGTTTAAATATTATGCTAACAGATATCCTAATAAAGTATCCTCTAATATTTTTTTCAGCAATGAATTAGCTCAAAAGATATATGCTTCATCTGATATGTTTTTAATGCCTTCTCAATTTGAGCCCTGTGGTATAGGGCAGCTTATTGCTATGAGATATGGCAGTATACCTATAGTCAGAGAAACTGGAGGACTTAAAGATACTGTACATTCATACAATGAGTGTACAGGAGAGGGAAATGGATTTTCTTTTACAAATTATAATGCTTATGACATGTTATATACTATAAAAAGAAGCATTGATTTTTATAATAATAAAGATATATGGAATGGTTTGGTAAACAAATCTATGAGAGAAGATAATAGTTGGAATAAATCCGCTAATAAATATATAGAATTATATGATAAGTTACTATGGGGAAATTAATAGTGCTTCATATAGACTTGAAACATAGGAGGAGACTAAAATGAAGATATTGGTTTATGATGAATTAGACAAAAATTCTATTAAAGATATTGAAAAAGACGGAGAGAATAAAGTAGTAACTTTAAATAAGAATAATTTTGAAAAAGGTGACAAAGAATTACAGGATGCTGATATATTAATAGGCTGGGGAGACACTAATGATTTTACAGCAAGAAGAATAAGTATGAGTAAAAAATTAAAATGGGTTCATGTGCTGGCTGCAGGTGTTGATAAGCTGCCCTTTAAGGAATTAAAGGAAAAGAATATAAAGGTAACTAACTCAAGCGGAATACATGCTACACCTATATCAGAGCATGTATTTGCCACACTTTTATTTTTAGAAAAAAAATTAGATGTTTTATATAAGCAGCAATTAAATAAATGTTGGAGACAGCAGCCTATAGAAGAGCTTAAGGATAAAACCATGGCTATAATTGGTGTGGGACAAATAGGAAGAGAAATTGCAAGAAAAGCTAAAGCTTTTGATATGAGGGTTTTAGGCATAAAGAATACTCCTACACCTGTAGAATATGTAGATGAAATGTATTCAATGGATAACCTAAAGGAAGTGCTATGTAAATCCCATGTAGTAGTTATAGCTTTGCCATTAACAGAGGAAACAAATGGATTGTTTACTTTAGAAACTTTTAAAAGCATGAGAAGGGACGCCTATTTTATTAATATTGGCAGAGGAAAAATAGTCCATGAGGAATCATTAATTAAATCTCTGCAACAGGGAATAATAAAAGGAGCCTCTCTAGATGTGTTTCAAGAGGAACCCTTAGATAAAGATAGCCCTCTTTGGCATATGGACAATGTTATAATTACCCCTCATCAGTCAGGAAATTCTCCGCATTATATGGAAAGAGCAGTGAATATATTTATGGAGAATTTAGAAAAGATTAAAAATGGAGAGGAATTAATTAATTTAGTGGATTTAAATAAGAAATACTAGGAAATTTATCAAATGTTTTAGGAGAGAAAAATATGATTATAGGCATAGGAACAATTTATTTAAGAGCTAATTGGGTACATTCTTTAAAAGAGAAAAGAATGATAGTGAAAAGTATAACAGCTAAAGTAAGAAATAAGTTCAATGTATCTATAGCAGAAGTAGAAAATCAGGATATACACCAATCTATAGTTTTGGGAATAGCCTCCGTTAGCAATGATTCAAGGTATGCAAATAGTGTAATACAAAATGTACTAGACTACATTGAGAGTAATACAGAAGCAGTAGTAGAAGATATAACTATGGAGATATTATGAAAAGCAGTGATTTATTTCACTGCTTTTTATTAATAATTAAATAATAATTAAAAAAAGATTAAAAAACATATTTACTTATCCATAAAACTTTCATATGATAAATAAGGAGGGGCATACAGTTTACGGAGGTAATATACATGACTGAATGGTATAGTATTAGTTGGAATGATGTAGTAAAAAAATTAAATAGTAATGTTTATAGTGGATTAAATGATGATAAAATTGAAGAACTTCAAAGATTATATGGGAAAAATATTATAAATATTCCTAAAAGTAAAAACTTTATATCTATGTTTTTAATACAATTAGGTAAGTTATGGGTAATACTACTTTTAATTTCATTGATTATTTTTTTGTATCTAGGAGAAATAAAGGTTTTCGTACCTTTAGTTTTAATTTTATTTTTAAATGTATTATTTTTGGTAAAAGATGAATATAGAGAAGAAAAAAATTTAATGGAACTTGAAAAGTTAGATTCTCACTTTACTACTGTAATTAGGAATAGAAAAGAAGTAAAAATACCTTCTGAGGATTTAGTATTGGGCGATATTGTGGTATTAAACAAAGGGGATATAGTTCCAGCAGATCTTAGAGTTATCGAAAGTGATTCACTAAAAGTTAAGGAAGGTGCAGTTACAGGACAAGGATATACTATAGAAAAGTATAATACTAAAATTGAAGATTTAGAAATAAGTTTAAGTGAAATGAAAAATATTTTATTTAAATCTTCTGTAATAATAGAAGGAAGTGTTACTGCAATAGTAGTGGCCGCAGGAATGGATACTCAAATAGCCAATATAATAAGTATGCTTTTTGAAGAAAAGACAGAAAAGTATATGTTAAAAGATAAATTGCAAAAATTAATGAATAATTTTAGCAAAATGGTAGTTATAGTTACCACTGCAATTGCCATTTTCGATTTCCTTATAAAGAAAAATTTAGATTATATATTATATAACTCAGCATCTATCATAATAGCTTTTATGCCTGAAAATATATTTTTAATATTGATTATAACATCCTACATATTGTTAAAATACTTTAAAAAAAAAGGCGTATATTTTAAAAATTTATCTGTAATACAAAATTTATCCCAAATATCTTTAATATGTGATGATAAGGTGGGAGTATTTTCACAAAGGATCATGAAATTAGAGGATGTATATGTAAATGACAATATTATAAATTATAATAATATAAATTTAGAAGATGATAGTGAAAATAATGAAACAATAAAAAGAATGTTCAAAATTGGGCTTCTATGTAATGATACTAAGATAATAGAAGGACAATTATATAATGGGAAAGATGATTTAACAGAGATAGGTATTGTAAATTCAGTTTTTGATCTTGGCATGAGTAAAAAAACATTGGAAGCACATGAAGAAAGAATTTTTCAAATACCCTTTGATAGAGAAAGAAGAATTATGACCACTATTAATAGAGTTGAAGAAAATTACAGGGCCAATGTAAAAGGGGCAGTGGATGTTTTATTAAGCAAATGCACTCATATAATGAAGAATGGCATTGAAAAAGATATCACTGAAGAGGATATAAAAATAATTAAAAATGCAGATATAGCCATGTCAAAGAAGGGACTTTCTGTAATGGCCTTTGCCTATAGAAACTTTAATTATGAGCCAAGTCTTAAGGAAAATATAGAAAGCAATTTAGTATTTGTTGGATTAATGGGATTTAAAAATCCGCTTATGCCATCCATAAATAACTTAATAAAAAATTGCCAAGCCATGTGTATAAAGCCGGTAATAATTACTGAAGATAATAAAATAACTGCAGAAGCTTTTGGAAAGGATATAGGAATATTAAGAAGAAATAAAAGTATATTATCTGGTGTAGAAATAGATAACATGCCTGAAGAAGATCTTGAAAAAATTATTGAAAATGTAGGCGTATTTTCTAGAATAAATGCTAAAGATAAAGTTAGAATTGTTAAATTCTATAAAGAACATGACCACACAGTGCTTATGTCTGGTGGAAGAATTACAGATCTTCCTTATTTAAGAATGGCCAATGTGGGTATTGCTACAGGGAGTAGTAATATAGTAAAAAAATTATCGGATATTACATTGATGGAAAGAGGATTCGAAAACATATTACATATTATAAAACTCTCTAGAAAATTCATGAATAGCATAAGAAAGGTGATTATATATACATTTATTTGCTGCTTATGCCAATTTATGTACATACTATTAACGACTACTGCTGGATATAAATCTTTGCTGTCTCCTTTAAATATATTGTGGACAAACAGCATAACTGTTATTTTAGCCTCTATTAGTATAATGTTTGATTACCAACATGAAAACATTGATTATAAGCCAGATGTAATTGATGAATATTTATTAAAGAATAATTTAAGTAAGGTCTTATATAAAGGTATATTTATAGCTTCTATAGCTTTTATATCCTTATATTTTAATAAAAAAGCCCCAATTAATATAAGTGGCGGCATTGCATATTTTGTATTAAATTTAAGCTTGATAATTTATTCTGTTAGTTTTTCTGAAGGACATATATTTAAAAACAAAATTTCCAATGTAATCCTTCTATTAAATGTATTAATTCAAGTTGGTATTTTACTAGGAATTTGTAAAAGCAATATTATAGTATGAAAAAAATTTTGTGGTTTAAAACTCCAAGTTATTGGGCAAAATAATAACGTGGAGGTGCATTTTTTATGATAGAAAATGTATTTGAAACAATAATAATGGGAAGTAATACGGTGTTTCTGGATATACCAGAAGAAGAATATCTTTTAAAATATGCTTCTTTATCCTTGGACTCTGCTCAAAATTTAGCTGATTATTATTTTAAATATAGAGGAAGAAATGTTATGCCTAAAGTAAAAGATATAGATTTAGATTCAGATACCCATAGGGTAAAAATAACAGTGGAAGTAAATGCACATAAGGAAAATATTCATTCCAACAATGTGCTTAATAGCTTTTAAAACATATATGACTATGAATAAACCTGTTATATTTTATGCACTTTCCTTTTTTATTGGATGTGTTTCCGCGTTAACTTTTAACAATAGCCTGATTGTAGGTGCAGTAATAGCTGCATCTTTTTTGTCTATAGTGCATTTTACTAATAAACCTATATTTACCTTGTTTACTGCAGCATTTTTATTATGTGGTATTTTTAGCTTTAATATTTATTTTAATTTTTATAGTAAACATATAGATAAAATTAGAGTAGTAGAAATAAAGGATTATTATATTATGGGTAACTATAGGGGAAGAAATATACTATTAAAGGGAAATACAGAGGGATTAGAAGAAGGGCAGAAAATAAAAGTTCAAGGC
Source organism: Clostridium liquoris (assembly GCF_002995785.1). Lineage (GTDB taxonomy): Bacteria > Bacillota > Clostridia > Clostridiales > Clostridiaceae > Clostridium_AO > Clostridium_AO liquoris. The sequence goes on along the minus strand of NZ_PVXO01000066.1, from coordinate 55,396 downwards.
AAATTTCAAGAAGATATAATCTATGAAAATGGCATAATAGGAAATTATAATATAGAACAATATGAAGATGTTAAAAAAGATTTTATATATAGATGTTATTACTTAAAGAGAAGAATAAAAAATCAGCTGTGTAAATATTTAGATGATGACAAAGTAGCCTTAATTATGTCTTTATGTTTTGGAGATACCAGTATGCTGTCTAGAGAAGATAAAAATAAATTAGGCAGACTTGGAGTAATACATGCGGTGAGTGTGTCAGGATTCCACTTGACTATAATATATAAAGTTATAGAATGTATAGCAGGCTTAAAACTAGCTTTATTATTTTCGCTTTTTTATGTAATATTTACTGGATTAAAATATTCAGCCATAAGAGCTCTTATAATGATTGTGATTTTAAAACTCTCCAAAATATTGTATAAAAATTATGATGGCCTATCTTCTCTATCTACAGCTTTCATAATAATATTAGCTTTTAAACCCTATTCTTTTTTGGAAGCAGGTTTTATGCTTTCTTTTCTTTCTACTCTAGGAATTATGCTATATAATACTAGAATAAAAAAAGCACTTTACCTTCTTCCAAATAAATTAAATGAATCCTTAAGTATAACATTAAGTTCTCAAATATTTTCTTTACCATACATTTCATTTACCTTAGGAAATTTTAGCTTGGGATTTATTCTAGGTAACTTATTTTTAATTCCCCTGTATGGAGCAATAGTTGTAATTGGAAACCTATCTTTGCTATTTATTAATTTTCAAACTATATTTAAATTCATTAATATTTTATTATATAATCTTTGTGTAGGAGTAGAAGGAGGAAACTATATTTTGTTAAAGTTTTGTCCACCTATGTCCTATTTAGGGGCTAGGGAAGGCCTATGCTTGATTATAATATACTTCAGCTATGTCATGTTAATACATGGTAAAGATAAGTTTAAGTATCTTCCTATAATGGCTGTGTCTACATTATTTCTAAGTTATTATACAATCTTTCCTGAGGTTCATTTTGTAAATTATCCTGGTGTTAATACAGCTATAATAAAATATAGCAGGCAATGCATAATGTTGTGTAACTACGATTTAGAAAATGGCAAAGAAGTTATAAATATAAAAGAAACATATAATCCCAATAGGATTATCACTAATAAAAGTGATAATTTTAAGGTTAAAATAAATAATTCTACAATAGAATTACTTAATAAAGGAAGTGAAATAAATGGTATATCTATAAAAAATCGTAAAGATAAATTGCTTTATTATGATATAATTAATAGGTGGGAAAATGAACATATTTCATACAAGATTATATTAGGTAAGGTTTGTAAATGGAGGTGAAATACACTCTTCTGAGTGAGAATTATGATTAATCTAACCCAATTTGAAGAAAACATAAAGAAAAATAAACTGGATAATTGCTATATATTTTGCGGTATAGATGAAGAATTAATAAAGGAAAGTATAAGATCTTTTATAGATAAGATTTTAGATAAGAATTTTATAGATTTAAATTATGTAAAATTTGATGGAGATAATTTATATAATTTTAGTGGAATCGTAAATGCCTGTGAAACCCTTCCATTTATAAGTGATAAAAAGGTTGTATTGGTATATAGAGCAAATTTTTTAGGAGAGGGAGAAGATAATACAAAAAAGAGATTATATAATGAATTTAAGGAATATATAGGTAACCTTCCATCTTCATCTATATTGATACTCTATTATATATTTAAAAATAAAAGGGAAAAACCAAGTTATAAAATACAAAAATTAAATAATAAGTGCACAGTAATAAAGGCAGATAAAATTTTTGGCAGACAACTTGAGGCTAAAGTTAAAAGTATATTTGAAAATAAAGGGAAAAATATAGGAAATGTGGAATTAAAATTATTCTGTTCAAATCTTCCAAGTGATATTGGAATTATAGAAAATGAAGTGGAAAAATTATGCTGCTATACTATGGATAGAGAAATAAAAAAGGAAGATATACATGATATGTATCCTACAAAAGGTGAGGAAGATATATTTGATTTGGTAGATTTAATAGGTGATAAAAAAGTAAAGGATGCAGTAGATACTTTAAATGGGCTTATTTATAAAGGCGAAAAAATACCTGAGATATTATATATGATAGAAAGGCAATTTAAATTATTGTATAGAATAAAAAATTCTATTGATAAAGGGAAAAATAAAAACTTTATAGTAAGTGACATAAAGCTTCCTTTATTCATATGTGAAAAGCTTATATCCCAAAGTAAAAAGTTTACTTTAAAGCAGATAAAAAAGGCCATAGACATATGCCTAAATGCAGAGGAGAAGATGAAGAAATCCTCTACAAGCAAAAAAGTTGAAATGGAATTATTGATTATAGAAACCATAGCAGGATAAATAAAAAACCGGTTAAAAAAACCGGTTTATTTATTAAGCATTTAAAGCGTTTACTCTTACTGCTAATTTTGACTTAGCTCTTGCAGCTTTATTTCTATGTAATACTCCCTTTGAAGCAGCCATATCCAAAGCTTTAGCAGTTGCTTTATATTCAGCTTTAGCTTCTTCAATATTGCCACTAGCAACAGCAGCTAAAGATTTCTTCATGGAAGTTTTTAAAGCTGATTTTATCATTCTGTTTCTTAAAGTTTTAGTTTCAATAACTTTTATTCTTTTTTTAGCTGATTTTATATTTGCCATTCTTTCACCCCCTTGTATTTTAATAGGGTCTCAGCAGTTTTGGGGAAACCTGCATATGAGTCTCAATTATTAACAAAGGTTATTATATCATTAAATTTAAAGTACTTCAAGTAGAATTTACCTTTAATTTAATAAGAATATGAATAAATATTATTGGAAAAACTATAATGAAAATACATATGGAAGGGAAGGAACTATATGCTAAGTGTAAGAACTGATTTAGCGGTAGAAGCCAAAGAGCTTTATGAAGAGAAAAGCAGCAGTAAAATTCCTGGAGTAGAAGTAAAGGAATATAGGGAAGGCTTAATAAAAATAACTGATGTTAAAGTGGTAAATGACGAAGGTGAAAAAGCTATGAATAAACCTAAGGGAAGCTATATTACTATAGATATCCCTGAAGTAAGTGGATATGATCAGGATACTATGGAAGAGATAAGTGAAGTCTTAGCAAAGGTACTATGTCCTTTAATAGAATTAGAGGACAATATGACAGCTATGGTGGTGGGCCTAGGTAACTGGAATGTAACTCCAGATGCTCTGGGACCTAAAGTAGTGAAAGGTTTAATGATAACAAGGCATTTAAAGGAATTGATTCCAGACCAAATAGATGAAGGTATAAGGCCGGTATGTGCTATTGCTCCAGGGGTATTAGGACTAACAGGTATTGAAACTGGTGAAATAATAAGGTCTATTGCTAGTAAAATAAAACCCAATTTAATAATATGCATTGATGCCCTTGCTTCAAGAAAACTTGATAGAATTAACAGAACAATACAAATTGGCAATACAGGCATATCTCCAGGTTCAGGAGTGGGCAATAAAAGAATGGAGATTAGTGAAAAAACTTTAGGAATACCCGTAATAGCTATTGGAGTGCCTACTGTAGTAGATGCAGCTACTATAGCAAATGACACTATAGATATGGTTATAGATGAGATGATAAATCAGGCTACTCAAGGCGGCAGTTTTTATAATATGTTAAAATCCCTGGATAGAAATGAAAAACAGAGAATGATAGAAGAAATATTAAACCCTTATGTTGGCAGCCTTATGGTTACTCCAAAGGAAGTTGATAGTGTTATAGATTCAGTATCAAAGATAATATCTACAGGAATAAATATTGCATTACAACCAGCATTAGATATAAAGGAAATTAATAATTATATAAGTTAGAACAGGTATATAAAAATTTATCCCCTCATATAATGATTAACAGATAAAATGTATTACATATGAGGGGGTGTATTATGGATTTTAAGGGACAGGAAAAAAATAAGATAAATTACTTAAAGAAGAAAAGTACACAGGACTCTAAAAGTAATATACTGATTTTTATTTTAACCCTATGCTTAACATTATTTATTATTTTACCTTTTATGGTTAAGGCAAATCCACAAGGGGAAGGCACCAGGGAAAACATGTTTTATGTGCAGGTGTTAAATAGTGAAATGTCACTGATTAAAGCTACAGTTTTTAATGAAGAAGACATAGCGGAAAGTAATTTTTCTATTAAAGGAAGCATATTTAAACTGTTTAATGTGGATATATCCAATCCAATAGCCTTAATAGGAAAGGAAATATCCTGTATAAGTATAGGAAACCAAGTAAATAAAGCTGGAGATAAATCCACAGACATATTATTTAATCCCTTTAAGTTAAATGACAAGTCAATAACTATTGATAATAACAGTGGTACTACTGATTTACCCAATACAACTGTAAGTTTATATGATCCTAAGCTTAAAAAGGAATTAAATAAATCTAAACCAGAGGTATTTATTTATCATACTCACACTACTGAAAGCTATAAGCCTGAAAACAACAATAGTTTAGATGAGACTAAAAATGTTTGTGCTATAGGAGATGCCTTAGCCAATGAACTTGAAAATAATTATGGTATAGCTGTTATTCATGATAAAACAGTACACGATGCTCAAGCCAGTACACAAAGCTATGAGAGATCATCAGCAACAGTAGATAAGTATCTAAAAAAATATGGTGACTTTAAACTTATAATTGATTTACATAGAGATGGAGTAGACAATAAAAATATTGTTACTACAAAAATGAATGGAGAAGATGTGGCCAAGATAATGTTTGTAATGTCACGTAAGAACCCCCATTATAAAAATAATTTAGCGGTGGTAAATAAGCTTTTAGAAATATCAGATAAGTTATATCCAAACCTTTCAAGGGGCATATATTATTACAATTATGGGACAAGATATTTCAACCAAAATAAGAGCAATAATTCTATATTGATAGAAGTTGGGGCTAACTCAAACAATTTTCAAGATGCCAAAAATGCTTCTAAGTATTTAGCTAGAATAATAGGAGAATATATAAATGGTAAAAAGTGAATAAGATTCATGTAAAAGGACATCCTTAAAATAGTGAAGAATTAAGAATGAAGAGTTAAGAAGTAATTTATGGGGTGTTTTTTTATGAGAAAAAGAAGTGTAATAATAACAACTATAATTTTTGTTAGTATAATTGCCGTTGGATTTATAAAGGTTACTAGCAGCCTTCCCAACTTTATAAAAAATAATTCTAATTTTAAGGTTTTTTATACTAATAAACCCTTTGATTTGACTTTTGAAACAGACAAATATGTGATATATATAAATGAGAAAGCCCTTCACAATATGAATAATAGTGTGAATTCAGTTTTTAATAATATAGTAGAAGGTACATCGAAAATAAGCAAAGACATAATTCAGGGGACTTATGATAAAATTAATAATACAGTAGAGAGATTTAGAGAAAGGACAGAGTAAAGAGCATAGAGATAATTATAAATCATAAATGTTAAAGAATAAATAATAAATATTGATAATTTTTCTCCATTATCATTAGGTCAAATTTTAAATTAAATTTATCTCTTATCCTTACCTATTATCTATTATCTATTATCTATTATCTATTATCTAACATATTGACATATCCCCTTAACATTGTGCTATAATTTACTTTGAATTATTCACAATGGAGGTATGTTTGATGCAGAGCAAAAGACAAAAGCATATAAGAAATTTTTCTATTGTTGCCCATATAGACCATGGTAAATCAACTCTTGCAGATAGATTATTAGAGAAAACAGGAACTCTTACAAAAAGAGAAATGGAAGAGCAGGTACTGGACACTATGGAACTTGAAAAAGAAAGAGGAATTACCATAAAGTCTCAGGCAGCTAGACTTATATATAAAAGAGAAGATGGAGAAGAATATATACTAAATCTTATAGATACTCCAGGACATGTAGATTTTAACTATGAGGTTTCAAGAAGTCTTGCGGCCTGTGAAGGTGCAATACTTGTAGTAGATGCTACACAAGGAATACAGGCACAGACTTTAGCTAATTGCTACCTTGCCTTAGATCACGATTTAGAGATTGTTCCAGTTATAAATAAAATAGACTTACCTAGTGCTAGACCAGAAGAAGTTAAAAAGGAAATTGAAGATGTAATAGGAATAGATGCCCATGATGCACCTTTAGTTTCAGCAAAAACTGGTTTAAATATAGAGGATGTATTAGAAGCTATAGTTGAAAAGGTACCAGCACCTTTAGGAGATGAAGATGCTCCTCTAAAGGCTCTAATATTTGACTCCTATTATGACAGCTACAAAGGAGTAGTTTCCCATGTAAGAATAAAAGATGGTACTGTAAAGCCTGGTACAAAAATTAAGCTTATGGCTACAGAAAAAGTTTATGATGTTATAGAAACAGGTGTGTTTGTTCCTCAGTATATGAAGGTTGATGAACTAAAAGCTGGGGACGTTGGATATATTACAGCTTCAATTAAAAATGTTAGGGATGCTCGTGTAGGAGATACTATAACAGAGTCAGACAGACCAGCAGATAAAGCTCTTGAAGGATATAGACCTGCTGTGCCTATGGTATTTAGTGGTATTTATCCTGTGGATGGAGCAAAATATGAGGAATTAAAAGAAGCTTTAGAAAAACTGCAGATAAATGATGCCGCGCTTTCCTTTGAACCTGAAACTTCTATAGCTTTAGGCTTTGGATTTAGATGTGGATTTTTAGGACTTTTACACATGGACATAATTCAGGAAAGAATTGAAAGAGAATTTAATTTAGATATAATTACTACAGCTCCATCAGTTATATATAAAATAGCAAAAACAGATGGTACTATACTTGATATTACCAATCCAACTAATTTACCAGATACAACAGAAATAGAGTATATGGAAGAACCAGTAGTAAAAGCGTCAATTATTACTCCTTCTGACTACGTAGGTACTATTATGGAACTTTGTCAAAATAGAAGGGGAACTTTTAAGGATATGCAGTATATTGAAACTACTAGAGTAGTTTTAAATTATGAAATTCCTTTAAATGAAATTATATATGACTTCTTTGATGCCTTAAAATCAAGAAGCAGAGGATATGCTTCTTTAGATTATGAACTTAAGGGATATCAAAGAGCACAACTTGTTAAACTTGATATACTTTTAAATGGGGATATAGTAGATGCTTTGTCTATGATAGTACCTGATGAAAGAGCTTATGCCAGAGGAAGAAGTATGGCTGAAAAATTAAAAGAAATCATTCCAAGGCAAATGTTCGAAATACCTATTCAAGCAGCTATAGGGTCAAAAATAATAGCAAGGGAAACTGTAAAAGCTCTTAGAAAAGACGTTTTAGCTAAATGTTATGGTGGAGACATATCAAGAAAGAGAAAGCTGTTAGAGAAGCAAAAAGAAGGAAAGAAGAGGATGAGGCAAATTGGTTCTGTGGAAATTCCACAGGAAGCATTTATGGCGGTGCTTAAAACAGAAGAATAATATGAAAAGTTAAGAGTAAAGGGGGGACCTCTTACTCTACTTTTTTTAGTGGACAATTGTCAACTAAAAAATTGTTCACAATTTTTTAAAATGGGGTGAATTCATGTATAGCGAAAATACAAATAAAGAAGTTGGTTTATATATTCACATACCCTTTTGCAAACAAAAATGTCTATATTGTGACTTCCCATCCTTTTGCGGGAAAGAAAATTTTATGTTGGATTATATAAAGGCTTTAGGAAAAGAGATAAATAGTTTGCCAAATAGGAAAATAGGAACTATATTCATAGGTGGTGGAACACCTACTTATTTGAATTTAGAATGTTGGAGAATATTAAAGGATTCCATTGATAGCTTAAATAAAGATGAGAATATTGAGTTTTCTGTGGAAATGAATCCAGGCACTGTGGATAAAGAAAAGTTAAAATTCTTAAAACGTATGGGTGTAAATAGACTAAGCATAGGACTACAGGCCTGGCAAAATAAATTACTTAAAAAACTAGGTAGAATACATCAGGTAGAAGACTTTATAGAAGTGTATAATGGAGCTAGGGAGGCAGGTTTTAATAATATAAATATAGACATAATGTTTGGCCTTCCTGATCAATCTATGAAGGATTGGAAGGAAACATTAGATAGAGTTGTGGAATTAAATCCAGAACATATATCCTGCTATAGCCTAATAATAGAAGATGGAACAGCTTTTCATAGATTATATGAAAAGGGAATGTTAAATATTCCTTCTGAAGAAGTTGAAAGAGATATGTATTCATATTGCATTAAGTTTTTAAAGGATAAGGGTTATAATCAATACGAGATATCCAATTTCTCGAAGAAAGATAAAGAATGTAAACATAATCTTATATACTGGGAGTTAAAAGAATATATTGGTTGTGGAGCTGCAGCTCATTCATATATTGATGAAGTTAGGTATAGGCATACAGAAGATATTGAAAAATATATTTATGATATAAATAATAATGAGGATATAAGACTGGATTTGCATAAAAATTCTTTAAATGATGATATGGAAGAGTTTATGTTTATGGGACTAAGAAAAACAAAGGGAATAAATATTGATGAATTCCAAACTAAATTTAACAGAAGTATAATAGATGTGTATGGAGAAACAATAAATAAATATTTAAAAAATAATCTTTTAATAATGGATGAAGGCAATATATCACTATCTCCAAGGGGCATAGATATTTCTAATAGTATAATGTGCGATTTTATCTTAGAATAGCCTAAATAGATATTCATAGATATATGGAGTATTAATAAGAAATTATTAAAAATACGCAATAAAATGAATGTAAATAGCAAAATATAATCATATTAATATTAAAATAAGTTTGACAAATATAAAATAGAATGATATTTTTTAATCATAGCAGTTAGCACTCAACAAGAGTGAGTGCTAATAAATGAGGTGATTATGTGGAAATGGATAAAAGGAAAATAAGAATACTTCAGGCTATAATACAGGATTATATTAATACAGCTGAGCCTGTAGGTTCCAGGACCATAGCAAAAAAGTATGATTTAGGTATAAGTTCTGCGACAATTAGAAATGAAATGTCAGATTTAGAGGATATGGGATATCTTGAACAATTACACAGTTCTTCTGGGAGAAAACCATCTGATAAAGGATACAGACTTTATGTAGACAATTTTATGCAATTGCATAAACTATCACCATTGGAGGAACACATAATAAAAACCCATATATTAAATTCTGCTTTATATGAAGCGGATAAGGTAATAAAGCAAGCTACTACACTTCTTGCAGAGTTGACAGGACTTACTTCTATAGTTAAATCACCTTCAAGTAAGAAAAGTTGTATTAAGGCTGTACAGCTTATGAATATTGATAGCAATAATATTTTATCTGTAATAATAACAGATACCAGTATTATAAGAAATAATGTAATAAGATTAAAGCAAAGCGTAAGCACTGATGTTTTAGCTAAATTAAGCAATATTTTAAATGCAAGGCTTAATAATTTAACTGTGGAAGAGATAAATTTAGAAGTTATAAACAATTTAAGAAATGATTTTAGGGGATATGAAGATATATTTAATGCCATAATACCAGCTCTTTATGAGAGTTTAAATAGCATAGATACTTCTGATATTTATTTAGAAGGTACTACCAATATATTTAATTATCCAGAATACAATGACATTGAAAAGGCTAAAAATTTCTTGTCTTTAATTGATAATAAAGATAAGATTAAAAATTTAATAAATAGTAGTGATAGTATAACTATAAAAATTGGAGAAGAAAATTTTATAGAAGATGCCAAAGACTGTACTGTAATATCAGCAGTATACAGTTTAAAGGATAAACCTCTTGGGACTATAGGGGTTATTGGACCAACAAGAATGCCATATTCTAAAGTTATATCTATATTAGAGGAAATAGTAAATGAGGTAAATAATATTTTAAATAATGAATATAATGATTGATTGTAATATGATTGATGAATATGGTGGCTAGGAATTGGTATGTAAAGAAGAATGGAGGCATAAAGTAATGGGAAAAGATAAAAATGATTGCTCAGAAGAAAATTTGAAAGATGAAAAACTTTCAGAGGAAAAAGCTAATGCGGAAGATATGCAAGATGAAACTTTAGACCAGGCAGAAAAAAATAAACAGACAGAAAAAAATGAAGATGAAGAATCTGAAAAAATCAATAGTGAGGACAATGACATAAATGCTATGAAAAAATTAAAAGACGAAAATAAAAGACTAAATAATGAATTGGATACTTTAAAAGATAGGCTTGCAAGAACCGTAGCTGAATATGATAATTATAGAAAAAGAACAGCTAAAGAAAAGGAGGGAATCTACACAGATGCCTGTGAAGATGTTTTAAAGCTTATGCTTCCTGTACATGATAACTTAGAAAGAGCATTAGCTGCTGAAGGAAATATTGAGGACTTGAAAAAGGGTGTAGATATGACAGTTAAGCAGTTTAATGATTCTTTAGAAAAATTAGGAGTTGAAGAAATTTCAATAGAAGGTGGATTTGACCCTAACTTCCATAATGCAGTTATGCATGTAGATGATGAAAATTATGAAAAAAATGTAGTGGTTGAAGTATTTCAAAAGGGGTACAAAAGAGGAGAAAGAGTTTTGAGACATAGCATGGTTAAAGTTGCTAATTAGTCTTTAAATAGAAAAAATCTATTTAATATATATTGAAACATTATAGTAAAGGTAATTATAAGGAGGTAGTTTATATGTCAAAAGTAATAGGTATCGATCTAGGTACTACAAATTCATGCGTAGCAGTTATGGAAGGTGGAGAAGCAGTAGTTATTACAAACTCAGAGGGAGCAAGAACAACACCATCAGTTGTATCATTTCAGGCTAATGGTGAAAGACTTGTAGGGCAAGTTGCTAAAAGACAGGCAATTACAAACCCAGATAAGACAATAATTTCAATAAAGAGACAAATGGGAACAAATCATAGAGTAAATATAGATGGAAAAGAATATACACCACAGGAAATTTCAGCTATGGTACTTCAAAAATTAAAAGCTGATGCTGAAGCTTATCTTGGAGAGACAGTAACTCAAGCGGTAATAACAGTACCTGCTTACTTTAATGATAGCCAGAGACAAGCAACTAAAGATGCTGGCAAAATAGCTGGACTTGAAGTTTTAAGAATAATAAACGAGCCAACAGCAGCATCACTTGCTTATGGCATGGATAAAATGGATAGTAATCAAAAGATATTTGTATATGATTTAGGTGGAGGTACTTTCGATGTATCTATACTTGAACTTGGAGATGGAGTATTCGAAGTTAAGTCCACTAATGGTAATACAAAACTAGGTGGAGATGATTTTGACCAGAAAGTAATGGATTATATAGCTGATACATTTAAAGCTGAAAATGGTATTGATTTAAGAAATGATAAGATGGCTCTTCAAAGATTAAAAGAAGCTGCTGAAAAAGCTAAAATTGAATTATCATCATCAACTCAGACAAATATAAATTTACCATTTATTACAGCTGATGCTACAGGTCCAAAGCACATAGATATGAACTTAACAAGAGCTAAATTCAATGAATTGACTCATGATTTAGTAGAAGCTACTATAGAGCCAATGAAAAAAGCTCTTAAAGATGCTGGACTTTCAATTAATGAAATAGATAAGATTTTATTAGTAGGTGGTTCTACAAGAATTCCAGCAGTTCAAGAAGCTGTTAAGAACTTTACAGGAAAAGAACCTTCAAAAGGAGTTAACCCAGATGAATGTGTTGCAGTAGGTGCTGCAATTCAAGCAGGAGTTTTAACAGGAGATGTTAAGGACGTATTACTTCTTGATGTTACACCATTAACTCTTGGTATTGAAACCCTAGGAGGAGTTTCTACTCCATTAATAGAAAGAAATACAACAATACCAACAAGAAAGAGTCAGGTTTTCTCTACAGCTGCAGATGGTCAGACTTCTGTTGAAATTCACGTAGTTCAAGGTGAAAGACAAATGGCTGCGGATAACAAGACTTTAGGAACATTTACTTTATCAGGAATAGCTCCAGCTCAGAGAGGAATTCCACAGATAGAAGTAACTTTCGATATAGATGCCAATGGCATAGTTAATGTTTCAGCAAAGGATAAAGGAACAGGTAAAGAAGCTAATATTACTATTACTGCTTCAACTAACTTAAATGATGATGAAATTGAAAAGGCAGTAAATGATGCTAAGAAATTTGAAGAAGCAGATAAGAAGAGAAAGGAATCTATAGAAGTTAAGAATAATGCTGATCAGATATCGTACCAGACTGAGAAGACATTAAAAGAATTAGGAGATAAAGTATCAGCAGAAGATAAGGCAACTGTAGAAGAAAAGTTAAAGGCTTTAAATGCTGTTAAAGAAGGAACAGATACTGAGGCTATAAAGAAAGCTACTGAAGACTTAACTCAAGCTTTCTATGCAATTTCATCAAAAGTGTACCAGCAAGCTGGAGGAGCTCAGGGTGCAGGCCCTGACCCAAATAACATGGGAGGAGCAAACCAAAGCGCAAACAATGGTTCAAAAGATGATAATGGTCCAAAGGATGATAATGTAGTAGATGCTGATTATAAAGTAGAAGATGACAAATAATTAATAATTATTTGTTAAACAAACTTCTTTAAAGTATCATATAATAGTAGTGTAGAATTAAGGGATGAGGAAACCTCTTCCCTTAATTTTAAGCTAATAAATAATAAATAATAAAGAATAAATATTGAAGGAATTTTTTACACAGTAAAAAATTCTCGCCTAATTTATTATTTATAAATTTTAATTTAAAGTATTAGGTGGTGAATGGTGAAAGGATGGCAAAAAAGGATTACTATGAAATTCTTGGCATAGAAAAAGGTGCAAGTGATGAAGAAATAAAAAAGGCATTTAGAAAGTCTGCATTAAAATACCATCCAGATAGAAATCCTGGAAACAAGGAAGCGGAAGAAAAATTTAAAGAACTAAATGAAGCATACCAAGTACTTTCGGATCCACAAAAAAGAGCTCAATATGATCAATTTGGTACTACAGATTTTAATGGCTCAGGATCCGAGGGAGGCTTTAACGGATTCGATTTTTCAGATTTTGGTGGATTTGGAGATATATTTGATAGCTTCTTTGGCGGAGGCTTTAGTGGAGGAGGAAGAAGAAGAAATGGTCCTCAAAGAGGAGCAGATGTTGAATACACAATTAATTTAACTTTTGAAGAAGCTGTTTTTGGTGCAGAAAAGGAAATAAGCTTGACCAAAAGTGAAACTTGTGAAAGCTGTGGAGGAACAGGAGCTAAGGCAGGAAGCCATCCAAGGACCTGTACTAAATGCGGTGGTACAGGACAGATTAAGGTGAAGAGGAATACTGCATTGGGAAGCTTTGTCAGTGTAAATACCTGTGATGCTTGTGGCGGAAAAGGAACAGTTATCTCAGAACATTGCCCAGACTGTAAAGGAAAAGGGCATGTAAGAAAGCAAAAGAAGATAAAAGTAAATATTCCAGCAGGAGTGGATAACGGAAATGCAATTCCTGTAAGAGGCCAGGGTGAAGCAGGAACCAATGGAGGCCCTGCTGGGGATTTATATGTTAATATAAGAGTGGCTCCACATAATTTCTTTAGAAGAAAAGGATATGACATTTATATGGATTCTCATATAAGTTTTGCAAAAGCTGCATTAGGTACTGAACTTAAAGTTAGAACTATTGATGGAGAAGTAAAATATGATGTTCCACCAGGAACTCAACCAGGAACTATATTTAGGCTAAGGGGTAAAGGTGTTCCCCAAGTGAATGGAAGAGGAAGAGGAGATCAGTATGTTAATGTAGTGGTAGATATTCCTAAGTCTTTAAACCAAAAGGAAAAGGAAGCTTTGTTTGCTTATATGGAAGTTAGTGGAGAAATTGAAGAATCAGAAAAAGAAGGCTTTTTTAAAAAGATAAAGAAAAATTTTAAGTAAAAAAGAATTTGTTTCCTATTAGGAAACAAATTCTTTTTGTTTGATTGTTTCAAAGTTTATGGGGTATAATGTATAATTGAATAGAAAATAGTTAAAAATTCATTACTTTAGACTTGGAGGTATATTTATGAATAATGAAAAGGATTGGCTAGAGGTTACTATAGTTACCAGTAGCGAAGCTGTAGAAGCTGTATCAGCTATTTTATATAATGTAGGAGTAAAGGGTGTATCCATTGAAGACCCCGAGGATATAGAATTTAAAAAGAAACATCCAGGAGATTGGGATTATTTTGATGAAACATTATTACAAGTTAAAGAAGGGGCTGTCCTTAAAGGATATTTTAAAGAAGACGATAAATTTGAAGAGTATTTTAAATACATAAAAGAAAGTGTAGAGAATTTAGATAAGTTTGGATTAGATAAAGGAAAAGGATTAGTTACTGTTGCTAAAGTAAATGAACAGGATTGGGAAAATAATTGGAAGAAGTATTACAAACCCACTAAAATTGGTGAGAAGATTGTGGTGAGACCTATATGGGAGCCTTATGAGAAAGGCGAAGAAGAAATAGTAATAAATTTAGACCCAGGAATGGCATTTGGGACAGGAACACATGAAACTACAAGAATGTGTGTTCAGGCTTTAGAAAAATATGTTACTCCTGATTCTACTGTATTTGATATAGGTACTGGATCAGGAATCTTGGCTATTGCTGCAGCAAAACTTAAAGCAAAAAAAGTTATAGGAGTAGATTTAGATCCAGTGGCTGTTACTTCTGCAAAGGAAAATATAGAGCTTAATAATCTTAATAATATAGAAATATTACATGGTAACTTAATGGAAGTAGTAGTAGGCAGGGCAAATATTGTAGTAGCTAATATTATTGCAGATACAATAATATTATTAGCAGAAGATGTTAAGAACTTCATAGAAAAGGAAGGATATTTCATATCCTCAGGAATAATTAAGGATAGAAAAGATGATGTGATTAAAAAATTAGAACAGTGTGGTTTCCAGATAGTAGAAGTAGATACAGATGGTGAATGGGTTTGTATTGTTTCAAAATTAAATTAAGGAGTGTGCAGGGGTGCATAAGTTTTTTGTTTCACAGGATAATATCTTTGGAGATGAAGCTATAATCCAAGGTGATGATGTAAAGCATATATACAAGGTTTTGAGACTTGCAGAGGGAACTGATATTAGCATAAATAATTGTGAAGGTCAGGAATATTTAGGAGAAATTCAATCTATAGATAAAACACAGGTAAAGGTTAAACTAAAAGAAAAATTACAGATAAATAATGAAAGTGCTATAGAAATTTATCTTTTTCAAGGCTTACCTAAATCCTCTAAAATGGATTTAATAGTACAAAAAAACTGCGAATTAGGCGTTAGAGAGATCACTCCTGTAATAACCCGTAGAGTGGTAGTGAAAAATGAATTAGGAGAATTTAAAAAAATAGATAGATGGGCAAGGATAGCCTTAGAGGCTTCTAAACAATCTAAGAGAACTATAATACCAAAGATAAATACTCCTATAGAATTTAAAGAACTTTTAGAAGAATTAAAGAAAATGGATTTAATCATAGTACCTTATGAAAATGAAAATGGTTTTGGAATTAAAAATATGATAAATAATATAGATAAAGCTAAGATAAAAAAAGTAGGAATTATAATAGGACCAGAAGGTGGTTTTGAAGAAGAAGAAATAGATATATTAAAGAATATTGGGGCCTTTATAGTAACCTTAGGGCCAAGAATCTTAAGAACAGAAACTGCAGGATTTGTAAGTACTTCTTTAGTTATGTATGAATTAGGAGATTTAGGAGGAAACATTTAATGAAAGTTGCTTTTACAACTCTTGGGTGTAGAGTAAATCAGTATGAAACTGAGGCTATGACAGAAAAGTTTATTAAACAGGGATATGAGGTAGTTCATTTTGATGAATATGCAGATGTGTATGTTATAAATACATGTACAGTTACTAATATGGGAGATAAAAAGTCAAGACAGATGATAGGCAGAGCTAGAAGAACCAATCAGCAGGCCGTAATAGCTGTAGCAGGCTGTTATTCTCAAATAGCTCCGAAAAAGGTGGCAAAGATTCCTGGAGTTGATGTAGTAATTGGCACGAGAAATAAAGGAGAAATAGTCCAATTAGTAGAAGAATGTATAAAGGGAAAAAAGCAAATAGTTAGTGTAAAAGATGTATTAAGAAATAATGTGTTTGAGGAATTAAATATTCAGGAATATCAAGATAAAACTAGAGCTTTCTTAAAAATACAGGATGGATGTAATAGCTTTTGCTCCTATTGTGCAATTCCTTTTGCCAGAGGAGCTGTTTGCTCAAAAACACCAGAAAAGATAATAGAGGAGGTTAATAGATTAGCTTCTCATGGTTTTAAGGAAATTATTTTATCAGGGATACTTATTTCATCCTATGGCGTTGATTTAGAAGGTAATTGGAATCTAATGAGGGTATTGGAGAAAGTTGATAAAATAGATGGTATTGAGAGAGTGAGAATAGGATCTGTTAGCCCAAAGTTTTTTACAGAGGATGTTATAATTAGAATATCTAAATTAAAAAAAATATGTCCACACTTTCATATATCATTACAAAGTGGATGTAATGAAACATTAAAAAGAATGAATAGACATTATACTACAGATGAATATAATAATGTAGTAGAAAGTTTAAGAAATAATATAAAGGATGTATCTATAACTACGGATGTAATAGTAGGTTTTCCTGGGGAAACTGAAGAAGAATTTAATACTACATATAAATTTTTAGAGAAAATTAAGCTCTCTAAAATGCATATATTCAAATATAGTCCAAGAGAAGGAACTAAGGCTGCAGAAATGAAAGAGCAGATAGACGGAAATGTTAAAGATGAGAGAAGCAATAAGCTTATTGAATTAAACAAAATACTAGAAAAAGAATTTATGAATAAGTTTATACATAGAAGACTAAAGGTGTTATATGAAGAAAAGGTTAAAGGCAAAGAAGGATTTTATGAAGGATATACTCCTAATTACATAAAGGTAATGTCTAATTCAAAAACCAATATAGAAGGAGAAATTTTAGAAACAGAAATACTCGATGTAGAGGAAGAACATAGTCTAGGTACATTATTTTTTTAAGGAGGTGAGACAATGGATAACTGTATTTTCTGTAAAATAATAAATGGAGAAATACCTTCCCAAAAGGTATATGAAGATGAGTTAGTGCTAAGCTTTAAGGATATAAACCCAGAAGCACCTGCGCATGTGCTTATAATTCCTAAAAAACATATATCCAGCTTAAATGAGTTGGAAAAAGAGGATGAGCATATTATTTCCCATGTATTTATGGTAGCTAAAGAAATAGTAAAGGAACTTGGTATAGAAAAGAGTGGATATAGAATAGTAACAAATTGCGGGGAAGATGGAGGACAGACAGTTCCTCATGTTCATTTTCATCTTTTAGGTGGAAGATCTCTCCAATGGCCACCAGGTTAAAATAAATAAAGTAAACAATTAATGAAATTGTTGACAGCATCTGTTGAAGTATTATATAATAAACTATGTGCTATGTAACCCACATTGCCTGTTTAATTTATTTAGTTAAACTGAGCTAGCGGAGGGAGGGAGATCAATGTCAGAAATAAAAGTTGGAGAAAATGAATCATTAGAAAACGCATTAAGAAGATTTAAGAAAAAATGCGCTAGAGCTGGTGTTCTTTCTGAAGTAAGAAAAAGAGAACACTATGAAAAACCAAGCGTAAAAAGAAAGAAAAAATCTGAAGCTGCAAGAAAGAGAAAATTCAAATAAAGAGAATTTTTTGAAAGAAGGTACTAATATATGGCCCTTAAAGAAAGACTGCAGGAAGATTGGAAGCAAGCTTTAAAGGCAGGAGAAAAACTAAGAGCAAATACTATAAGTATGGCTAGAGCAGCAATACTCCTAGTAGAAAAAACTGATGGAAGAAAACTTGATGATGAAGAAATCATTGAAGTTTTAGCTAAGGAAGTCAAGCAAAGACGTGAAGCTATGCTTGAATTCGAAAAAGGAAACAGACAGGATTTAGTTGAGAAGGCTCAAGCGGAAATAGAAATCTTGTTAAGTTACCTTCCTCAGCAATTAACAGAAGAAGAAATTACAGAATTTGTTCATCAGGCAATTAATGAAGTGGGAGCTAATAGCATAAAGGATATGGGAAAAGTTATGGCTGTTGTTGTACCTAAGTTAAAGGGTAGAGCAGATGGAAAACTTGTAAGCCAAATTGTAAAACAAAATTTGAATAATTGATGATAATTAATAAATAAAGGACTGAGGAAACTCAGTCTTTTTTAGTTATACATATTTTATATTTTACTATGTCATTTATTTTATCTAAAATTCATAAATTAGTATGAAAGTACTTTTTGAAGGTGTAATTTTGGAGGATAAATTAGATAAAGCTAAAAATAATCTAGTAGAAAAGCTAGACTTACCTAGAGATTTGGTATTGGATTTACCTAAAATAGTGGTTACTGGGGATAGTGAGATAATTATTGAAAATCATAAGGGCATAGTTATTTTTGATGAAAGGCAGGTTAAAATAAATTCCAGGATAGGATTGGTTTCCGTATATGGAAATAATTTTGAGATACTTTTTTTAGGTGGGAGCACTATAACCTTAAAAGGAAAATTTAAATCGGTGGTGTATGAAGGAAATGAGTAAAATAAGTTTGAATAAATATAAAAAAAGTACTATTACCATGGAAATACAATCTTTTATGCCTGAAAAATTTATTAATTTGCTTTGGAAAAATAACATTGATGTAAAGAATATAAAGAAAAAAGACTTAACGACCTTTGTCATGGATATAAGGCTGAAGGATTATGAAAAGATAGAGGGAATCGCAAAAAAAACAGATACAAAAGTAAAGATAACAAATAGAAAGGGAGCAGCTTTTTTCTTGCTAAAGGCAAGGAAAAGAAGGGCTTTACTATTTGGCATAGCTATTTTTGCATTTATAATTTACTATCTTTCCACTTTTATATGGAGAATAGATATAGAAACAGATAAAAATTTAACTCCTTATGAAATTAGAAGGCAGTTGTTATCCTATGGAGTTAAAGAGGGAATTCCGAAGAAGAATTTAAATGTGCTTTCTATAGAAGAAAAGATAATGGAAAATAATGAAAGTATAATGTGGATAAGGATAAGGGTAGAAGGATCAATACTTAAAGTTACTGCATCAGAAAGACAAACACCTCCCAATATTGTACAAGATGAAGATCCCTGCAATTTAATTGCTAAAGCAGATGGACAAATTGTTAGAGTATATACCACTGCCGGCACTGCTGTGGTAAAAAAAGGGGACCTGGTAAAAAAGGGGGATGTATTAGTAAAAGGGGAGCAAGGAAGGGAAGGAAATATATATGAAGTTCACGCCAATGGATATGTTATAGCAAGAACTTTTTATGAAGAGGTTAAAAATGTAAAAACCACAGAAGTAAAAAGGGAGAGAACAGGAAATAAACTGGAGAATATATATATTAAAGTAGGGAAAAAGAAAGTATATATAAAAAAATCTGTGAATAAATTTACAAAATATGATAAAATAGAAAATAATAAAGGACCAATAGTATTTGAGAACTATTATGAAATAAATGAAAAATCCTATAACTTAGATAAGAACAAGATTATAGAAAATACATCTAAAGAATTGATAGATAAAATTACTTTGAATTTTGATAAAAATATACAGGTAATAGACAAGATAGTAGAGCATGAACAACAGGATGAAGGTATTAGAGTGAGAGTTTTGGTGGTTGCAGAAGAGAATATAGCTCTAACCGAAAAAATAAACCAAAGTTAAAGTATAGTTATTAAAGGGATGATATATTTATGAGTAAAGTTACCTTAGAAAAAACATCTAAAAGTAATAACATAAAGAAGGTTTTTTTATTTTTCTTAACATTTATATTTATTTACTGTGTGTTGATTACTTCTTTAGTGACACAGAAGTTTAATTTAAAAGAAGGAGATATAGCAAAGGTTGATATTAAGGCTCCTCGTGAAGTAGTGGATGATGTAGCCACTAAAGCAAGAATACAGCAGGCTATTCAGTCTGTACCATTGCAATATAATAAAGATCCCGAGGTGAAAACTAATGTAATAGATAATATAAATAGTTTATTTCTCAAGACATATGAACTGAAGGATTCAAATTTAGATGCAAAAGAAAAGGTAAATAAATTAAAAGCGGAATCAAAAATAAGTTTGTCTGATGAAGATTGTTTAATTTTATTAAATTCCACAAAAGATGATTTAAAAATATTAAATGATTTTTTAGATGAAACTATGTCACAACTATATGACAATATCAATATAAATGATAACAGTGAAAATAAAAATGGGGAAGATATAAAAAAAGCCCAGGAATTCATATCACTAAGGGTAAATAGCTCAAAGCTTCCAAAAAAGGTTTTGAAGGATTTGGCTATTAATATAGGATATAGCCAAATAAGGCCTAATTTCTTTTATGATAAAGAAAAAACTGGGGATATTCAAAATGAGGCTAAAAAGAAGGCTCCAGTGGTTATAAAAAAGGATCAAACCATAGTAAAGGAAGGGGAACCAGTAACAAAGTCACAAATAGAAATATTAGAAAAGTTAGGCCTTTTAAATTCAAAGGATAGGTTTGAATGGTATATTTATATAAGTTTAAGCATACTGATATTTCTTGTATTAGGGCTGCAGTGGTTCTATATAAGAAAATATAATAGGGATATATTTGATGATATAAGTAAGATGATATTGATTAATATATTAACCTGTATTACGGTATTGCTCTCCAGGGTATTGAGTATAGTGCCTTTTTTAATACCTCTGGCTTGCGTACCTATGCTTTTTACTATTCTTATAGATAGTAGGCTGTCCTTATTCGTAAATGGCTTAAATTGCATTCTAATTAGCTGTGCAGTAGAATTTAATGTAGAGATAACATTATTGGCTATAATAAATGCTATAATTGGGTCTATAATATTAAAAAGGATGCAGCAGAGAAACGATATTTTATATTCAGCTTTAAGCATAGCGGTAATAAATGCAATATTAACTTTCTCAGCAGGCTTTTTATTAAGCAATAATACTATAGAGGTAGCAAGAAAGGCATCCTTTGCTTTTATGGGCAGTTTGCTGTCTGGAGTATTAACCATAGGATTTTTGCCTTTCTTTGAAAGTACATTTGATATAGTTACTACAATAAAATTATTAGAACTTTCAAATCCTAATAATGCTTTGTTAAAAAGATTATTAATGGAAGCGCCTGGAACCTACCATCATAGTGTATTAGTTGGAAATTTAGCAGAGGTAGCTGCAGAAGCGGTAGGAGGCAATACTGTTCTGGCTAGAGTAGCTTCTTATTATCACGATGTGGGAAAAATAAAAAGACCATACTTTTTTAAGGAGAATCAATTGGGAAATGATAATCCTCATAGTAAAATAAATCCTAACTTAAGTACTCTTATAATAACTTCCCATGTTAAGGACGGTGTAGAGTTAGCTAAAGAACATAAGATTCCCAAATCCATTCGGGATATAATTGAACAGCATCATGGTACTACTTTGGTTAAATATTTTTATATAACTATGAAAAATTCAAGTGATAATCCAGAAGAAATAAATGAAGAAAATTTCAGATATCCAGGACCTAAACCAGAGACAAAAGAGGCTGCTATAATAATGCTGGCAGATGGCGTAGAGGCAGCAGTTAGATCAATAAATGAGCCTACTAAAGGCAAAATAGAGGAAATGGTAAATAATATAATTAAGGATAGATTAAATGAAGGTCAATTAGATAATTGTGATTTAACTTTAAAGGATTTAGATAAAATAAGACAATGTTTTATTAAGGTACTTATGGGTATATATCATCAGAGAATTGAGTATCCAGCAGATAAATGGGTGAATAAAAGTGAAGGGAATGACAATAAAAAATGATATATATAGATAATAGGCAAAGTAAGATTGAAGTAATGAAGAAATTAGAAGATACCATAGAAAAAATAATAGATTATGCTCTTAAAGATGAAAAGGTAGAAATGGATTATGAAGTAAGTGTGATATTTGTAGATAATGATACCATTAAAGATATTAATAGAGAGAATAGAGATATAGATAAAGTTACAGATGTATTATCCTTCCCTATGCTGGATTACCCTGAAGGAAAGGTCTATAAGGAAATTTATGTAGGATATGAATTTAGACCTGAGGATTTAGATGATGATAAATTGGTTTTAGGTGATATAGTATTATCTCTAGAAAAAGCAGAGGAACAAAGCAAAGAATATGGTCATTCTTTTTTAAGAGAAGCCTGCTACCTAACAGTTCATTCTGTATTACATCTTCTAGGTTATGATCATATGCAGGAAGAAGAAAAAAATATTATGAGAAAAAGAGAAGAGGAAATATTAAATAAATTTCAAATAGGAAGAGAAAGCTAGTATTGATAAATGGCAATAATTATTGTATGAGCAATGGCTATTCTATTTACTCAAAAGTAGGTGTTTCTATGAAAATGAAGAAGTTATTGGATAGTTTTAATTATGCCATAGAAGGAATGTTATATGCAGTAAGAACTCAAAGAAATATGAGGATACATATGATTGCAGCTCTTTTAGTTCTTACTGCTTGTTTCTTTTATGATATAAGCAAAATGGAGCTATTAATATTACTGATTACTATTACCATGGTAATCACTGCAGAACTTATTAATACAGCAATAGAGTGCACCATTGATATTACTACTAATTATTATCATCCATTAGCTAAAATTGCAAAGAATGTGGCAGCAGCTGCAGTGCTGGTTACAGCAATAAATGCGATAGCTGTAGGATATATCGTATTTTGGAAAAGGCTAGAGGAAATCAATTTTACGGTTATAAATAAAATAAAGAATTCTGATCCATATATGATTTTTTTAATACTATTTATAGTATGTATAGCTACACTAATAGTAAAAGCAATATATGGAGAAGGCACTCCATTAAAGGGAGGTATGCCTAGTGGACACAGCGCACTAGCTTTTTCTATTGCCACTATTATAGCACTTCTAACTGAGGAAACCATTCCGGTAACATTGAGTTATTTTTTAGCTGTTATAGTGGCGCAGAGCAGGGTGGATTCAGAGGTTCATTCCATTATGGAGGTAGTAGCAGGAGCCGTATTTGGAACACTGCTTACCATATTATTATTCAAAGTTTTTGTATAGAATAAAATTGTATTGTCAGTTTAGTATATATTATATTGAAAAGCATGAAATTAATGCTATAATTTTATTTACAAGATATAGTTAACCTATCTTGAAAGGAAGTGTTTATTAATGGGAAATATAAACTATGAAGAGTTAATAAAAAAAGCATTAGAAGCAAGGGAAAAGGCTTATGTGCCATATTCCAAATTCAAGGTTGGTGCAGCAATTCTCACAGGAAATAATAAGGTATACACAGGCTGTAATATTGAAAATGCATCCTACGGTGCTACTAACTGTGCAGAAAGAACGGCTATATTTAAAGCTGTATCTGAAGGGGAAAAGGAAATAAGAGCAATTGCTATAGTAGGCAGTGAAGATGAATTAACTTTTCCATGTGGAATTTGTAGACAGGTAATAAGTGAATTTGCCCTTCAGAATATAGAAATCATAATTGGGAAAAATGAAAATAAGTATGTAGTAAAAACACTTGAAGAAATACTTCCAGGAGCTTTTACAAAGAAGGATCTGCAAAAATAAGGAGGATATATGTTTAAATCAGGATTTGTAACAATAATTGGAAGACCAAATGTAGGGAAATCTACATTATTAAATACAATAATGGAGGAGAAGCTATCCATAGTATCCAGTAAACCTCAAACCACAAGGAATAATATACAAACTATTTTAACAGGAGAAGATTATCAGATTGTATTTGTAGATACACCGGGAATACATAAACCTAGACACAAATTGGGAGAATATATGGTAAAGTCCGCAGAGGATGCCTTCAAAGAAGTAGATTTAGTGCTATTTCTAACTACTCCAGAAGAAAATCTCGGGAAAGGGGATATGTACATATTAGATCAACTAAAAGATGCAAAAGTACCAGTGTTTTTAGTAGTAAATAAAATAGATGAAAATACTGCTGAAAAAGTAGCGGAAACATTAAAAAATTATGCTTCCAAGATTGATTTTAAAGAATGTATTCCTATTTCAGCTATGAATGGTAAAAATGTAGATACTTTAATAGAACTTATGAAAAATTATATGCCTGAGGGCCCTAAATATTATCCAGAGGATATGATAACAGATCAAAATGAAAGATTTATTGTGGCAGAAATAATAAGGGAAAAAGCTTTAAGATTATTAAGTGAGGAAGTCCCTCATGGTATAGCTGTGGATATAATAACTATGAAGAAAAAAGAAAATGGTATCTATGAGATAAATGCAGATATGTTATGTGAAAAGGATTCTCATAAAGGAATAATAATAGGGAAAAATGGAACTATGCTTAAGAAAATATCTCAATATGCTAGGGAAGATATAGAAAAGTTTTTAGGCTGCAAGGTAAATTTGAAGATTTGGGTTAAAGTAAAAAAGGATTGGAGAGATAGCAATTCTCTATTAAAGGAATTAGGATATAAATAGTATTATTCTTGTGCTAAGTTAGGAGATGATTTTCTGTCCATTTTTAATACTAGAGCAGTAGTAATAAAATCTCAGGATTATAAAGAATCTGATAAAATAATATGGCTTTTTAGTGAAAAATTAGGCAAAATCTCCGTCATAGCCAAGGGCGCTAAAAGGAATAGAAGTAAACTTTTTTCAAATACATTATCCTTTTGCTATGGTAATTATACAATATATAAAGGAAAGGGAATGTATACCTTAAATGAAGGAGAAATAATAGACTCTTTTCAAAGCCTATTAGGAGATTTAGAAACCATAACCTATGCATCTTATTTCTGTGAATTGATAGATATTTCTATGACAGAAGAAGAAAATGCTAGAGAGATATTTAAAGATTTAGTAGCTGCCTTCTACTTTATGAAAAATAAAGTAGGAGATTTGGAGACACTAGCTAGAATTTTTGAATTGAAAGTGCTGAAGGCTACTGGATATGGATTAAACTTAGATAGGTGCTGTATATGTAGAAATAAAATAAATTCATCAAATTATATGAATTTACAGTATCTAGGAGGAGTTTGTGAAAATTGTGAAAACATAAATGGTATGCATATAAGTAATGCTGCTTATAATATACTAAAATATTTAAATAAATTGCCTTTAGAAAAAAGCTATAGGGTTACTATACCTAAGGGCATAAAAGGGGAAATTTATAAAGTATTAAGCGCCATAATTTCGCAAAATTATTTTAAAAAACCTAAAAGCTTAGAAACACTTAATTTTATTAAAGGGAGTGGAGAAAATGAGTGAAATAACTTTAGAAAAAATCGATGTTATAAGGGAAAGAACAAAGGTTAGTTATGCAGAAGCAAAGGAAGCTTTGGAAGTTTCTGATGGAAATGTGGTAGATGCACTGATATATATTGAGAAAAATAAAAAATCATCTAAGGATGAGTTATATACCACAAAGGAAGAATTTATAGCTTGGATAAAGGATTTAATAAAAAAAGGGAATATAACTAGAATAAAAATAAAGAAAGAAGATAAAGTTATTGCAGATATACCTGTAAATGCAGGGGTTGCAGTAACAGCAGTTGGATTGTTTGCATCCCCAATCATAACTATTGCACTATTTGCTGCAGCATTAACTCAAGTTACAGTAGAAATTACTAAAGATGATGGAACAGTTGAAGTAATAAATAAGATAATTAAAACTACAATGGATGATGTTAAAGGAAAGGTTCAAACTAAAACATCTTCAATGAAGGAAAAGTTTTCATCAAATAACAATGTTAATAGTAAAGAAAACAACACATTTACCTATACAGTAAATTTTGAAGATGAAGATGACAAAGACAAGGAATAATATTAAGCATATATAGTCAGCAGATAAAATCTGCTGACTTTTAGGTTGTTATTATTAAAATATATTGAATAAAACTTCATAATTTGGTAATATTTAATAAAGGAGAATTATCATAGTTTTTAAAATAATTTGTTTTATTATAATGTAGGCTATAGCATTTCTCAGTATTCACATATGATACTA
The DNA here is from genome assembly GCF_002995785.1 of Clostridium liquoris. Classification (GTDB taxonomy): domain Bacteria; phylum Bacillota; class Clostridia; order Clostridiales; family Clostridiaceae; genus Clostridium_AO; species Clostridium_AO liquoris. Next base: position 29,244 of record NZ_PVXO01000066.1, on the reverse strand, counting down.
AAATTCATTCATAAAATTGTACAATGTTACAAAAATAAAAAAAATAAGCTAAATACAGAATATAAAAGAAAAAAATATATATATGAAGAATAATATAAATAAATAAGCATAAATGAGGAAAAGTGTTATACTATATATATTAATATGATGATATAATAAACAGGAATTGAAAATTATTAGTCTTTTGAGAAAGAGGGTGAAGAAGATTAAACTATCACAGAGACAAGAAGGAATTATTAAATTAGTAAAAGAGCATGAACCTATAACTAGTGAACATTTAGCATCAAAATTAAATGTTACTAGAGCAGCACTTAGACCTGATTTAGCTATACTAACTATGACAGGCATACTAGAAGCAAAACCTAAGGTTGGATACACATATTCTAAGAAACCCTCTTATAGTTTAATATATGATTATATTAGAAATATAAAAGTAAAGGATATTATGTCTCAGCCAGTGGTAGTTAATGAGGCTACCACTGTTTATGATGCCATTGTTAACCTCTTTTTAAATGATGTAGGGACCTTATTTGTTGAGAATAATGGCATTTTAGTAGGAGCCATTTCTAGAAAAGACTTTTTAAAGTTTGCCATGGGTGGAACAGATATGCATAAGGTTCCAGTAGGAATTATTATGACAAGAATGCCTAATATAGTTGTAGTTAATGAGGAAGAAGATGCTTATGAAGCAGCAATAAAAATTATAGAGCACGAAATAGATAGCTTGCCAGTAGTAATAAAAGCAACGGATAATGATAAGAAAGATGCATTTAAAATAATAGGAAAGGTTTCAAAAACAAATATCACTAAGTTATTAGTAAAAATGGGAGAAAGATCCTAAGCCGCTGTAATGAGTTTATACTCTTTACATAATCAATAGACACAATATAAATAACAAAGGGGATGTTATTATGGAAAAAAGCAAATATGTATATCTTTTTAATGAAGGAAATGCGTCAATGAGAAATTTACTTGGAGGAAAAGGAGCTAATTTAGCAGAAATGACTATTTTAGGTATACCTGTTCCACAAGGCTTTACGGTTACTACTGAAGCTTGTACAAAATATTATGAAGATGATAAAAAATTATCTGAAGAGGTAATAAACCAAATATACAAGGCATTAGAAGAATTAGAAAGAAAATCTAATAAAAAATTTGGCAGTGTGGAAAATCCATTATTAGTTTCAGTAAGATCTGGAGCTAGAGTTTCAATGCCAGGTATGATGGATACTATATTAAATCTTGGATTAAATGATGATACAGTAGTAGCAGTGGCAAAATTAACAAACAATGAAAGATTTGCTTATGACTCATATAGAAGATTTATTCAAATGTTCTCAGATGTTGTTATGGGGATAGATAAAAGACAATTTGAAGATATATTAGATGATGTAAAAGAATCTATAGGAGCAAAATTTGATACAGACCTTCAAGCATCAGATTTAAAAGAAATTGTTAAAAAATATAAAGCAGTATATAAAAAAGAAATGGGAGAAGAATTCCCACAAGAACCAACAAAACAGTTAATAGAGGCAATTACAGCAGTATTTAGATCCTGGGATAACCCAAGGGCTATTGTTTACAGAAGATTAAATGATATACCAGGAAGCTGGGGAACTGCAGTAAATGTTCAAAGCATGGTATTTGGAAACATGGGAGAAACTTCAGGTACAGGAGTTGCTTTTACTAGAAATCCTGCTACTGGAGAAAATCACATATTTGGAGAATATTTAATAAATGCTCAGGGGGAAGATGTTGTTGCTGGTATAAGAACCCCCCAGCCTATAACAAAGTTAAAGGAAGATTTACCACAGTGCTATGATGAATTTATGCAGATAGCTGAAACATTAGAAAAACACTATAAAGACATGCAGGATATGGAGTTTACTATAGAACAAGGGAAGCTTTATTTTTTACAGACAAGAAATGGTAAAAGGACTGCTCAAGCAGCTTTAAAAATATCTGTAGATATGGTAAATGAAGGCCTTATTACTAAGGAGGAGGCAATACTTAAAGTAGATCCCAAACAATTAGATGCATTATTGCACCCAAACTTTGATGCTATAGAGCTAAAAAATGCTAAAGTAATAGCTAAAGGACTTCCTGCTTCTCCCGGAGCAGCTTGTGGTAAGGTGTATTTTACAGCTGAAGAAGCAAAAGTTCACCACGAATTAGGAGAAAAGATTGTACTTGTAAGATTAGAGACATCGCCAGAAGACATTGAAGGAATGGCAGCAGCTGAGGGTATACTTACTGTAAGAGGAGGAATGACTTCTCACGCAGCAGTTGTAGCAAGAGGTATGGGAACTTGTTGTGTAGCTGGCTGTGGAGATATTAAAGTAAATGAAGCTAATAAAACTTTTGAAGCAAATGGAGATGTCTACCATGAAGGCGATTATATATCCTTAGACGGAAGTACAGGATATGTATATGGTCAGGCCATTAAAACTGTAGATCCTAAGATAAGTGGATATTTTGGCACATTTATGAAATGGGCAGATGATATAAGAGTTCTGAAAGTTAGAACTAATGCAGATACTCCAAGAGATGCTAAACAGGCTGTTGGATTTGGTGCAGAAGGAATAGGCCTTTGCAGAACTGAGCACATGTTCTTTGATGAGGATAGAATACCAGCTGTAAGAGAAATGATAGTAGCTGAAACAGAAGAACAGAGAAGAAAGGCACTAGATAAGATTTTACCAATGCAAAGGGAAGATTTTATAGGCATATACGAGGCTATGGAAGATAGACCAGTAACTATAAGATTTTTAGATCCTCCACTACATGAATTCTTACCAACAGAGGATGAGGATATAAATGAATTAGCAAAGGATATGGGAATTAGTTTTGAACATTTAAAAGCTACTGTAGAATCACTACATGAATTCAACCCAATGATGGGACATAGAGGATGCAGACTTACTGTTTCCTATCCTGAGATTGCTGAAATGCAAACAAGAGCTATAATTGAAGCTGCTATGGATGTTAAGAAAAGAACAGGATATAATATAGTACCTGAAATAATGATTCCTCTTGTAGGAGAAATAAAGGAATTAAAATTTGTAAAAGATATAGTTGTAAGTGTAGCAGATGAAATAATAGAAAAATCCGGAATAGATTTAAAATATAAAGTAGGTACTATGATTGAAATACCAAGAGCTGCTATTACAGCAGATGAAATTGCAAAGGAAGCTGAATTCTTTTCCTTTGGAACTAATGACTTAACTCAGATGACTTTTGGTTTTTCAAGAGATGATGCTAGTAAATTCTTAGTTGATTACTATGATAAAAAAATATATGAGTTTGATCCATTCCAGAAGCTGGATCAAGATGGTGTAGGAAAGCTTATAAAAATTGCTTGTGAACTTGGAAAGAAAACAAGACCTGACATAAAGCTTGGAATATGTGGAGAACATGGTGGAGATCCATCCTCTGTTGAATTCTTCCATGATGCAGGATTATCTTATGTTTCTTGTTCACCATTCAGGGTTCCTGTAGCAAGACTTGCTGCAGCACAAGCACAGGTAAAGAATCCTAGAAAATAATATATATAAAAAAACAATCTGCCTTCTATATAGGGCAGGTTGTTTTTTATTAATACAATTTTGTATTAAATTTATTTTCTATATATTTACCAAATGAATATATAAATTTTAACTGATTCTTATCATTCTCCACGGCTTTACTAAGCAGTTTATAAAAAGAAGCCTTGTTACATTTTTTTATATTTTTATAATAATCCCTTGATATCTTCCAATATTTTTGAGGAAAACCTAGATAAACTAAAATATATTTGTATTCATCTAAATTTAGAGGATTTATTTTTTCGTAGGCATTAATAGAATCTATGGCTAATTTTAAATCCCAATTGGTGTTATCCCTTTTTAATAGTCTTCTCATAAAATAGCAAAGATCATGGACACAATAATCCATTTTACATTTATCAAAATCTATTATCCAAATATTTTTGTTATTATCAAATATAATATTTTTATTTACATAATCTAAATGACATAACGCTTTACTAAGTTTATTGCTATTTATGGTACTGGCAACGGATAAAGTAATTTGTGACATAATTTGATTGTCATCAAAGTGCTGTAAAAACTTTTTTGAAAATTTATCCTTATATTTAAAGGCTAGGTTAGAACAGTTCAATAATTGTTTAAAATGTTTTTCAGAAGATATATATATATCATTAAATCCTGTCCTATAGGAACTCCCTTGGAGAGGAATAAATTTTTTTGAACAAATATGCATTCTACCTAAGTTTTCTGCACAGTTCAATACATGTTCTTCTATATCATAGTTGCCTTTTTCCCCATCAATCCATGGAGTTAGGATAAATAGCATATCTTTATAGTTAACATATCTGCTTCTATCCAATGTGGGTAATATTCTAGGAACATTTATGCCATGTCTGTAAAACCATTCTATTGCAGAATATACAAAAAGAAGTTCGTCTAAAGGAAAATATACTTTTTTTAAACAAAAACTTTTGCTATTATAATCTACTCTATAAACTGCCCTTTGTTTGTCTGTATTTTTAAATTTTATTTGGGTAACTAGAGAATTTTGTAGACCATAATAAGGAAGAACGCATTTTTTTACGTTTTCTTCAGACAATAAATTTATACTATATGTTTCAGCCGCATATGGCATATTAACACTCCTTAATTGTTTATCTCTGTATAATGATATTAAAAACACTTTTATAATATACGTATAATTATAAAAATATCTAAAAGTAAAATTAAATGAATAAAAAGGAGTTTCAATTAAAATATAGAATATCTTAAAGGTAGTGATTATATTATGAATATAAGAGAAAAGATAGAATATTAAAACGCAAAAAATATATATGTACCCAAAATTGTAATTTATTAATAATATTTAGAATAGATTTCATAGACTTATGGGTAGAATAATACTTGCATAGTTTGCTATAAAAAATTATAATTTTGAAGGATATTTAAATTTTATAAAGAATATATATTATAGTTAAATATAATATATATAAAAAATTTTAAAAATTAGAAGGAATATAAAAATTTTTGTCGAATATATTAAATTCGGTTAAGAAAAAATTAAAATTAAGAAGTATTTTACTAATGATTATTAAAACTTATAATAATATTAAAAGTTAGGTGGAATGTTTAGTTGATATCGGAAGATGTCATCCAAAAGGTTAAAGAATTAAATAATATTGTGGATGTAGTTTCAGAAACTGTAAGGCTTAAAAGAACAGGTAAATATTATGTGGGATTATGTCCTTTTCATCATGAAAAAACTCCATCCTTCACTGTAACTCCTGATAAGGGAATATATAAATGTTTTGGCTGCGGTGAAGCTGGGAATGTTATAAGTTTTGTGATGAAAACCAGAAATGCATCCTTTAGTGATGCCATACAAATATTAGCTGACAGGGTTAATATAGATATAAAATATAAGGATAGAAATAGTTATGGTGCAAATCCAAATGAAAAGTTATATAAGATAAATGTAGAAGCAGCTAGATATTTTTTTTCTAATTTAAGAAGAAATAAAAATTCAATGAATTATTTAACATCCAGAGGGATTACAGAAAGAACAATAACTAACTTTGGTCTTGGTTACGCTGTAGACAGTTGGGATGGTCTTTTAAGATTTTTAAAATCAAAAGGATATTCTGAACTGGATATGTTGGCAGCAGGTCTTATTATAAAAAGTAATAAGGGCTCCTTGTATGATAGATTTAGGAATAGAATTATTTTTCCTGTCTTTGATTATAAGGGAAGGGTTATAGGCTTTGGAGGAAGGGTGTTAGACAATTCTAAACCTAAATATTTAAACTCGCCAGAAACTAATATCTTTAAAAAAGGAACAAATCTTTATGGCTTGAATTTTGCCATGAAAAATAATACTGATGGAATGTTTATTATAGTTGAAGGTTACATGGATTGTATATCTTTACACCAATATGGAATAAATTCAGCTGTGGCTTCCTTAGGAACAGCACTTACATCTAATCAAGCAAAGCTTCTAAAGAGATATGCAGATAAGGTTATAATTTCCTATGATGCAGATTTAGCTGGTGAAAAAGCCACCTTGAGAGGACTTCATATATTAAAAGAAGAAGGTTTTGATGTAAGAGTACTTACTATACCTGAGGGTAAAGACCCAGATGAATATATTAGAAGTCATGGTAAAGATGCTTTTCTAAGGCTTATGGAATGTTCTACCCAGTTAATAGACTATAGAATAGAAAAAGCAGCTGAGGGAATAGATTTAAGAAATTCTCAAAATCTTGTTAAATATGCTGAAGCTGCGCTGGATATAATTAAGGATCTAAAACCTGTAGAAAAAGATCTTTATGTAAGAAAGTTATCAGATAAAACTGGAATTAACGAGCAGGCATTGTATGACCTTATGAATAATAATTTACAAAAACATGGGAAAAATCATAAAGATATGAATAGCCCTAGCATTTTGGGGAATAAATTATATGTAGAACCAGCATATGTAAAAGCAGAAAGAACATTGTTAAAGCTAATTATTAATAAAAAAGAAACACAAAATTATGCCCTAAAATTTTTAAATGAAGAAACTTTTATTTCACAAAAAGATAAAGAAATATTTAAATTAGTATTGGATAATTTAGAGGCAGATGAAGAAGAAATAGGAAAGCTAATAGAGATGAATATTGGCGATGCTGACTCTATAAAAGAATGGGTAAATATAGTAGAAACTGAATTAATAAGTGAAAACTGTGATTATAAAGTTTTAATAGATGATTACATTAAGGAGATAAAAAAATTTAAGTTAGAGGAGACAAGAAAAGAAATTATGAATAAGATAAAGAACTATGAATCTGAGGGAAAAATTGACGAATCATTAAAGCTAGCACAGGAGCTTATAAATATTCAAAAACAGTTAGGTGGTATGTAGTAATGGCGGAAGGAGGCAATAATATGAAAGATAAAAATGCAAAAATGCAATCTGTAAAGAAACTCATTGAAAAAGGTAAGAAAAATGGAAATCTCACCTATAAAGAAATAATGGATGAATTAGAAGAAATTGACTTAACTCCTGAACAGATAGAAAAAGTATATGAAGTACTTGAATCTATGGGAATAGAAGTTATTGGTGACGCTCACGATACGGATACTCATGAAGAAAAATTAGATTTATCAGTCCCTGAAGGAGTTGCTATAGATGATCCTGTAAGAATGTATTTAAAAGAAATCGGTAAAGTTCCTCTATTATCTTCTGAAGAAGAAATTGAATTAGCACAAAGAATAGAGCAGGGAGATCAGGTAGCTAAAAAAAGGTTAGCTGAAGCAAACTTAAGATTAGTAGTAAGTATTGCTAAAAGATATGTAGGAAGAGGAATGTTGTTTCTAGATTTAATTCAAGAAGGGAATTTAGGTCTTATAAAGGCTGTAGAAAAGTTTGATTATAGGAAAGGATTTAAATTTAGTACATATGCTACATGGTGGATAAGACAGGCGATAACAAGGGCTATAGCAGATCAAGCTAGAACAATTAGAATACCAGTTCACATGGTAGAAACCATTAATAAACTAATAAGAGTTTCAAGACAGCTTCTACAGGAACTTGGTAGAGAGCCTGTACCAGAGGAAGTAGCAAAGCATATGGATATGCCAGTAGATAAAGTAAGAGAAATAATGAAGATAGCACAGGAACCAGTATCCCTTGAAACACCAATTGGAGAAGAGGAAGATAGCCATTTAGGAGATTTTATACCAGATGATGATGCACCAGCTCCAGCAGAAGCAGCAGCCTTTACTATGTTAAAAGAGCAGCTTATAAATGTTCTTGATACATTAACTCCAAGGGAAGAAAAGGTATTAAGACTTAGATTTGGGCTAGATGATGGCAGAGCTAGAACTCTTGAAGAAGTAGGTAAAGAGTTTAATGTTACAAGGGAAAGAATAAGACAGATAGAAGCAAAGGCGCTTAGAAAACTTAGACATCCAAGTAGAAGTAAAAAATTAAAAGATTACTTAGATTAATAAAAAAGCACCTTTTGGTGCTTTATTCTATAATTAAAAACCATATAGAATAAGATATATGGGGAAGGTGACAATATGGAAAGTTTTAAGCCCATAAAGGGTAAGGGGTTACCTTATATAATAGGGGAAACTATATTATATAATCTATTCATAATCTTAATGGTAGTCGTTGTGAATTCTTATGAGCTTTCAAATTTATTTAAAATAGCCTTTGTGGTCATAAATATATATGAATTTAATTATATATTTACGTACACTTCTTTAGAATACAATATCATTGATGAATATATTCAAATAAAAAGTATATTTGGATTGAAAAAGGAAAAGATATATTTTAAGGACATACAAGGATATTCTAAAAATAGTGGAGAAATCAAAGGAGTAAAATTATATGGTTTTGGAAAGGATCATTTTGCTTTAGGCAAATCTATTATTGATAAAATAGGCATTGCGAAAATGTATGTAACATCAGATGAACATATAATTTATTTAAAAACCCAGGATATGACCTATGGGATATCTCCAATTCAGGAAGACAAGTTTATAAATATACTAAATAGTAATGGCATAGAATCATGCAGCTGGAGCTATTCACCAAATAAGAATGTAAACCTATATAAGGATAAAAAATTTATTATACCTTTAATAGTCGTAACGGTAATAACCATAATCCTTACTTTACATCCATTTATATTATATTTGTATAATAAGTTACCGGAAAAGATGCCCTTGAGCTTTGATGCTAGGTTTTACCCAGTGAAAATTGGGACAGGCAAGGAATTTGCTTTTAAACAGATGTCCTATGGAGTGCTAAATATGGCAATTATATTCTGTATGTATTATGCTTCTTATTTTTATGCTAAATATGACAAAAAATCTGCTTATAAATTTATATATGTATCCTTGGTTTCCTCACTTCTATTTCTTATATTACAAATAAAAATATTGGCTACTTTTAAATAATATTAGAATGGAGACAGAACATGGATATAAGTATAAGATTGAGGACTATAGCAGATATGGTAAGTAAATGTAATTGCTGTGCAGATATTGGCACAGATCATGGATATATACCTATTTATCTTGTTAAAAATAGAATTTGCAATAGAGCTATAGCTTCAGATATAAATAAAGGCCCTATTGAAAAAGCCAAAAAAAATATAGAGTTAGAAGGACTAGAAAAATACATAGAATGCAGAATTGGCGGTGGATTAACCACCATAAAGCCTAATGAAGCAAATTCCGCCATAATTGCAGGTATGGGAGGAAATCTTATAAGAGATATTATAGAGGAAAGCAAAGAAGTATTTAAAAGTTTAGACTATATTATAGCCCAGCCTGTACAAAATCCTGAGATATTAAGAGAGTATATATATACAGAAGGTTATGAAATATTACAGGAGAACCTGTGCATAGATGAAAATAAATATTATGAGATAATGAAAATAAGGTATAATAATAAAATTCAAATGGTAGATAGTATTTTTTATGAAATAAGCAAATATATGCTAGAGAATAAACATCCATTAATTGAAGGACTTATTATAAGAAAGATAGACAAGTACGAAAAAATATGTCATTCTATTAATGAGGATACTGAATTAGCTAATAACAGAAAAAGAGAAGTAAAAGATAAAATTTATAGATTGAAGGAGTTGTTACTATGCCTTTAAAAATAAAAGATATAAGAAAGATTATGGAAGATTATGCTCCTTTAAGATTAAAAGAAAGTTATGATAATGTAGGGCTTATGATAGGAGATCCAGACTGCGAAGTTACTTCTATTTTAGTAGCCTTAGATTGTACAATGAAGGTAATTAAAGAGGCAGAAGAAAAGGGTTGTAACTTAATAATAACCCATCATCCCATATTATTTAAAAAGCCCAATAATATAACTACAGAAACTCTTCAAGGAAGAAAAATTATAGAGTTAATAAAAAAGGATATAAATATTTATTCTAGTCACACTAATTTAGATTCAACAAAGGGCGGAATAAATGATTTGATAATGCAATTATTAGACTTTAGAAATTGTGAAGTCATAGAAGTAAATCATATGGATGCCCAGGATAAGGAATGTGGTATAGGTAGATTCACTACTTTAAATGTTCCAATTACCCTAGAAGAATTATGTGAAAAAGTAAAAGAAGCCTTTGAAATATCTTCACTAAAATATTCAGGAGAAGATAAACAGGTTATTGAAAAAGTTGCTGTAATAAATGGCAGCGGCAATGATTTCCTTATGAAAGCTAAATCCCTAGGTGCAGATTGTATTATTACAGGGGATACCAGCTATCACTATGTTAGTGATTTACAAGAAGAAGGCATATGTATAATAGATGTGGGACATTTTGAATCAGAGTGGCCTGGTATGAAGATTGTTGGAAAGTGGATTGGAAATAGAATAAGATTTATGGGATATAGTAATAGTGTAATCATATCTACAGAGACTATTTCACCATATAAGTATAAATAGAAATAGGTATTTTTGCTTATTTCTATTTTTGTTTCTATTATTGATTAATTACATTTAAATATAAGGAGGAATATATTATGGAGAATATACAGTTACTGTTGTTTTTGCAGGAAAATTATAATAAAATGGATAAAAGTTATAAAATATTAAAAGATAATCCGCATATTTCAATGTTAAATAAAATGAAAGAAGAATTCAATAAATTGAAAAAGAAATATATAAATAAAAAAAATCAGTTAGAAAGCATTAATAAAAAATATTGTTTATTAAATGATGAAATAGAAGCTTTAAAGAAAGAAGTAAAGGAAGATGATTATATACTCTACAACAAATGCGGTAATGATTTAAAAATGATAACTACTTTGCAAAGGGACATAGAAAAGAAAAATAAAACTATAGAAGAGAAAGAAAATCAGGCTATGGCTTTACTAGAGAAGGAAGAAGTTATAACCAATGAAATAGCATCCTTAGGAAAAACACTGGAAAAAATAAGAGACGAATTTAATAGTTATAAAGAAAATGCAGATAAAGCACAAAGTAAAGTTAAAGAGGAATTTGAAAGATGTAAAAATGAGATAAATGTTATAAGAAATAAAATTCCCTTAGAGTTATTGAAAGATTTTGATGAAATAAAAGCTCAAAAGAAAGTTGCAGTGGCTCTTTTACAAAAGAATGTATGTACAGGGTGTAAGATCAAAGTATCTGCGATAACATTGGATGAAATAAATAAGGGAAAAGAAATTGTACATTGTGATAACTGTGGTAGAATACTATGTAAAGCAAACCTAAAAGATGCAGAATAGGAAAAAGAAAAATTAGTTTAAACCTATAAATTATTTGATTTTTATTTTATAATGTGTTATTATTTATCTTGCGAGTAAGCCAGACAGTCGCTGCTGCTAAAATGCAGGAGAGGAAAGTCGGAGCTCCATAGGGCAGGGTGCTGGGTAACACCCAGTCAGGGTGACCTGAAGGAAAGTGCAACAGAGATATACCGCCTAAGTTTACTTAGGTAAGGGTGGAAAGGTGAGGTAAGAGCTCACCAGCGCACTGGCGACTTTGCGGCTATGTAAACCCCATCTGGAGCAAGATCGAATAGAGAAGCATACAGGGATCGCCCGTCCCGCTTCCGGGTAGTATCGCTGGAGCCTACTGGTGACAATAGGCCTAGATAGATGACTGTTTAACACAGAACTCCGCTTACAGACTTAGTCGCATATTGAAAATACTGCCTTTAGGTGGTGTTTTTTATTTTTTTTTGCCAACTTAAAGGGCCTGCCACATAGCATTAAAAATGTTAATTCGGCAGACCCATTTCAAACTATTCAGCTATTCTTTCCAGCTTATAAATAACTGGATGAAGGCCATCATTACAGCAGCGTATTGCCACTCCATCTTGTCTTACATAAGGATTATTTCCGCCTGAAGCTAAAACAGAAACTGTATCAGCTATGCCCTTCCAGGCACCATTACAAAAACCCTCTGGTTGAGAAGAATTTTTGGATATATATTCTTGTCCTTCTTCATTTTTTGCACAAACAGGAGGAACATCATCTTTGGCATATGACTTATGGATATCATCAACTCGAGTTTTTCTAAGGACTGTGATTTTTACATCATAATTTTTTGTATTTTCCATACCATTACCCCCAAAACAATATTATATTATCCAACATATACATAATAACTCAAACGCTTACATAACACAAATTGTTTAGTGCATAAGATGAATATTGTTAACAAAATGTTAATATGGTACAATGAGTTCAGATATTATGAAATTTTGAGGTGATTTTATGGAAAAGACAAATGATCCTATAATTACTATGAGAGATCTTAAGATGAATTTTGGAGATAAAGAAGTACTAAGAGGTATAAATTTAGATGTATACAAAGGCCAAATAATAGGATATATAGGGCCTAATGGAGCAGGAAAGAGTACCACAGTAAAAATTATGCTAGGGCTAATTGAGGGATATACTGGGCAAATTGAAATATTTGGTCAATCCATAAATAACGGAGATATTGAATATAAAAGGAGGATAGGTTATGTACCGGAAACGGCAGAAATTTATGATAGTCTTACAGCAAAAGAATATTTAACATTTATAGGTGAATTATATGGTTTGGATAATGAACATGTGGATAATAAAGCTATGAATCTAATGAAAATATTTGGTTTAGAGGGAGCATATAATTCTAGAATTTCTTCTTATTCTAAAGGTATGAAGCAGAAGGTTTTGATAATATCAAGCTTAATTCATAATCCAGATATATTATTTTGGGATGAACCATTGAGCGGATTAGATGCAAATAGTGTTATGATAGTAAAAGAGATTTTAGCTCAATTAGCAGCAGAAGGTAAAACTATATTTTATTCATCGCATATAATGGATGTAGTAGAAAAGATAAGCAGCAGGATTGTTTTATTAAATGGAGGACAAATAGTAGCAGATGGAAGTTTTGAAGAGCTTAAACATGAATCTAGAGAGGGATCCTTGGAAGATATATTTAATCAGCTTACAGGATTTAATAAGCATAAAGAACTAGCAGAAGAATTCGTATCTATAGTCAGGGAGGGTGCTTCAATATGAAAGACTTCAACACATTAAAGTTTTTGGATAAATTTAAATATGTATTTCAAAAACTCGGCATTAACTATGAAATAATGAGAAAGATTCTGCAGATAAAACTTATTATGGATGGAAGAAGAGCCCCTACCATAATTAATAATTCAAATAAAAAAGAAAAAGATGATGATAATAAGTTTATGAAATCCCTATGGATGTATTCTATATTTGGGATTTTCTTAGCCATTTTAGTTGTACCTAAGAAGAGTATAATGATGCAGATGAGTATATTCTTTGGAATACTAATGTTTATGCTTATAACTACATTGATTTCTGACTTTTCTTCTGTACTTTTAGATGCCAGGGATAAAAATATAATGCTTACAAAGCCTGTAGATAGCAAAACTATAAATGCAGCAAAGGTTATACATGTATTTATTTATATGTTTTATATTACCATAGCCATGACAGGAATAGCACTATTGGTCTCCTTAAGACATGGGGTTAAGTTTTTTATAGTTTTAGTGTTAGAAATAATTCTTATAGATATATTTATGATTGTACTTACCTCTTTAATATATCTCTTAATATTGAAATTTTTTGATGGAGAAAAGCTAAAGGATATAATAAACTATGTTCAAATTATTCTAATTATGGTTATGACTATAGGATATCAATTTATAGGAAGGTTATTTGAATTTGTAAATATAAATGTAGTATTTACCCCTAAGTGGTGGCAATATTTAATAATTCCCGTATGGTTCGCAGCTCCTTTAGAAATGATATTAAATAATAATTATAATATATATATAATAATATTATCAACACTTGGCATAGTTGTCCCAATTGCTTCATTATTGTTTTATATAAAACTTTCACCAGTATTTGAGAGAAACTTACAAAAGTTAAACAATAATACTGTTTCCATAAATAAAAATAAGGCACCCTTAGGTGAAAGATTATGTAATGTGGTATGCTGGAATAGGGAGGAAAGAATATTTTTTAAATTTGCTTATAAAATTATTAGAAATGAAAGGGAATTTAAGTTAAAAGTTTATCCATCTCTAGGGTTAGCTATAGTTTTTCCTTTTATATTCATGTTTGGAACTATTTCAGAAGCTAATTCTTTTAATCAATGGTTAAATTATATGGTTTCAACAAAATATTATTTAAATATATACTGGGCTGCTTTTATTATTCCTACACTGATTATGATGATGAAATACTCAGGAAGATATAAAGCTGCATGGATTTATAAAGTTATGCCAATTAAAGAAGTAGCACCTATTTTTAAAGGAACCATAAAGGCATTTTTTATAAAACTTATAGCTCCATTATATATAATAGAATCAATTATTTTTATATTTATATTTGGAATAAAGATATTTCCCCATTTACTCATAGTATTTTTAAATATACTACTATTTACAGTTCTTTGCTTTAAAATATTTGACAAGTCACTGCCATTCTCTAAAAGTTTTCAAGTAACACAAACAGCTGATGGAATTATTTCTATATTTCTAATGCTATTGTTAGCAGCTTTAGCGGGAATACATTATTTTTCTACTATAATTAATTTTAATGTTTATGTATATATGTTTATCATGTTAATAATTGTTTTAGTATTTTGGAGAAAATCTTTTAATATATCTTGGGAAAAGCTTAAGTAATAGAAAAATGTGCAGCCTCAAACTGCACATTTTTTTTATTAACTATTTAGCTTTATTTTCTGCTTCTGTTTCAGATTGAACTAATGAATTTAAAAATTTAACATAATCTATAGAGTTTGATTCAGTTAATGAAGGTAAAGTAACATTTATACTGCTGTCATTTAATTTAGTTAATGAAGTGCTAAATTTAACATTCATGCCAACAGAGCCTTTAAGTGAGGCCATATCCTTATTCATTTGTTTTTTTGTTTCTTCTGGCAAATTAGGATTATCAACCGTAAAGAGCTTTTGCATTTTGCTTAAATCTAGATTTATATCCATAACTCCATCTTCATAGATAGTTCTGCCCTTATCATCTAAGTAATAGTTAATCTTAATGCCGTCTTTACCTAAGAATTCCATAGAGGAGAAAGCATCCATAAACTTATTGAAGCCTAATGTATTTGACGGCATATTAGCTAAGAGCTCAGCAAATTCCTTTTGGTACTCAGCTTTATCTTTAGTTGGAGATTCCATAGCATTTATACAAACTTCCATATAGTCTTTAACAAAGTCTATTATTTCCTTTTGTTCTATAAAGTTTAATGCATTGTTTCCTGTATAGGATATTAGTGAACTTAAAGTTTCATTATTTAAAGTTACCTGATAGCAAGTAGCATCTCTTCCGTCTACAGTTTTTTTGTTGCCTAATTTTGTTACTATATTTACATTAGGATTATACTGAAGTGCATATTTCAATCCTAATTTATCAATTCTAGCCTTATTTTTTTCTACAAAATCGGTCATTTTAGTATAGTCCACTTTAGGCATATCTTCACTAGAGTCTAAGTTATTCATTGAAGCCATGTCAAGAACCATGTATTCTTTACCTTTTAACATAGACAGGCTTGGATCCATTGAGGAAGCCATATCTGTATATTCTTTTGGTAAACCATATATAACTTTATAAGAAGGATTAACAGTATCTGACATATCTACATCTAAATACATTGGAAAAGATATTGGCTTTTTTCCCATGATTCCGCCAAGTTTAACGGAAGTATTTAATTCTTCTTTTATATTAGTATCAGATATACTTTGTACTTTTCCAGATACATCTAAAGTAATGGTATTGCCTATGGTAGAAGTTAACTGATTAAAACCATTTTGCATTTCAGCAGGAAGACCATTTGATGTAAGTGTGATTGTAGAGTTTGATTTAGTTTCAAGGGATTTGATTTGTTCAGCATTCATTAATTTTCCTAAAAACTCTTGTCCATCTTTTTGATCAGCTACAGGTGCATTTAATGAGTCCTCAATAGACTTACTAACAGAACCTTCAAGACCTAATATATATTGATTTATGTAGCCTGTGGAATTTAAATAGGCTCTTTGTTTTGCAAAGTCTTTACCATCAGTTAAAACTATAGGAGCATTTAGTTTAGTAGCTAGTACACTTCCTGTAAGAGCATCTCCAGAACCTTTTCCTGAAGCAATAACTGCATCTTTGGATTGTAAGTTAAAAGCTTTATCTATTAATAGATTTGTGTCATATCTATTTTTGCCAGCTATTCTAAGAATGTCAGTATCTTTTAAATTTGCATTAATAGCTTTTATTTCATTTATAATATTATTTGATATTAAATTTTCAGAACTTATTACATAAACTTTTGAAGGCTGTATTTTATTTAACTGAGCTTTTAAATCAGCGGAAAGTTTATCCTTACTTGTCATTATTAATGGATATCCCTTTATAGCTGAGATATTAGAGACACTTAAAGCATCAGCAAAACCAGTATCACTTACTATAAATACAGGAGTTCCTTTAGGGATAGTAAGCTTATCTATTATTTTACTATTTGTTTCAAATCTATCTTTTCCAGCTACTCTTTCTGTTTTATATCCAAGCTTTTTCAGTTCTGATTCCATATCCTTATTAACAGAAGCCTCTCCTCCTAAGATATATATAGTACCAGATTTACTTAAATGTTTTTGGATGTATTCAAAAGTTTCTTTACATGCTTCCTTGTTGGAGTCAGCAAGGAGTATAGGTGCATTCATATTTTTAGCGAATAGGCTAGCTGCTAAAGCATCGTAAGGGGCTTTTCCACTAGCTAAAACTATATTGTCTACAGTACCGCTATAAAGTTCATTAGCTATGGCAACAGCTGTACCGTAACGGGTATGGCCACCTAACCTATTATTTACCTTTGCACTTACGCTGACTATGCTGGTGGTAGTAACAATGGCGGCTAATGTAGCAGAAGCTACAATGGACTTAATCTTTTTCATATAAATCTCTCCCTTTATTACAAAATTTGTTGTTACTTGTAAATTGTATTATACTAAATCTTATTATAATGCAGAATGTGGTTGGTTATCAATGGGTTTATGGTAAATTTAAGGTATATATATAGCTATATAATTTTTCATAAATTTTTACTTTTTACTTCTTAGTTCTTACCTTGTATAATAAATGTAAGCTTTAGAGTAAAATTATTTGTATATGAAGTAGTATTTTAATATTTCAGGATGGTGAGTATATGATTACTATAAATGTATGTGTGGGAAGTGCCTGTCATTTAAAAGGTTCTTATAAAGTAATAGAAGCATTGGAAAGGCTTATTGAAGGCTATGAAGTAAAGGATAAGGTTGAGCTTAAAGGGGCATTTTGTTTAGGAAATTGTACAGAAGGGGTTTCTGTAAAAGTTGATGATAATATTTTCTCAGTAAATGAAAATAATGTGGAAAATTTTTTTGAAGAACAAGTTTTATGGAGGATAAAAAATGAGTCACATGAATTTTTCCGGAGCTAATTGTAAGAATTGCTATAAATGTCTTCGTTCATGCCCAGTAAAGGCTATAAAATTTAAAAATGAACAAGCTGAAATTGTAGAGGAAAGATGTATAAGCTGTGGTCATTGTTTAGCTATATGTCCACAAAATGCAAGAAATATAATTAGTGATTTAAGTCAGGTTAAAAAAGCTATAGCTGATGGCAAAAGGGTAATTGGAAGTATAGCTCCTTCTTTTGCTGGATTTTTTAGAGGGGAAGAAGGAAAGGTAATTGCAGCTTTGAAGAATATGGGATTTTATGAAATAGAGGAAACAGCTGTTGGGGCAGAGATAGTAACGGAGTTATATAAGGATTATATAAATAAAAATTCTAAAGAGAATTATATAACTACCTGTTGTCCTTCCGCTAATTATCTTATAGAGAAATACTTTCCAAAATTAATTCCCTATATAATACCCATAGTAACTCCAATGACAGCCCACGGCAAAGTACTTAAAAACATATATGGAAAAGATAGCTTTACTGTATTTATTGGCCCTTGTGTAGCTAAAAAAGTTGAAGCGGATAGTTATAGTAAAGAAAAAGGATCTATTGATGCAGTATTGACATTTGAAGAAATTGAAAAATGGATTGAAGAAGAAAATATTGATATAGGGGATTTGGCAGAAGAAAAGCTTATTGGAAGGGCATTTAAAACAGGCAGGGGATACCCAATGCATGGAGGAATTATCAATGCAATAGGAAATTTAGCTAATTTAAATAGTTTTGACAAGCTGTCTGTAAGCGGTATGGAGGAATGTATAGAATTATTGGAAAGTATGGAGAAAGGAAATTTAAAACAGGTATTGGTGGAGATAAGTGCCTGCAAAGGCAGCTGTATTGGGGGACCTAATAGAATTAGGGATAGAAAAGGATACTTTGAAAGATTAAGAGGAGTAAAGGATTATATAGAAAAAAGAGAAAGTTACTTAAAGGAAAGTAAAGAAATAATAAATATTCCAGAGGATATAGATTTTCACACTGAGTTTAAGGATAAGGGCATATTAAATAACAAACCATCAGAGGAAGAATTAGAAAAGATAATGAGAACCATGGGCAAGTATAGCTTGGAGGATGAATTAAACTGTGGGGTATGCGGTTATGACACCTGCAGAGAAAAGGCAAAAGCCATATACAATGGCATGGCTGAAGTTACCATGTGTTTGCACTATATGAGAAGCAAGGCGGAAAACATAACAAATGTTATATTTGAAAATACGGCTACCTGTATAATATTATTGGATGGTGATTTAAGAATTAAAGAAATAAATCCAGCTGGGGAAGAAATTTTTTTAGTTCAGGGAAACAATTTAAAGGATAAGCCTATTTCTGTATTAATGGGGGATGAAGACTTTAGATATGTAAGAGAAACAGAAAAAAGCATTATTGGAAAGAAAATAGCCATACCTCAATATAATGTGGTATTTATTGAGAATATTGTATATTTACCTAAACATGATATAATAATGGCTTCCATGGTAAATATAATGAAAGAGGAGAAGAATAAAGAAGAATTAATTAAAGTAAAAGAGAACACTTTAAATGCTGCACAAGAAGTTATAAATAAACAGATGAGAGTCGCCCAAGAAATAGCTAGTCTTTTGGGGGAGACTACAGCTGAAACAAAGATTATTTTGTCAAAACTCAAAAAAGTAGTGGAAGGAGAAGAAGGTGAGATAAGATGAGTTTATTTGTAGACATATCCTTTCACAGCTTAATTAAGTTTGAGGAAGAACTATGTGGAGATATGGTAGAAGCAGTAAGACTTTCAGATAGCATTATAGTAGTTATGGCGGATGGATTAGGCAGTGGGGTTAAAGCCAATATATTATCTACTTTAACCACAAAAATATCAGCTACCATGCTGAAGGAAGGGGCAAATATATATGAAACTGTGGATACCATAGTAAACACTCTTCCAGTTTGTAAGGTGAGAAAGATTGCTTATTCAACCTTTACACTAATTAAAATTTATGACGATGGCAGAGTATATATAGCAGAATATGATAATCCTCCAATATTTATAATTAGACAAGGAAGAATGTTGAATATAGATAAAAAAGAAATAATAATTAATGATAGAAAAGTATATGAAAGTAAATTTTATGCGCAGACAGGAGACGTTTTAATTGTAGTAAGTGATGGAGTAATTCATGCGGGTCTTGGGAATATAATGAATCTAGGATGGAAATGGGAAAGTGTGGCAGATTATCTTCAGAGAAGTACCATAGATAGAAATGATGCTCAAAGTATAACAAAAGACTTATCCCAGGTATGCTGGGATCTTTATGGTGGTAAACCTGGAGATGATGCAACTATAGTTACTATGAAAATAAAAACTCCTGAATATGTTAATTTATTCACAGGACCTCCTAAGGACAATGGTGTTGATGAACAGATTATAAAGGATTTTATAAAAAGCTATGGGAAAAAAGTAATCTGCGGGGGAACTGCAGCCAATATTGTTCAAAGAGAGTTAAATAGGCCATTAACAGTAAATTTGGATTTTGTTTGTAAGGATATACCTCCAACTGCCAATATGGAGGGAATAGATTTAATAACTGAAGGAGTTATAACTCTTAACAGAGTTCTAGAAATGATTAAAGAATATAAAAAGTCAGTTTCATCTTCAGAATACAATTATGATATATCTGGTAAGGATGGAGCTTCAAAGCTTACTAGGATGCTCTTAAATGAATGCACTCATTTAACTATTTGGCTTGGAAAAGCAGTTAATCCTGCTCATCAAAATTCTAATTTACCTATGGATTTAAGTATAAAATATAATATAGTTAATGAACTAGCAGAGCTTCTTAAAAGTTTAGGAAAGAAAGTTGAGATTAAAGATATTTAAAATAGCGAAGAGTGAGTAGTCAAGGAGAATATTTTTAAATAATAGATAAAAAATAATAAAGAATAAATAAGGGAACCTTACCCAAAGGGTAAGCTAAATTATATTTTAAATTTGACCTAATGTTAATGGAGAAAAATTGTCCATATTTATTCTTTATTCTTTATTATTTAATCTTTTGTCAATTGTCCACTGTCAACTACACAAAAAGATGACTATCTTTTTGTGTAAGTAGTATGAAGTAATTCATGGGCTTTTTCACCATAAGGTTTTCCTAAGAACTCTTCATAAAGCTGTTTAATGAATGGATTTTCATGAGACTTTCTTATGGTTTTGCCTGCATCTTCCTTATATAATGCCTTCATTCTTTTCTTTAAGGTATCTATATTTTCATGCATATATGGCTGACCACCGCCATCTACACAACCTCCAGGACAAGCCATTATTTCTATCATATGATAATTAACTTTGCCTTCTCTTATAGATTCCAATAATTTACGAGCATTACCAAGACCACTAGCTATGGCTACATTTACATCCATGTCCTTAATTTTTACGGTAGCTTTTTTTATTCCCTCAAGTCCACGAACTGCTTCAAAGTTTACATCTTTTAATTCCTCTTTAGTTATATACTCATAGGCAGTACGCAAAGCAGCTTCCATAACACCACCAGTTGTACCGAATAATACAGAAGCACCGGTGGATTCACCTAATGGATTATCAAAATCTTCATCATCTAAAGAATTAAAATCAATACCTGCCTCTTTAATCATTTTAGATAATTCTCTTGTACTTATAACTATATCTATATCTGGTACTCCATTTCGTGACATTTCAGGCCTTGCAGCTTCATATTTTTTAGCTAGACAAGGCATAACGGAAACTACTACTAAATTCTTAGGATCTATTTCCACTTTTTCTGCTAAATAGGTTTTTGCAATAGCTCCAAACATTTGTTGAGGAGACTTACATGTGGATGGTATATCTAATAAATCAGAAAAATCATGTTCAAAGAACTTTATCCAGCCTGGGCAGCAACTTGTAAGCATAGGAAGTCTGCCGCCATGCTCAAGTCTATAAATAAGCTCGCTGGCTTCTTCTACTATAGTTAAGTCTGCAGCAAAATCTGTATCAAAGACTTTATTAAAACCCAAAGCACGAAGAGCTGCTACCATTTTACCTGTAACTACAGTTCCAGGTTCTAACCCGAATTCCTCTCCTAAAGCTGCTCTAATTGCTGGTGCTGTTTGAACAATAACAACTTTATCCTTATTGTCTAATGCATCCCAAACCTTTGAAGTATTATTTACTTCAGTTAAAGCTCCTGTTGGACACACTGCTACACATTGTCCACAGAAAGTACAATTAGTTTCGATCATTGGTGAGGAAAATGCTGGGGATATAACAGTGTGAAATCCTCTATTTACTGGAGATAATACTCCTACAGTTTGTACCTCGTTACACATAGTTACACATCTTCTGCAAAGAATACATTTATCTAGATCTCTAATTATAGAGAAGGAAGAGGTATCCTTTGGAAATTTTGACTTCTCACCAGTATACTTTATGGATTTTATATTCATGTCTGCTGCTAATTTTTGAAGTTCACACTCACTGTTCTTTTCACATAACAAACAGTCCTGTGGGTGATTGGATAAAAGGAGCTCCACCATACTTCTACGTGCTTTAATAGCTTTAATAGAGTTTGTTTTAATTACCATATCATTCATTACAGGAGTACAACAAGCAGGAGCTAAGTTTTTTCTTGCCCTCTACTTCTACTACACATACTCTGCAAGAGCCAGGATGATTTTCTGTCTTATTATCATGTATTTTTAAATGACAAAGGGTAGGTATATTTATATTTAATTTTTTAGCGGCATTTAGTATAGTTGTTCCTTGCTCTACTTGAATCTTTTTATTATTTATTGTAAGTGTTACTAAACTCAAAGTGCACACCTCTTTCTTAAATATTATTTTCTTACTATGGCTCCTACAGGGCAAGCACCATAACATGTGCCGCATTTAATACACTTATCTTGAATTATTGTATGCTTTTCTTTTACCTTACCACTGATACAGGATACAGGACAAACTCTAGCACATTTTGTACAACCTATACATTTATCCCCAATCTCAAAGTGTAAAAGATTCTTACATACTCCTGCAGGACAGCGTTTTTCTTTAACATGAGCTTCATATTCATCCATAAAGTATTTCATAGTACTCAATACAGGATTAGGAGCTGTTTGACCAAGACCACAAAGAGAAGTATCCTTTATAGTTTCAGCCAGCTCTTTTAAATTAACTAAATCTTCTTCAGTTCCTTTTCCTTCAGTTATCTTTGTAAGTATTTCTAACAAACGCTTATTTCCTACTCTGCAAGGAGTACATTTTCCACAGGATTCGTCTACTGTAAATTCAAGATAGAATTTAGCTATATCTACCATACAGTTGTCTTCATCCATAACTATCATTCCGCCAGAACCCATCATAGATCCAATGGCAGTTAATGATTCATAATCAATAGCAGTATCTAAACCTGAAGCAGGAATACATCCGCCTGAAGGACCGCCAGTTTGAACAGCTTTAAACTTACGACCATTTTTTATTCCGCCGCCGATTTCATAAATTATTTCTCTTAGGGTTGTACCCATAGGAACTTCTACAAGGCCAACATTATTAATTTTACCAGCAAGAGCGAAAACCTTAGTTCCCTTGGAGGTCTCAGTTCCTATAGAATTAAACCAGTCTGCACCTTTATTTAATATAGCAGGTACTATAGCTAATGTTTCTACATTATTTACGCAGGTAGGTTTACCCCAAAGACCGCTTTCTGCAGGGAAAGGAGGTTTATTTGTAGGCTCACCACGACATCCTTCTATAGAATGGATTAGAGCTGTTTCTTCTCCACATACAAAAGCTCCTGCGCCATATTTAATTTTTATATCAAAACTAAAGTCTGTGCCTAGTATGTTATCTCCTAAAAGTCCATACTCATGAGCTTCATCTATTGCATTGTAAAGCCTTTCAACAGCAAGAGGATATTCAGCTCTTATATAAATGTTTCCTTCATCTGCTCCAATTGCATATCCAGCAATGGCCATAGCCTCTAAAACACTATGAGGATCTCCTTCAAGTATAGAACGATCCATAAATGCACCGGGGTCTCCTTCATCAGCATTACAAATTATATATTTTTTATCACTTTGATATTTTTTAGCAAACCCCCATTTTTTACCCGTTGGGAAACCACCGCCGCCTCTGCCCCTTAGACCGGAATCAGATATAATCTTAATAACATCATCTGGTGTCATTTGGGTCACAGCTTTAGCTAAAGCCATATAGCCATCTTCTGCTATAGATTCTCTAATATCATCAGGATTTATAAGCCCACAATTTCTAAGGGCAATTCTCTTTTGCTTTTTATAGAATGACATTTCATCTTGTCTTTTTACTTTCTTCTGAAGGGTAGGTTCAATATAAAGAAGTCTTTGCACTATTTCGCCTTTTAATAAGTGGTTTTGAATTATCTCCTCTACATCTTCTGGTTTTACGCTTACATAAAAGGCATTGTCTGGATTTATGTTTACAATAGGCCCTTTTTCACAAAAGCCAAAACATCCAGTTATTGATACCTGAACTTCATCAGAAAGTCCAGCTAATTTGATACCTTCTTTTAATCTTTTTACTATTTCATAGCTTTCACATGATTTACAGCCAGTACCGCCACATACTGATATATAACGCTTACATCTTTTTGATTCTGATTGTAATTCCATTTCATGTGAAACTTTTTTTAGCTTAACAAGATCTTGAAACTTTTCATTAAGTTCCTGAAGTTCTCTAAAGGATTTTATTTTAACCAATGGTTACTCCCCCTATTCGCTATACTCTTCTAATAATTTGTCAACTTTATCTTTAGTAAAATGACCATAAACTTTATCATTAACTGTTACTACAGGAGCTAGTCCACATGCACCTACACATCTTAATACATCTAGAGTATATTTACCATCAGATGTGGTTTCTCCGATTTTAATATTTAACTTTTTCTGCATTTCTTCTACTATATCACCGGCTCCTCTTACAAAACAGGCAGTTCCCATGCATACATTTATAACGTATTTACCTTTAGGTTCTATGTTAAAATATGAGTAAAAAGTTACAACACCATAAACTTTAGATACGGGGATATTTAATTTTTTAGCAATAAAGCTCTGTACTTCATTAGGAACATATCCGAAGATATTTTGAGCTTTATGAAGGACAGCTATTAATGATCCTTCTTTATTTTGAAGACTGTCAATAAACTGATTTAATTCATTAAATTTGGCTTCTATTACTTCATTTTTGCAGCACACTAACAAAGACCTCCTTTATTATGTTTAAAAATTAACACACTTTGATTATAGCAAAATTTGTTTTAAAATACTATTTATTTTATATTTTAAAACAATTCGAAAAACAGATAAAAATACAATTAATGCTTTGATTTATTTTACTTTTCTATATATAATATATTTTATCACAATTAGTATATTATTGATGAATATACTGGGTAAATATGTGCAAAATTATATATTGAGTCATTCTTAATAAATGAAATTATGTATTCATTAAGGAGGTTTAATTTTTGAATCCTATAGCTTTTAACATTTTTGGTATAGACATAAGATGGTATGGTATATTTATTGCCATAGGGGTATTATTAGGACTACTGCTGGCATACTATAACTGTAAATTAAAAAATGTGGATTTTGATATGCTATTTGACACATTTTTTATATCTTTTCCTGCAGCTATAATTGGAGCAAGATTATATTATGTAATCTTTAATTTTCAAGATTATAAAGACAACCTTTGGAGTGCTTTAAATATAAGGGAGGGTGGACTTGCAATCCATGGTGGTTTAATATTTGGATTAGCCACAGCTTATATATATATTAAGAAAAAGGGAGAAAGTTTTTTGAAATTTGCAGATGTAACAGCCCCATCAATAATTTTAGCTCAAGGTATGGGAAGATGGGGAAATTTTTTTAATGGAGAAGCTCATGGAGAACCAGTAAGCTATGAATTTATAAAGCACTTTCCAGCATTTATTCAAAAGGGAATGTATATAGAAGGGGTATATTATCATCCAACATTTTTATATGAATCAATTTGGGATATTTGTGCGTGCATAATATTAATAAACATTTTAAAAAGAACCTCAATTGATGGTTATGTAATATTTTCTTACATAGGATTGTATTCTTTAGGAAGATTTTTTATTGAAGGCCTTAGAACAGACAGTTTAATGTTTGGACCCATCAGAATGGCACAACTTGTAAGCCTTTTGGGAATAGCTAGTTGGATGATTTTTTTTATAATAATTAATTATAGATTGTGAAGGAGAAAATATGAGCAATTATAGAAAAGAACAGTGGAATAGTAAATATGTTATAGTATCGGAAAAAAGGGAAAAAAGGCCCTATGATTTTAATAATGGAGAAGCAGAAAATAATGTACATCATAAGAAGGAGTGCCCTTTTTGTCCAGGGAATGAAAAACAAAGTGATGATTCTATATATGACATAGGGAAGCCTTGGAGGTTAAGAGTTATTCCTAATAAATATCCTTGTGTAGAATATTACACTGAAAATAAGGAAGATGTATTTGGGTATCACTATGTTGTAGTGGAGAGCAGAGAACATAATAAAAAGATATATGAATTTAAAGAAGAAGAGATAGATAATATATTAAAGTCTTATATATGTATTTCAAAAAAATTGTACGAGGATAATAATATTAAATATATACAAATATTTAAGAATTATAAAAGAGAAGGGGGAGCATCTCTTGTTCATCCTCATTCTCAAATAGTAGCTTTAAATATAATACCAGAGAAAATAAATAATATATTAAGCTATAGTAAGCATTTCTATGAAAATAATCATAAATGCCTATACTGCAATATTATAAGTGAGGAATTAAAATATAATAAAAGGTTAATCTATGAAAATGATAAATTTATATGCTTTTGTCCAGGGACCTCAACTTTTTCCTATGAGATTACAATAATGAAAAAAGATCATAAGGCTTTTTTAAATTTCAATTTTGAGGATATTACACCTTTATCACAGTGTATTGTAAAAATAACAGATAAAATATATTCAAAACTAGGAGATATAGCTTTAAATATTTGTCTTTACTTTATTAAAGAAGAAAATGAGTACTTTCATTTTACTATAGGAATTTATCCTAGGATATCTAGTTTTGCAGGATTTGAAATAAGTACAGGAATTATACAAAATCCTATATCTCCTGAAAAAGCAGCAAAGAAACTTAAGATATAGAGAACAGAGTATTTTTTCATATCTTTATATACTTTGGTATTGTAAAACTTACACAAGTACCTTCGTTTGGAAAACTCTCTATTTTTAGCATGCAATTTTCTCCATATAGTAATCTTAGTCTATCATTTACATTTTTTAATCCTATTCCAGATGAATTTTTAAAAATTTCTTTTAATTTATCCTCAGCTATGCCTATTCCATCATCTTTAATTTGAAAAAACAATTTATCCTCTACTAATCTGGCTTTAACGTGAACTATTCCCCCAGAAGGTTTTGGCAAAATTCCATGTTTTATAGAGTTTTCAATGATTGGCTGAAGTATAAAAACTGGCATCTTATATTCCATTAAAATATCAGGTATATCTATATTTACCTTAAGTCTGTCTCCAAATCTTGCATTTTCTATAGATAAATATGAATTTAAAAAATCAAATTCTTCTCTAATTGTGACGAAATCCTCATCCCTTTTTAATGTGAGTCTAAAATAATTAGAAAGGTCAATAATAAGCTGGCGAGCCTTATTAGGATCTATTCTGCAAAAAGAGGAGATTGTATTTAGAGCATTAAATAAAAAATGAGGATGAATTTGGGCTCTTAAAGCTTTATATTCTGCTATATAAGCTTCATGAGCAATTTTGTCTAATTTATGTATTTTTAATTGTGTGGATAAAAGGCTGCTTAATTGCTTGGCAAATTGTATAAAATATTCATCAATATATCTTTCTGATTTTATTTTTAAACCAACTACAGCTTCTAATTTATTTTCATCGAAAATTGGAATGCAGAAAAAATATTTTTCACCATATTTATCTGAAGGATGGACAGATATTATTTTATAATCTGGATTACTATAATAAGACTTTAGTGCTTCATTTAATGGTTCAATGGGAATGCTCTTTCCACAATAGCATAATATTTCTTTATTATTCCCTATAAAAACTCCTTTAAAATTATCGCTGTCATATATTATTTTAGCTACATTTACTGCAGTTTCCTTATTAAATCCATTTTTTAAATAATTTAATGTTTGTTCCGCAATTATTAAAGCTTTTTGAGCTTGCATTGCACCAATTCTATTATATTGTTCTGAAGCGTTATTAATTATATTTATAAAAATTACAACCCCTAAGGAGTTTATTACTATCATTGGAATAGCAATTATTTTTTCTAATTCTAGGGCTTCCTTAAAAGGTCTAGAAAAAATTAATATAATAATCATTTGCAATACTTCAGCTGCCATTGCAGCTAGACAGCCTACTTTAGCATCTAAGTTATTATTTCGCGAATATTTTTGTGCAATTCCACCACATAAACCTTCAACAATTGTGGATAATCCACAGGATAATGCAGTAAATCCTCCCATAGTATATCTTTGAAAGCCTGCTATAGAACCAACAATTATTCCAACTAATGGGCCTCCAATATATCCAGCGGTTATAGCGCCTATTGGTCGAGTATTTGCTAATGCATAAGAATTAATGGTATTTAAAGAATTAGAAGAAGAAATTATATTTACTCCTGTATAGGTTCCTATAATGGAAAGTAGGCTAAAGAAAAGTGTTATTCTCAATTCACTAAAAAAGGTTGTTGTATTTTTATAAAAAGATTTTTTATATATAGAAGTTTGTCCATATACATAGGCTGATAATGCAATTAATGACATGCTCTCTAATAATTGTATATATATCATAGGCAAGGCACCCCCTAAAATTGATACTATGTCTATTATACATAAAATTTATAATATTTAAATAGTTTAAGTGTAAAAATTGACTATTCGCCCCATAAATTTTGCATTTCAACCTAAAAAAGTTACATTTTAGCAGTAAAACATATGCTAAGATTCTGAATTTTAATATAATTTAATTATAGAATTTCAATTATACAAAAATACAAAAATTTTAATTCAATTAAGGGGGTTGTGCCATGATATCGTTTATTATTTCACTAATTGCATTAGTAGTAGGATACTTTACCTATGGAAAAGTAGTAGAAAGAATTTTTGGAGCAGATGAAAGCATACAAACACCTGCCATTAGATTAGAAGATGGTGTTGATTATGTACCTATGCCAGAATGGAAAATATTTTTAATACAGTTTTTAAACATTGCAGGTCTTGGACCAATATTTGGAGCTATTTTAGGTGCAATGTTTGGACCAGCAGCTTTTTTATGGATTGTATTTGGATGTATATTTGCAGGTGGAGTGCATGATTACTTCTCAGGAATGTTATCAGTAAGACATGATGGAGCAAGTATTCCTGAAATAGTTGGAAAGTATCTTGGAAACGGTTTTAAGCAAATTATGAGAGTGTTCTCAGTTATACTTTTAATATTAGTTGGAGTTGTTTTTGTAACAGGACCGGCCGGATTACTTGCCGGATTAACACCTAAGTCTTTGGATATGACTTTTTGGTTATATGTTATATTTGCATATTATGTTTTAGCTACATTACTTCCAATAGACAAGCTTATTGGTAAAATATATCCTGTATTTGGAGTATGTTTAC
>NZ_PVXO01000065.1 GCF_002995785.1 Clostridium liquoris | reverse complement strand
AAAAAATTAAGGGGATAAGTACGCCCTTTCGGGCCGCGGGCGAAGCCCTATTGGATAAAATTTTCAACTGAATTTATAATGGGAAAAATTCAAAAAATAAATTGCCCACTTTAACTTGACACAAACTAGGAATGAAATATTTATTGACTTATTGATAAATATATATTACACTATATAAGGCTAAATCATATAGCTAAGACAGTTCGTAACCATCCTGTCTTAAAACAAAACTATGGAGGTACTAAAAATGAAAAAAAGAACTAGAGATCTAACAATTGCTGCTGTTATTGCGGCAATATATGCGGTAATAACTATGTTTCTAACTTATCCAATGAGTTATCAAGCATCTCAATTTAGAGTTGCGGAGGCTCTTACAATCCTACCCTACTTCACACCAGCTGCAATACCTGGGTTGTTTTTAGGTTGTATTATAGCAAACTTATTAAGTCCAGTTGGACCTTTGGATATTATATTTGGTTCCCTTGCTACATTAATTGGAGCTATACTTACCTATTTAATTGGAAAGAGTAACCTGAAATATAAAAAATACCTTTCACCTTTGCCGCCAGTAATAATTAATGCTATAGTAATTGGGATTCTATTACAATACACTTTACACTGGCCATTATTTATTACTATGCTGCAAGTTGCATTAGGTGAATTACTTTGTTGTTATGGATTGGGATTGCCACTGTTGTTTGTGATTGAGAAAAACAAAGAGCTGCAGAAATTTTTCTGAAGTAAATGAATAAACTTTATTATAAGTTTTTTTAATTGAGGAAGGCAGTAAATACTGCCTTTTTATTAATTTCATTTATGATTATAAATATACTGCAGGCTTCACTTTATAAAAAATATATATATTGCAAATAATAATTACATACTTATAAAAAGAAAGAGGATTGATAAAATAATGGAAAATATTAAATTTTCAGATTTACAGCTGAATGAAGACGTATTAAAGGCTATAGATGATTTAGGATTTGAAGAGCCTTCTCAAATACAAGCTGAAGCTATTCCTGTAGTATTAAGCGGCGAGGATATGATAGGTCAGGCTCAAACAGGTACAGGAAAAACTTTGGCCTTTGGAGCACCTATTATCAGCAAGATTAAAAAAGGTACAAATAACATAAGTGCTTTAATATTAACTCCTACAAGGGAATTAGCCATTCAAATTACAGATGAACTAGCAAGACTATCTAAATATACAAGAACCCGTTTACTTCCTATCTATGGAGGTCAACCAATAGATAGACAGATTAAATCATTAAAAAAAGGAGTTGACATTGTAGTTGGTACTCCTGGAAGAATACTAGATCATATAGATAGAGGAACTATAAAGCTTGGTGGAATAAGCTATTTAGTACTGGATGAAGCAGATGAAATGTTAAACATGGGCTTTATCGATGATATTGAAACTATAATAAAGAATACAAATGACCATAGGCAGACTTTATTATTTTCAGCTACCATGCCTGGTCCTATGAAGAGACTTGCTACAAAATATATGAGACCAAATCCAAGGCATATAGCAATAATAAAAAATACAGTAACTGTTGATAAAACAAAACAATTCTACTTTGAAATAAAGAACAAGGATAGATTCGAAACCCTTTGTAGAATTTTAGATTTAGATGAACCATCTAGTGCAATTATATTTTGCAAAACTAAAAAAGGAGTAGATGAGGTAGTTGAATCTATGCAAATGCGAGGATATAACGTAGAAGGTATGCATGGTGACATGGCACAAAATCATAGAATAAATACCCTCAAAAAATTTAGAGAAGGTACTTTAGAATTTTTAGTTGCAACAGATGTAGCTGCTAGGGGAATAGATGTAAAAGGTGTGTCTCATGTAATTAATTATGATTTGCCTCAAGATACAGAATCCTACGTACACAGAATAGGAAGAACTGGAAGAGCAAATGCAGAAGGTATTGCTTATTCCTTAGTAACTCCAAAAGAGTATGTAGTTTTAAAAGAAATAGAACGATTTACAAAGAGCAAAATTAGAAGAAAAGATATCCCTACTTTAGATGATATAATGGAATCAAAATATAAAGCTCTAGTAAAAGATATTAGAAAAACCATAGAAGAAGGAGATTTTAGTAACTTTACGCCTTTAGCTATGGAATTAGATGAAGAATTTAACTTAGTAGATGTAGCTGCTGCTTTAATGAAGATGACCTTTGAAGAAAAATTAAGCTATGACTATACCGAAAACGCTATAGGTTCTGCTAACCATGTAAGATTATTTTTAACTGTTGGACGAATGGATAAAATTAATCCTAGGAGCTTAATAGAATTCATTACAGACAATGCTAAAATCAATTCTTCTAGCATAGGAGATATAGATATCTTAGAAAAATTCTCCTTTATAAATGTAGATGAAGACGTAGTAGATAGAATTTTAAAAAATGCATATGGCAAAAAATTAAATGGTAGAAAAGTAAAAATTGAAGTTGCTAACAATAGTAAATAAAATAATTAACAAAATTTAAAAAATTGTGACCAATTTTTTAGTTGACAATTGACAATTGTCATCTGTCAACTGTCAACTAAAAAAAATTACTTCGTAATTTTTTTAGTTTATGCTTCTATACAACTTATAGTCAATATTAGGAAATATATTGTCCAAATCTTCAATTATACATAGATTTTTTTCATCTATAGATTCATTTGTTATTTCCTCATATAATTTATTAAATCTTTCTATATGAGTGTTTATTCTTTGTGCTGCATACTGCACAGTAGTATTATTTTTAATAATAAAAGACCAATCAGAAGACTCTGCTAGCAAAAGTTCCCTGGCAGCTTGATTCAATGCTCTCTTTTCCAAATTATCTGGTTCTTTATAGGTATTTGCTAATCTTATCATTTTCCCGCCACAACTGTGCAAATCCCTATATATCCAATCATTAGATGGATTTACCCAAACAGAATAATCGCTGTTTTCTCCCCAACTTGAAGGACAAGGTCTACTACACTGAACAAAAGGGTGTTCTTCTAAGTATGTTCCGGGAGTAGTTAGCTCATAGGAAGTCCATTGTTCTGAAGATTTCTTTATAAATTCATAAATAAAATTTGGCCCTTCGAACCACCAATGACCAAAAAGCTCTGTATCATAAGGGCTTACTATTATTGGTACCTCATCCATATTCCTACTAACTGTATTTATTTGATTATGCCTGCTATTTGCAAAATGCTCACCATGTTCTTTTGCTTTTTTCATAGCCATTTCTCTATTATAGTAATCCTTATTTTCAGTATTTCCTGTAACCCTATAATATTTAATGCCGGTATCTATTCTTATACCCTTTTTATCTATATAAGGGGCTATATAGTCCATTGGTAATTCATAACCTATATCCCTATAAAACTCTCTATAATTATAATCCCCAGGATAGCCATTAAAGCTGCTCCACACTTGATAGGAAGATTCCATGTCCCTTCCAAAGGCACATATCCCATTAGAGGTTGAAATGGGAGCATAAGTTCCATATTTAGGCCTTTGGGAAGCATTAACTATTGCCTTGTTTTCACTTATAAAATATCTAATACCAAATTCTTTTAAAACAGAATCCAGGGAATAAGCATAGGCACATTCTGGAAGCCATATTCCCTTAGGTTCGTGTCCTATGATATCCATATAATATTGAATTCCAATTGCAAGCTGAGCCTTTACAGTTTCAGGATTAACACTAAGAAGAGGTAATAATCCATGAGTAGCAGAACAAGTTATTATTTCCAAATACCCAAGCTTATCAAATTTTTTGAAAGCATTCATTAAATTGTAGTCATACTTTTTATATATGGAGTAAATATTATTAAATCTTTCATTATAAAATTCGGCTAATTTGCTTAATTGTTTATTATTTTTATTTCTTACTATTTCCTTTTCCGATAATTCAATGGATTTTTTTAAATATACTATATATTTATTGTTCAAATATGGATCTTGTAGCATAGCCATTAAAGTAGGGGTAATGGACATGGTTATTTTAAAATCTATGTGTTCATCTATAAGCTTGTCATAAACTCCTATCAAAGGTATATAGCACTCACTCATAGCCTCAAAGAGCCATCTTTCCTCTAATGCATCTTCCTTTTCCGGATGCCTAATAAAAGGTATATGGCTATGTAATACCAAAGCTACATATCCCTTTTTCATAAATGCTCCCTGTTTATCTTCCCTTTTTTCATTATTATCTTTGGTAGGAATCTGCTGCTCAGAAACATCTATATAATAAACTCTTCTATCTTCTGATTCACCTAATCTTGGAGTAGTAACTATATTGGAAACAGCAAACTCTACAAAGGTGTTATTCTCAAGATATCTTCCTAATTTCACAAATACATCAATATCGCCTTTGTCTAAATGTATATACCAATTATCAGCAAAAGGATCAATAAATATGGTCTGTAATTCTTTTTCTACACCATTATCTACAGAGTAAACTTTTAAAGCAGCTTTTGAATTTTGTAAGGATCCTTCTCCATATTTATCTGTAAACTCCTTTAAAGTAATTGGTGAAATGTTATAATAACAAAAGAGAGTATTAGCACTCTGTACCATAAGTACTATTTTAGGTTTATCAATTTGGGGCATTATCTCACCTCTTCTTAATAATTTATAAACTTTGATCAAAATTAATTGCTTTTTCCATATAGTATTTACTTCTACATGGATTTAAAAATTCCTTTACTTCATATATAATAATGCTTATAACAAAATAACCAATGCTTTATATAATATTGACGGAGGATAGACAATTATGACTAAAATTTTATTTAAAGGAAGTACCATGCTAAATCCTGTGCCTGTAGCATTAATAACTTCTAAAAGTAAAGAAGGAAAGCCAAATATTTTTACTGTTGGATGGATTGGGACTGCTTGTACAAAGCCTCCTATGATAACAGTTGCCATAAGACCCGAAAGATTATCTTATGAATATATTAAAGATACAAGAGAATTTGTGGTAAATCTACCCCAAAAATCTTTAGTAAAAAAAGTAGATTATTGCGGAGTTAGATCTGGAAAAGTTATTGATAAAATAAGTAAATGTAATTTCACCCTTGAAAAAGCTGAAGTTGTTAACGCTCCAATTATTAAGGAGTGCCCTGTAGCATTAGAATGCAAATTAAAAGAAATAATTCCTTTGGGTAGTCACCATTTATTTTTAGCAGAAGTTGTAACTATACAAGTAGAAGAAGAACTAATTGATAAAGCAGGAAAAATTCATCTAGAAAAAGCTAATCTAATTTGTTATTCCCATGGAGAGTATTTCCCTATTCCTGAAAAACCTATTGGAAAGTTTGGTTTTTCCGTTCAAAAGAAAAAGATTAAAAGAAAATAATTCTGTTACTTGTCCATACCTCATAGAATACATTAGGGGGGATGGGCAAATGTCAAAATTTAAGAAGCTATTATTTACCTTACTTTTTATACTTTTAATTGAAATCATATTAATATACTTAGGATATAAAAATTCAACCACTAATATAATTAATTTTAATGTTTGCAAATCTGAAAAAACTACTATAATGTTGTTGGATATTATATTAAAAGCAAATT
The DNA here is from genome assembly GCF_002995785.1 of Clostridium liquoris. Classification (GTDB taxonomy): domain Bacteria; phylum Bacillota; class Clostridia; order Clostridiales; family Clostridiaceae; genus Clostridium_AO; species Clostridium_AO liquoris. The sequence goes on along the minus strand of NZ_PVXO01000065.1, from coordinate 13,288 downwards.
GAGTAGAACTTATAGTTATAGGTTCTACTCAATTTGCCTTATATTAATAATTTTCAGAACTATACTGTATCCCTTATAATGAGATCTGTATCAAAATATATACGATTTTTAGGTATACTACTTCCTTTTATTATGTTTATTAATAATTTGCAGGCTTCTCTTCCCATATTATAAATTGGCTGTGAAATAGTAGTAAGTTCTGGCTCACAAAATTTCGAAATTCCTATATTATCAAAACCAATAACGCCTACATCTTCAGGTATTCTATATCCATTTCTAATTAAAAACTTTATTCCACCATAAGCCATCATATCATTACTATAAAATATAGCTTCCACATCAGGCACATTTTCAATAATTTCTGCTGTAGCTTTTATACCACTTTCTATAGTAAAGTCGCCATGAAATATTAAAGATTTATTATAGAGCTCATATTCATCCATAACTTCTTTATAGCCACAAAATCTTTCTCTAGCATTTTCTAGTTCCTGTGGACCTTTTACAAAGGCAATCTTTTTCTTGTTTTTACTTATTAAATACTTTATACCTTTTTTAACTCCTTCTTTATTCAAGCAATATATACCATAATAATCCTTATCATCATTTATTGGTCTATCCACCACTACAAATGGAATATTATTGTTTCTTAAAATATTTATGGATTTATCGCTTTCACCACCGGAGATAAAAATAACACCATCTACTAATTTACTTACAAGCAGTTTAGTATATTTTTCTTCTTTAGCTTCCCCATTATCTGTATTACAAAATATTACATTATACCCTAAATTATTAGCACTATCTTCAATGGCTCTTGCCATTTCTGAAAAAAAAGGATTGGTTATATCAGGAAGTATAATACCTATGGTTTGTGATTTTTTAGTACTTAAACTTCTAGCCACAGAATTAGGAATATAATTTAGTTCTTTAGCTATTTTTAATATTCTCTGTTTAGTTTCTTCACTTATATTTGCATCTCTATTATTTATCACCATAGAAACTGTAGTTTTTGATACATTAGCTTTTATAGCAATATCCATCATTGTAACCTTTTTCATGTATATCCCTCTAGATTTAAATTTTAATATGTCTATTACATATTATCATATTTATTTATTTAATAAAATCCAGGGTTTAATAAAATCCTGGATTTTAAAAGATCCTATTATTTTTTTATAAGTTTTAAATCAACAGGAATTTCTTTTTCTACATTTTCTCCCTTTATAACCTTTATAGCATTTTCTACTGCTAAGCTTCCCATTAAATCAGGCTGCTGTGCAATTGTAGCTGCCATTTCACCATTTTGAACTGCTTTTACTGCATCATCATTCCCATCAAAACCTACAACTATAATATTTTTTCCCTTTAATGCCTTTGCAGCGCCTAATGCCATTTCATCATTGTGAGCAAATACTGCTTGGAAGTTTGGTGTAGCTTGCATTATATTTTCCATTACACTTAATCCCTTTTGTCTATCAAAATCTGCTGGCTGACTTGCTACTACCTTTACTCCTTCTTTTCCGTCTACTCCTTCATGGAATCCTTTTCCTCTATCTCTTGTAGCTGAAGCCCCTGGTATTCCTTGTAGCTCAACTATGTTCCCTTTTCCACCCATCTTTTCAAGTATGAAGTCTGCTGCCATTTTTCCACCCTTTACATTATCTGAAGCTATATGGCATACAACGTCTCCTTTATTAGCTTTTCTATCTACAGTAAGTACTGGTATTTTCTTTCCATTAGCAACCTGTATTGCATTAGCTACAGCATCGCTATCAGTTGGATTAATAATTATTGCCCCTACTCCTTGTTGAGCAAGATCTTCCACATTAGATCTTTCCTTTGCTGCATCATTTTGTGAATCAACGACAACTAAATCATAACCTAATTCTTTAGCCTTCTTAGTAGCTCCATCCTTCATGGATACAAAAAATGGATTGTTTAATGTAGAAATTACCATACCTATTTTTTTGTTTTCTGCTGCTGGTTTTTTGGTATCTTTGTCCTCAGTTTTTCCGCAGCCAGTTAATCCTCCAACCACGAACATTCCAGTTAGAACCAAAGAGAGCATTTTAATTTTTTTGCTTTTCATAAAAATTTCTCCTCCTTTTTATTTGACCTTTTTATTATAATTATTTTAATTTGTTAACTATTTATTTTTTTTGTCCAAAAGTATAGCTAATAATATAACAAATCCTTTAACTATAAGCTGATAATATGGTGATACATTCATAAGATTTAATCCATTATTTAGAACTCCTATTATCATGGCACCTATTATAGTTCCAACTACAGTTCCTTCTCCACCTGCAAGACTTGTTCCTCCAAGTACTACAGCTGCTATTGCATCTAGTTCAAAACCAGTACCTGCATTAGGGGAAGCTGAACCAACCCTGCTTGTAACAATAACTCCGCTTAAAGCTGCCATTATACCACATATTACATAAACAATTATCTTAATCTTATCTGTATTTATACCTGAGAGTCTTGCTGAATCCTCATTGCCTCCAAGAGCATATACATATCTGCCATATCTGGTTTCATTTAATACATACCAAGCAATTAATAATACAACCAAAGTTATTACAGCAGGCATTGGAATAATTCCTGCCAGCTTCTTATTTCCTATAAGCATAAAATTTTCTGGAAGAGCTGATACAGGTGTACCATTGGTATAAACTAATGTAGCTCCTCTAAATATAGTCATTGTAGCTAAAGTAGCTATAAATGCCTGTATCTTTCCTTTTGATATTATTATTCCATTTAATAGTCCAATTAATGCACCAATTGCCAATGCTACCACTAAAGCCATAACCATACTACCATTTGATTTAATTAAAGTAGCAGCAACAGCTCCTGATATAGCAAGAGTTGATCCTACAGAAAGATCAATTCCTCCTGTAAGAATTACAAAGGACATACCTATAGCAAGAATTGCATTTACTGAAACCTGTGTTAGTACATTCATTATATTTATAACATTTAAAAATCTTGGTGTAATAATGGATATCACTATGCAGAGTAAAACTAACCCTAATAAAGATTTATATTTCAAAAGATTACTTTTTATATCTTTACTCATTTCCCTTTCTCCTTCATTTAAAATTAAAATGGATTTAATTATTAATACTTACAGCATATTTCATTATATTTTCCTGAGTAGCTTCTTTTCTAGATAGCTCCCCTGATAGCTTTCCTTCGCTCATAACTATTATTCTATCACTTACTCCTAGAATTTCTGGCATATCGGAGGAAATCATAATTATTGCTTTTCCCATCTTTTTAAGTTCATTTAATACTTCATATATTTCTTTTTTTGCACCAACATCTATTCCCCTAGTGGGCTCATCTATAATTAAAACTTTTGGAGAAACCATTATCCACTTTGCAATTATTGCCTTCTGCTGATTTCCACCACTTAAATTTTTGATTAACTGAGCTGGTGATGGGGTTTTTACTGATAACTTCTTTATATAAGTATTTACATCTTCTAATTCTTCCTTCTTATCTATTCTCTTTAATGAATTTTCATATTTCTTCAAATTGCAAATACTCATATTTTCTCTAACAGACATATTTAGTACAATGCCTTCTTTTTTTCTATCTTCAGATAAATAAGCAATTCCATATTCTATGGCATCCTTAGGAGAATTTATATTCACCTTTTTTCCTCCAACATATATATCACCTGAAGACTTCTTATATTCTCCGAATATGGTTTTAGCAGCTTCTGTTCTTCCTGAACCCATAAGCCCTGCTATGCCTAAGATTTCACCTTCCCTTACATAGAAGGAAACATTCTTCACTTTATTTTTATAGCATAAGTTTTCTACCTTTAGCAAGACTTCTCCCTTTTTTTCATCTCTATAAGGAAATTGCTCATCTAATTTTCTTCCTACCATCATGGCTATAAGATCATCTTTTGAGACCTGTTTTACCTTTGCATCTCCTATATATTTTCCATCTCTTAATACAGTAACACTATCACATATTTGGAATATTTCATCCAATCTATGAGATATATATATAATTGCAATACCATGAGATTTTAATTTTTCAATAACTTCAAATAGTTTTTTAGTTTCTACATCTGTCAATGCAGTGGTAGGCTCATCCATAATTATTATTTTAGAATTCTTTGATATAGCCTTTATTATTTCTATCATCTGCATTTCGCCCACATTTAAATTTTTTACTATGGTATCAGGCTTTATTTTAAATCCAATTTTTGATAAAAGTTCAGTGCTTTTTTCTTTCATATATTTTTTATCTAGCTTCCTAAAAGCACCACTATATTTTTCATTTCCTAAGAATATATTTTCATATATAGTTAAGTTAGGAAGTAAACTTAATTCCTGATGTATAATGGAAATGCCCAAATTTTCTGCATCGCTTATTCCGCTTACATTTACTTCATTACCATCTATTAAAATCTTTCCTTCATCTTTCTTATATACTCCACTAAGTATTTTCATCAATGTGGATTTTCCTGCTCCATTTTCACCAACCAGTGCTAATGCTTCTCCACCATAGGCTTTTAAATTTACATTTTGCAGTGCCTTTACCCCTGGAAAAGATTTAGATATATTTATCATTTCTAAAAGAGGCTTCTTTATTTCCATATTCTTTCCTCCTTAAAAAACCACTCCTGATTTTAATATTATATTAGCATAAGGCGTCTGTTCCCCAGTTCTAATAACAGCCTTACAATTTTTTAACCTCTTTTTTAATTCCTCATGACTTATAAGAGTGATTTTTACATTTCCTAATTCTTTTTCTATTTCTTTATAAAGCGTTGGACTTACTTCCACAGCTTCTTTTGCTATTTCCACTTCCTCTACTTGAAGCTCCATTAAAACAGCTCTCAAAGTATCCATAAAAGTTGGTATACCTTTAATAAGAGCTAAATCAATTCTTTCTGTTTCTTTAGGAATAGGAAGTCCACAATCTCCTATAGCCAATGAATCAGTATGTCCCATTTTTGATATTACAGAAGATATATTACTATTTAACAATGCTGTTTTTTTCATAACTATTCCTCCCCGTAAATTTCTATTACTTTCTCTAAAGAAGGCAAAGAAGGTTGTGCTCCCTGCCTTTGAACAGTTATAGAAGATACTTTATTTCCAAACTCCACGGCCTTCTTTATAGCTTCAAAACTCAATCCATCACAGGAATTAAGCTTATTTGCCACTGCTCCTATAAAGCTATCTCCTGCTGCAGTTGTATCTACAGCTTTTACCTTATATGCCGGTACTACACAGTAATGATTTTCTGAAACTAAAGCCGCTCCATTCTCGCCTAAAGTGATTATTACAAACTTTACTCCTTTTCCCATAAATATCTTTGCTGCTTTTTTTATGCTAATCTCATCTTCTATTTTTATTTTTGTAAGCTCATAGGCCTCTGTTTCGTTTGGCACAACTATATCTGTATATTTTAAAAGTTCATCTTTAATTTCCTTTGCAGGAGCTGGATTTAATATGGTTATAACTCCATAATTTTTAGCAATTTTAAAAGCTTCTGTAGTAACTTCCACTGGAGTTTCAAATTGAGCTATTATTACATTAGAATTTTTTATAATTTCTTCTGAATTATTAATTTCTGCCTTTGTTATCTTCATATTAGATCCTGGAACTACTATTATAGAATTGTTCCCATTATCATCCACATTAATTATTGCCATACCTGTGGGCTCTTTACTATCTATTAAAGTATATGTTAAATTTATGTCATCGTTTTCAAGGGCCTTAAGCAACATATCACCATTACCATCATGTCCAACTTTTCCTATCATGTATACATTTGCTCCAAGTCTTCTAGCAGCAACTGCCTGATTTGCACCCTTTCCACCTGGAACCTTTTTAAAGTCTTTAGAAAGTATTGTTTCTCCTGTTTTTACCATTCTATCAACCCTTAATACTATATCCATATTAATACTACCCAATACACAAATATTACTCATATATGCTTCTCACCTCTTTTGCTTAACCGGTTTAGTAAACCGGTTAAGTGTATTATATATTATTTATTTTTTTTTGTCAACGTTTAAATAAAGCATTATTATACATATTTAAAAAAATAATTTTATATATGCTACTCTATTCCTTTGGAAATAAAAGAAATGTTCCTCACTTAAAAAATATATATTATAGCTTTTAATGTTATGAAATGAGTAATATATAGTAATATATCTATAAAATACTTAGCATAAATTATTTATAAAAATTAAGACTAATCTTGAGGTGATTTTATTATGCTAAAAAAAATATTTACGTCTCTATTTTGTATATTTTTAATTGCTAGTACGGTATCTGCGGCTCCATTAACATATACTGTACAACCAGGAGATAGTTTATGGCAAATAGCCGTAAAAAATCAAGTTGGAATAAGTGAATTAATTGCTGAAAACCCTCAAATAAAAAATCCAAATTTAATATACTCAGGGCAGAAAGTATTACTACCAAATATGCAAGATATAAAGTCTCAAGAAAGTGAAGTTATAAGATTAGTTAACATAGAAAGAAGCAAATATGGATTGCCTACATTAAAAGAAAACTGGGAATTATCCAGAGTTGCCAGATATAAATCTCAAGATATGATAGATAAAAATTACTTTTCTCATACTTCTCCAACTTATGGATCTCCTTTTGCCATGATGGAATCCTTTGGTCTTAGATTCACTGCCGCTGGTGAAAATATAGCAATGGGTCAAAGAACCCCACAGGAAGTTGTAACTGCTTGGATGAACTCCCCTGGACATAGAAGCAATATTTTAAGTCCTACTTATATTCAAATAGGAGTAGGTCTAGCAAAAGATAAAAATGGAATATGCTATTGGACACAAATGTTTATTAAACCTCTATAGCATAAATATATTCTATTAGTGAACAGTATATGTAGATTTCTTCTTACTTTGCGGAAATTTACTTAACTGTTCACTTTAATATTTACTATTAATTAAAAAATACTATCTTTGCTTCAATTTTCTTTTTATCTAATTCTAATACTATATAAGAATACCATCTTTCCTTAAGCTTACGGCTAGGTGAACCTGGATTTATCATTAATATTTTATTCTTTGTTTTTATTATAGGTTGATGACTATGACCAAATATTATTATATCTACTTTACTATCCTTAAATTCATCATAGGCTCTTTCTATAGAAGTTTTTTTATCACCATGTCCATGAAACATGCCGATTTTGTATCCCTCTATATTTATTATATCCTTCTCTTTTAAATATTGTTTTACAGTACTGCTATCGTTGTTTCCAAAAACCCCCATGAATTTCTTTTTCTTTTTTATATTATTTATAACATCCATTGAATTAAAGTCTCCTACATGAATAATCATATCTACATCCTTAAAGTATTTATCAATTATTTTATTTATATTATCACCATGCTTTGTTATATGGGTATCAGAAATTATACCTATTTTCAATACCTCACCTTCTATCATAATTATATCCAGCAATATATATTATGAATAGTTTGTATAAAGTGACGCACTTTTTTAGTTTATGGTTGACAATTGACAGCCTAGTCCATGCCTAGATTTTCTATTCTTATTATATTTTCTATTTTTTCAGAATCATTCAAAGCTTTTATCATACCTATTGATTTATTTATATTGCCTTCTAAAGTGCTATGAGTTATAAATACTAATGAAACCAGTTCTTCCCTCTTTCCTTTTTGGATAACAGAAAGTATACTTACATTGTTTTTACCAAATATACTTGATATTTCTCCTAAAACACCTGGCTTATCTTTTACAGTTATCCTAATATAATATTCACATTTTACTTCCTCTATATCTTTTATTTTTTTATATCCTTCATTTTTTAAACATGGATAGTAAGAAGATTTTTCTTTATTCCTTAGTATGGAAACTATATCTCCTACTACCGCACTACCTGTTGGCAACTCACCTGCTCCCCTGCCATAGAACATTAAATCGCCTACTGCATTACCTTTTAGAAATATAGCATTAAAAGAATCATTTACATTAGCTAAAGGGTGTTCTGCAGGTACCATAGTTGGATGTACTCTTAATTCTAATTCGCCATTTGTTTCCTTAATTATGCCTAAAAGTTTTATTACATAACCAAATTCCCTTGCATATTCTATATCAATAGGCTTTACATTATTTATACCTTCCCTATAAATGGAGTTTACGCTTACAATTGTATCAAAAGCCAATGAAGCTAAAATACACAATTTATAAACTGCATCAAAGGCCTCTACATCAGAAGTTGGGTCAGCTTCCGCATAACCTTTTTTTTGTGCTTCTGCTAAAGCTTGCTCAAAACTTATTTTTTCTTGAGTCATTTTAGTTAAAATATAGTTTGTGGTTCCATTTATTATGCCTATTACTTCCTCTATTTTATTAGCTACCAGATTATCATTTAATCCATGAATTATAGGTATTCCTCCCGCTACACTGCCCTCAAAGTAGAACATTACCCCTTCTTCTCTAGAAGTTTTTATAAGTGTATTGCCTTTTGTAGCAATAGCCATTTTATTTGCTGTAACAATATGCTTTTTTCTTTTCATTCCCTGTAGCATATAATCAACAGCTGGCTCAATTCCTCCCATAAGCTCTACAATTATATCAATGCTGTCATCTTCAATAATATCTTCAAAATTTGTAGTGAAAAGCTCCTTTGGTACATCTAAATCTCTTGCTTTATTAATATCTCTTATAAGAATTTTACCTATTTTAATATGATATCCAGATCTTTTTATAAGTTCTTCACTATTCATATTTAATATTTTCCAAACACCCTTGCCTACATTTCCAAACCCCAATAAAGCTATTTTTACCTCTCTCATAATGTCCTCCTTATTTTGAAAATGCATTATATATAGCCCTTATTGCATTTTCAAAGTCCTTATTTTCCACTCCTACAATTATATTTATTTCACTTGATCCCTGACTTATCATTCTTACATTTATATCATTCTTAGCTAAAGCATCAAAAATCCTTGCAGAGGTTCCTATGCTTCTTAACATACCTCTTCCAACTATTGCTACCAATGCCATGTCAGGATGTATTTCTATATTGTCAGGATTACATTTCATTTCAATTTCCTTTAATATTTTTTCTAGCTTATCCTGAAGCTGTGACTGTGCAACTACAAGAGATACTGTATCTACACCTGAAGGCATATGCTCAAAAGATACGCTATTTTCTTCTAGTATCGAAAGTACTTTACGACAGTATCCTTGTTCAATATTCATCATATTTTTTTCAATTGTTATAACTGTAAAGTCCTTTTTACCTGCTACTCCTGTAATAGTTCCCATATCATTTAATAGTTCTAAATCATTTATTATAAAAGTTCCTTCATCATCTGGCGAATTTGTATTCTTAATATTTATAGGGATTCCTTCTCTTTTTACAGGAAAAATTGCTTCTTCATGTAGCACTGTAGCCCCCATATAAGATAACTCTCGCAGTTCTCTATAGGTAATCTTTTTAATGCTTTTAGGGTTTTCCACTATTCTAGGATCAGCCATCAAGAAACCAGATACATCTGTCCAATTCTCATATAAATCCGCATTTACTCCTCTGGCTATAATGGAGCCTGTTATATCAGAGCCTCCCCTAGAAAAGGTTTTAATATTTCCATTAGGCATAGAACCATAAAATCCTGGTATAACAGCTTTATCTATTTTTAATAATCTTTCACTTACTGCCTTCTGAGTTCTTTCTTCATCAAAAATTCCATTCTTTTTAAAGAAAATTATTTCTGCAGGATCTACAAATTCATAGTGAAGAAAATCTGATAATATAAGTCCATTTAAATATTCTCCTCTACTTGCTGTATAGTCAGCTGAGGCACCTCGGGCAATATTTATTTTTATCTCTTCCAAGTATTTTTTTATATCAATTGTTACATCTAATTCTTCTACTAACTGTAGAAATCTATTTTCTATTACATTAAACACATCATTAAAAGCAATATTATGCTGAACATGGGCCTGACATAGATAAAGTAAATCAGTAATTTTTTGATCTCCTTTATTTCTTTTACCTGGTGCTGATGGAATTATGTATTTTCTTCTCTCGTCTCCCAGCACTATAGCCTTTACTTTATTAAACTGAAGGCTATCCGCAAGAGAACTTCCTCCAAACTTAGCAACAATAGTATTCTTCATTATATTACCCCATTTCCTTTAAATTTTAATATTCTTTTGCAATGGCTCCTTTTAAATCCATGTGAAGTTCTTTAAACTTCCAAACTTTCTTTAGATTTTTTAATAATCCTTTTATGTTTTTATAAAATTGCGTATTTTTTTCTTCTAATAATATCATAATTGTAGGTCCTGCACCACTTAAGAAAACCCCTAATGCTCCAGAATCATTACAAAGGTCAATAATTTTATCATAATCCTCTATTAATCTACTTCTATAAGGTTCATGGAGCTTGTCTTTACAAGCTATTTTCAGCAAATCATAATTACCATTTATGAGCGAGGTTATCATTAAGGATACTCTTCCTACATTAAATACAGCATCTTTGTATGCCACTTCTTTAGGAAGAACTTCCCTGCTCTTTTCCGTAGATAGTTTAAAATTTGGAATTAAAGCACAAAATTTAATTCCTTCTTTAATTTTTATTTTATCATAATATACATTATTGTCTTCATAAATAGCTGCAGTCATTCCACCTAAAATAGCAGGTGCTACATTATCAGGATGTCCTTCTATCTCCGTAGCTAATTTTAACATCTCATCTTTATTTAGTTTATTTCCAGCAATACTATTAGCCCCTAGTATTCCTCCAACAATGCAGGCTGCACTGCTTCCTAAGCCCCTTGATGAAGGTATATCAGATTCTATTATTATCCTTATTCCTTCTTCCTTATACCCTAATTTTTTAAAACATCTTTTCATGGAAGTGTATACTAAATTATCCTCATTTTTATACTCTTCCGCACAGCCTTCAATAACTAATCCCTTTTCTATCTCTTCTATATAAAATCTATTATATAAATTTAAACTTACACCTAATGTATCAAATCCAGGTCCAAAATTAGCACTAGTTGCTGGCACCACTACTTCAATCATAATATCACCTATACCTTAAGAAATTTTTCTATTTCAGATTTTATTTCTTCTTTTTTACACAAATTATTGTGAATAACTTCCCTGTTTTCTATATTTCTTATAGAATTAGGAATATTTATATTTGTAAAGGAAGAAAGCCTATATAATAATTGAAAATCATTTAAATCATTATTATCTATTCCCAATGCTTTGCATACATCTCTAGGAAATTTAAAAGGACTAGCTGTTGATACAATAATAGTTTTTTTATTGTCATTCATAGCATTTTTATAATCTTTATACACTTTATAAGCTACCGCCGTATGCGTATCCATTAAATATCCATTATCTTTAAATGTATTTTCTATAATCTTATAAGTTTCTTTATCATTAGCAAATCCAGAATAAAAATCTTTTAATTTCTCCTTCATGCTTTCATTTATTATATATTTTCCCTCCATATTAAGTTTCTTCATTAAATCACTTACTAAATCTTCATCCCCATTACTAATATGATATAAAAGTCTCTCTAAATTGCTAGATACCAATATATCCATAGAAGGAGAACTTGTAACCTTAAACTCTCTATTTTTATTATATATGCCCTCATTAAAGAAATCACAAAGTACATTATTTTCATTAGAAGCACATATTAATTTATTTATAGGAAGTCCCATTTTCTTAGCATAATAAGCAGCTAATATATTTCCAAAATTTCCTGTAGGTACACATACATTTATACTTTCTCCTTCTTTAATTTCTCCATGTTTTAGCATAGATAAATATGAATAAACATAGTATACTACTTGAGGAATAAGCCTCCCTATATTTATAGAGTTAGCTGATGAAAGCATATATTTTTTATCTTTTAATAAGTTATTAAATTCTTTATCATTAAATATTTCTTTTACTGCTTTTTGAGCATCATCAAAGTTTCCGTATATACCTACAACATGTGTATTTTCTCCTTGTTGGGTTACCATTTGTGCTTTTTGAATGGAACTTACACCTTTCTCTGGGAAAAACACTATTATCTTAGTTCCCTCTACATTAGCAAATCCTTGTAACGCTGCTTTACCAGTGTCTCCAGATGTAGCTGTAAGTATTACTATTTCATCTTTTATGTTTAATTTTTTACAGGCAGTCTTTAATAAATAAGGTAATATAGATAGTGCCATATCTTTAAATGCTAAGGTTGACCCATGATAAAGTTCTAAAAAAAATTCTTCTTCTACCTTAACTAATGGGGCTATCTCCCCTTTTTCAAATTTATCATCATAGGCATTATTGACACAATACTCTATTTCTTCCTTTGTAAAATCGGTTAAATATTTTTTTAATATATATACAGATAATTGCCTATAATCATAATTAATCAATTTTGAAAATGGTATATCAATTTTAGGAAATTCATTTGGTATGTATAATCCCCCAGCTTCTGCAATCCCCTTTATTATAGCTTCTGAGGAATTTATACTTTTTTCTCCCCTTGTACCCTTATACATTATTTGCAATAATCCCACCCCATTCATTTATATATACTAGTTAAATTATTTCTTTTATATTATGCTACAATGTTCGTTTATGAAAGTCAAGTGTATTTTTCACGAGTACAAACTATTTTTTATTAATTTTAATAAGAAATAGTTTTTTAGATTTAAAAAGGCAGTAATATTGAAGAATTACTGCCTTTAAATTTATTCTGTTTTATATTTCTTTTCTCTCTTTATCTTTACCTAGTTTTCTAGACTCTTTTGAATATCCTATTTCATTAGAAGTTTCCATTTTCATTTTTGCTAATTCTTTTTTAGTTTTTTGGCCTGACTTCTTGTTATCCTTGCTATTCTTGTTGTTCTTATGAGACAATTTTAATTTCTCCCTTCTATTATTAAAGTTACTATTATAATTTAACCAATATTTATATATTTATAAGTAAAAGCAAAAAAACTTATCGATATTAAATCGATAAGTTTTTTATGGGTTTGGGGTTAGTTAATAATATGGAGTTTATTTAAAATATCTGTTTAATAAACCTTTGAAAGCTGCACCATGTCTTGCTTCATCTTTGCACATTTCATGTACTGTATCATGAATTGCGTCTAAGTTTAATTTCTTAGCTAAAGTTGCTAAATCCTTCTTTCCCTGGCATGCTCCCTGTTCAGCTTCTACTCTCATTTCTAGATTCTTCTTTGTATCTGCTGTAACTACTTCTCCTAATAATTCTGCAAAT
>NZ_PVXO01000064.1 GCF_002995785.1 Clostridium liquoris | reverse complement strand
CAGGATCAAACTCTCAATTTAAAAGTTTAATCAAAAATTGCCATAAACTTCGCATTACTTCGTCATGTTGGCTTGCTCCGGTGCTCATTTACTGAAGTAAACTCCGCTCCTCACTGCACCACATTCCTTGTACTGCTCGTTTCTGTCAATTTTTTAGCTCATCGCTATTTTAACAGTTACCTGTTAAGAATTGACTGGTTTCTCTTCTCTGTTTAATTTTCAAAGACCATTGCTATCATGTGACAGCTTATATAGATTATCATTTCTAAATTCCTTTGTCAACACATTTTTTAAATTTATTTTTCATCAATTAATTCGCTGATGAATGTGTTTTCTTGGGAACAAAATATATCATACCACGGTACTTAAACTATATTTTTATTTATAATCCCATTGAATCCAAATTATATTTAAGATACTTCTATTTTCTATTTATTTGTTAAAAATACTATTATAGATACACCTGGACAAGTATTTAAGCTAAAAATTTTTTTATCATGTTTTATGAAATTTTTCTAATAAAATTTGAAATTCTACTAATACTATTTATATGTACTAAATATTAAAATAAAGGAGTGAGTTATGTGAAAAAGCAGCTTATTGCTTTAACATTAATTATATCATCCATTTGTGCTACTTCATGTGCACAACAGCAAAAGCCGCAAAAGCAGCAAGCTATAGGTGGCGTAGAATCTTCCGTTTCTAAAATGGGAGACATTGAAAGAGTAAAAATTACTTCTGATACAGCAAATGTAAGAACAGGTTGTTCAGGTAATGCCCCTGTGGCCCAAAAATCAAATAAAGATAATACCTTTGATGTAGTAAGCCAAGTTTCAGATTGGTTTGCTGTAAAACTTCCTGACAATAATATCGGATTCGTTCCTAAGTCACAATGTACACCAATAGTAGCTGAGGATAAAAAGCCAACTACCACACCTGATACCTCTGGGACAGTCCCACAGGGAACAAATACGCCTAAAACACCAGCTACTGAAACAACTTCTACTACACTAACTGATGCAGAACAAAAAATGGTAAACTTGGTGAATGAAGCTCGAGCCCAAAATAATTTACCACCTTTAACAGTTGATATGCAATTAGCTAATGTGGCTAGGACTAAGGCTCAGGATATGATAGATAATAATTATTTTAGTCATAATTCTCCTAAGTATGGAAGCCCATTTGATATGATGAAATCCTTTGGTATTAAATTCGTTCAAGCAGGAGAAAATATTGCAGGTAATCAAAGTGTAGAAAATGCTGAAAACGCATTAATGAATTCTCCTGGTCACAGACAAAACATATTAAATCCTAACTATACTCATATAGGTATAGGCATTAAAGCAGGAGGCCCTTACGGAAATATGTTTTCACAGATGTTTATTAGTAAACCTAGATAGTATAAAAAGAAGTGCTGTGCACTTCTTTTTAATTATAAGTTCATTTAGTTTACTGCTGCTTATATTGAGGTTCCTGCTGTTCAATATATTTTTGTCTTTTCTGTAAAACTTGTAATGAGTTTTCAAAAGTTTGAGCTAACTGCTGAAATTCCTTTTGTGCATTTTTATCATCTGTTTCCAATGCAAAAGTTTTCATTGTAGCTGCTGCTGATTGAATACCAGCTATAGCTTGCTGCATCTGTGTTCCTACTGTCATCATTCTCACCTCCCTTCAAGTATTTTGTTATATTAACCTTTTGGTTTAAATATTAATGAAGCTAAAAATGAAAATATTATGGCTGCAGATATACCTGAACTTGTAATTTCAAATATACCAGTGAGCACTCCAATAATACCAAACTTCTCAGCCTCCATTAGTGCTCCTTTTACTAGGGAATTACCAAAACTCATTATTGGTACAGAAGCACCTGCACCTGCAAACTTCACTAATGGATCGTACAATCCTAAACCGCCTAATATGGCTCCTACTACAACTAATGTAGTCATGGTATGAGCTGGTGTAAGTTTAAAAACATCCATCATTATCTGACCAATAACACATATAATTCCACCAACAATAAATGACCAAACAAAAATCCACAATTTCAACCAGCACCTTTCTTTACATCTCTATAGATACTGCATGAGCAATACAAGGTATACTTTCTTTTTGTTGATAGGACAATGGAGATAATAGTGCCCCTGTGGCTACAATCAATATCTTTTTCAATTCGCCTTTTTTCATGCGTTTAAGTAAATGGCCATAGGTAACTACAGCAGAACATCCACATCCGCTGCCACCAGCCATTACAGGCTGATCCTTGTTATAAATCAATAGTCCGCAATCAGTAAATCTATGTTTTAGGATTTTTAAACCATGTTTATCTAATAAGTCACCAGCAATGCTATGCCCAACACTTCCTAAATCTCCCGTAGCAATTAAATCGTAATAGGAGGGGTCTATATTTAAATCTCTAAAGTGTGCCTCTATTGTATCCACTGCTGCTGGTGCCATGGCAGCTCCCATGTTAAATGGGTCCGAGATTCCCATATCTACTACTTTGCCTATGGTAGCACAGCTCACTTTTGGTCCATCACCTTTTTGTGCTACTAAAGCTGCTCCCGCTCCAGTTACTGTCCATTGAGCAGTTGGCGGCTTTTGTCCCCCATATTCTGTAGGATATCTGAATTGTTTTTCCGCTGCTACATTGTGGCTGGATGCACCTGCTACTACATATTCTGCTGACTTACTATCAATTAGTAAAGAAGCTAGTGCAAGACCTTCCATAGAACTAGAACAAGCTCCAAAAATTCCCAAAAAAGGCATACCTAATGTGCGAGCCGCAAAACTACTGGAAATAATTTGATTCATTAAATCTCCACTTATAAAAAATTGTACATCTTCTTTTTTCATCTTGGCTTTGCTAATAGCTGTTTCACAGGCTTCTTCCAATAGTTTTTTTTCTGCCTTTTCAAAGCTGTCCTGTCCTAACCATATATCCTCATGAAGAATATCAAAATCCTCTGCCAATGCTCCTTCAGCTTCAAATGCCCCTCCAACTGCAGCAGAGGATATTATTACTGGTTTAGAATCAAAAACCCATGTTTGATGACCCTTAAGCATTTACATCCCACCTAACCACTTTATAGTTAACTTTAATATTGCAACAACAAAAGCTGAAAAAACTCCATAAACAATTACAGCTCCAGAGAGTTTAAACATATTTCCTCCCACTCCTAAAACATAACCTTCAGTTCTATGTTCAATAGCAGCAGAAGCCATGGTATTTGCAAAACCTGTAACAGGAACAGCAGTACCCGCTCCAGCCCATTGTGCAATATGATCATAAACTCCAAAGCCTGTAAGTAAAATAGAAATTATTATTAACACAGCAGATGCAGGATTCCCAGCGGTTTCTTTTGTAAAATTAAAGTATTTCATGAAAAACCATTGCAGCCCCTGACCTATAGTGCATATAATTCCTCCAACTAAAAAAGCTCTTATACAATTTTTTAAAACTTGTGGTTTTGGCTCCCTGTCCTTGGCAAAATCTTGATATTCCTGCTGAATAGGAGTTAATTTTTTCTTTTTTTTATTTGACATAATCTCAACACCTTCTAACGTAATAAATAAGGCTCTAGTTTATCCATGATTTTCTTTAGTTTATTGGCATTATTTAAATACATTCTTCTAGTTTTCATATCCTCTGTTTCTAATGAAAAACATAGTAAATCAGCCTGAACCTTTGACATACTTGCATAAAGCATCTCTTTAACTTTAGGCTGTGCAACTTCAATTGAATCATCAAAAAGATCTATAAACAAATCCCCAGAGGAATCCACTTGGCCAATGAACACATTATCCAGTGACACTGCTGAGGTTGATAGTTGAACTTTTAGCCATTCCCTATCAAGTCCCATATCCGTCAATGAATCATCCAAAATATTACCATCTAATATTACAGTCTGGGGCTGGGACCAAGGTGCAACTTTTCTTTGTAAATCCTTAGCTGTAATAGGTTTTCTATCTGACTTTAATAAAACATTAATATCTCCTGTTGATTCCATTACTGCAAACTCAACATCTGCTAAATTAAAGGCATTTTTTGATCGCAATTCTCTTAATAGTTCCTCACCAGAGTACCTAACATGCATTAAATTGTTTTCCATAATCTTACCGTCTTTTATCAGTATGGTTTCTCTTCCATTTATAAAGTCATGAACCCATTTGCTTTTTATGGATAAGTAATCCAGCGCTATAGAAAGTGCTATCCAAACCGCTAATGCAATAAATCCAAAGACAATATTTGTTATAGCACCCAAAGAAATCAATGAAACAATAATGGCAATAACCATATAGCTTACAAATTTAAAAGGGGTTATCCTTGACACACTCCTCTCTCCAATAATTCTCATTATCCATAAAGTTACAAAAAACAAAACTGCAGTTCTTAAAAGTATCATAACCCAATTCTGCATAGGCATTTTCCTCTCTTAATTTTCTCTGTATTGTGGTTCTTCAAACTCTAATGTTTTTAATCTGTCTTCTATATCCTTAATAACTAATTCCGTAGTCTCAAGTGCTTCTTTATAGACCTTTGTCTCTTCCTTATTTCTACTCTGCAAGGAATAAATTTTTAGGGTACTTTCAACTCCCTTTAAGTTAGCCAATGTTTGTTTCACCTTTGAACCTACTGTCATAACCCTCAACTCCTTAAATAGTTAGCTAAAATTATTATTATCAAAATTTCGTAAAATATTACTACTTTAATCTTAGTATTAACTACAAAAATTTTTATATGCGAAAGGAAGCAATAGAATTTTAAAAACCAGCTGCAAGAAAATAACTTCAATTGGCTTAGTTGGCTTAAATTGCTATGGAAATACTAATCCAAATAAATTGGAAAATTGTTTACAAATAGTTTACAATGTTAATAAAAAATATACTTATAATAAGGGGTGGTTATTATACAAAATAAAAAAGCATATGTAAAATTATTAGTAAAAACCTTTGTAATTGCTAGTGCTGCACTTTTTAGTATGTCATCAAATGTTCATGCCGCTGAATTAAATCGTATTTATGGAAAAGATAGATATGAAACCTCTATATCCATTTCAAAGGAAGGTTGGACTAGTTCCCCTACTGCAATTATTGCTTCAGGAGAAAATTTCCCTGACGCTCTTTGTTCTGTTCCACTTGCTAAAAAATATAATTCTCCTATTTTTTTATCTTCTAAAAATGGTTTAAGTGATAACTGTAAAAAACAAATTACAAAATTAGGAGTTAAAGAAATTTTTATTATAGGCGGTACAGGTGTTATTTCTGAAAATGTAGAAAATCAATTAACTACCATGGGAATCAAGTGTAATCGTTTAGCTGGACAGGATAGATATGAAACTTCATTAAAAATTGCGGACAAACTAGAAAATTTCAATGAAGTTGTTATTTCAAATGGTTATGGTTTTGCAGATGCTCTTTCAATAGCCCCTATTGCAGCTAAGAAACAAATACCAATTATATTGTCACCAAAAGAAGCATTACCGGACAAAGTTAAAAATTATTTAAAAGAAAAAAGTATCTTAAAAGCTTATATATTAGGTGGTACAGGTGTTTTAAGCAGTAATATTGAAAAAGACTTTTCAAACACATTAAGATTATCTGGACAAAATAGATATGATACAAATATCTCAATAATAAAGAACTTTTCAGATGAATTAAACTTAGACAAAGTGTTCATTGCTTCAGGTGAAAATTTTCCTGATGCTCTTTCCGGTTCTGCCTTAGCATCAATTACTTCATCACCTATTATGTTAATAAGTAAATCTCCTTCTGAAAAAACTTTGGAATTTACTAATGAAAGATTAATACCAACTAGAAGTAATTTAATTATTCTTGGTGGTGAAGGAGTTGTCCCTTCATCTTTAATAGAAAACCTAGTGAATAAAAATTATATAGGAAACACTTCTGCAAACATAGTAAACTTTGGTTCCATAGCAAAGGAAGGAAATTATATTTATACCAGTATTCTTGTTGACGGAAAATATAAACTGCACAAAATGAATCTGGATGGATCAAATCCAATAAAAATAACGGATGATAATGCCTCCTATATTAATGTAGTTGATGGTTGGATATATTATTTAGACTTTATTAAAGGTGATATATACAAGGTAAAAACAGACGGCACCTCTAAAACAAAAATATTTTCCAAGCATGGTATATTTTCCATGCAGGTAATAGGGGATTGGATATATTACAACATAGACACTGGTGTAAGTTATTTCTATAAAGTAAAAACTGATGGTACTTTAGACCAAAAAATAAATATACAGGATAAATCAATTTTAGGTGGTGGACAAAGATTCACTATATCTGGAGATTATATTTATACAGATTGCTTAGTAAAAACTGATACCCCGCCTTATAATCGTTACATTTATAAATTCAAAACAGATGGATCAAATGTAACAAAGGTTTCTGAGGATTCATCTTATAAAGTTAATGTAGTAGACAATTGGGTATATTATTATGATAGCGAAAATTTATATAAGGTTAAAACCGATGGTACAAATAAGACTCTATTATTACATGAGGATTTTACCATAGAAGGATTTTATTCTGTAAACACAGTAGGAAATTATATTTATTATTCTGTATGGGGAGTTGACTTAGGAATTTCCCCTAACTTTGGACTCTATAGAATCAAAACCGATGGCACGGATAAAACTAAATTAAGCGATATACCTGCTCGATTTATAAACATAGTTGATGGTTATGTTTATTTTGATGATGGGCATGATGAACACAAAATTTATATGGAGAAATAATTATAAGGAATGAGGTTTTTCCTTAAATTCATATTCCTCCCATTTATCTATTTTAAGCTTTTTTCAATATCTGCTGCATCAATATTTACACTAAGTGTTATTGTTGGTTGTGATCCTATTTATAGAGGAATAAAAAAAGAAATAAAAAAACGTAAATCTAAAAAAAACAGATGAAATTCACTATTAAAATGTTTTAATATAATGGGTGGAACTCTTCCATCCTCTTAGGTTGGGGATGGATATCCCTCTTATTATTTTAGGTTCGATTAATCGTTTAGTATTGATTATTAAATATAGGGGAAAAGTACTAAATGAGGTGGAAATCTGTGATTAAGAAAAATAAGGGGTATAGATTTAGGCTAAAACCTAATAAAGAACAAATGGTATACCTAGAGAAAGCTTTTGGTTGTAGTAGAAAAATGTATAACTTATATGTTGATATGCTGTATAAACAGCTTCATGAGAAAAATTTTATTAATGGAAAAATTGATTACAAGGCTATAAACTTGCCAACACCAGCAATAATAAAAAAAGATTATGAGTATATGAAAGAAATAGATTCATTAGCTTTTGCAAATGTAAAAGAAAAAACCAGAACAAAGGAAAGATTGGCTTCATAAAAAATCATATAATCTAGCAAAAGCATACGATGCAATAATAGTAGAAGATATAAACTTAAGAGCAGTAGGACAATGCTTAAAGCTAGGTAAATCATTAGCCGACAATGGGTTTGGAACATTTAGAAATTTTCTAAAGTATAAGTTAGAAGATAAAGGAAAGCAACTTATCAAAATAGATAAATGGTTTCCATCTTCCAAAATGTGCAGTAATTGTGGAGCTATGAAAGAAAAGTTACAGCTATCAGATAGAATATATAAATGTGAAAATTGTGGCTGTATTATAGATAGAGATTATAATGCAGCACTAAATATAAAAGAGGCTGGTTCTGCCTTGTTAGCTTGGTAAACTTATCTTCATTAAAAGGTATTACCCAAGAAGCCACCACTTCTAAAGTGGGGGTGAGTTCACATATGATAACTTTTTTTCCTCATTATCAATCTCACTACAATATTGAAGAATAGCAGATACGGCACCTAACCCTTGAAATAATAAAAATGTATTTAGAATAGTTTGAGCATATGTATATGTTCCAAATAATTTAGTGCTAAGTATTCTTGATAAAACTATACCTATACCAAAACTAATAACTTTATTTATAAAATTAGATCCCAAAATATGAAATAATCCTTTTTTAGCTGCCACTTTAAAATCTGATAAATCATTAGTAACCATAATTCTTCCTTTCAAATGTTAAATCAACTAATTATATCATATTTAGCAATAAAAATCGTTCAACCACTTCCAATTTTTGAAAATAGCCAGGTACCTAAGGAAAAAGTCTTTTAGGAAATTTAAAATGTACCATAAGTGCAAAAACAAATGATGTTGCCCAAAAGGGATAACCTAAGTCACCATTATTAAATAACAAATATATTAAAAAGGTAAATAAAACAGTTATAATAAAAACTAATAGCAAATTTATAAAATCTGTAGTAGATAATTTTCTTTTCTCTTTTTCTAATAAGTTATCTTTTACTTTGGCACAAGAGTTTATTCCAAATAAGCTTTTAAGATATATAGCTGAACCACAAAAACTTCCTAGAAACATAGGATATTTATTAAATATAAGAATATTTAATAAATAAATTAAAAACATTGGGAAAAAAACTATTATTAAGCTTTTTAATGTCCTCATATTAAATCCACTTATAACCAGCAGTCCAGCCAATAGACATATGGTTGTCCTCTCAATAATTTTTAATTTCATTTAGGTAAGCTTCTTCCATTTATAATAATAAACTTATTTGAAATAAAATCATACACATATTAGCTTAATAGCCTATATTATGTATTGGATTTATGATGATGAAAATAAAAAAGATAAATAGCACTAAATATTCCAAAAATCATAGAACAATTAGTGCTATTTTTAATGATTGATTCAATATTATCATAAAATTAAATAATCCATATACTTAGGTTTTTAAGAAAAAAATCTTTTAGGAAATTTAAAATAACTCATAAGTAGAAAAATAATTGATGCTCCGAAAAAAGGAAAACCCAATTCATTATGATTTCCCGATATGAATATTAAACCAGTAAATAAAAAAGTTAGAATAAAAATTAATACTAAATTAATAAAATCTTCAGTAGATAATTCTTTCTTCTCTTTATTTAAGAAATTATCTTCTAGTTTATTAAAAGATTTCATCTTGTCCAAGCTAGGTATATATATAGATGAAGCGCAAAAACATGCGAAAAACGAAGGATATTTGTTAAACATAAAAATGTTTAATAAATACAGTAAAAGTATTGGAATAGAAAGTATTAAAACTGATTTTGCGACTTTCATTATTTACCACCACCTTTTTAGCAACAAAAATTGTTCACTCCACTTCCAATTTTTGAAAGGGGTCAGGTACCTAGAAACTTTTGCCATTACATAGACTCAAATTACTTAAGAATATAATATTTAGATAAATACAAATAACTAAATATTACTATGAAAACAATATTTGCAATTGCGAAACGATTTTTCCCTTTCTTAGCATTGCTATATATTGAAGTTAATTGAGAAATCAAAACTGCAAAATACAAAATTGTATACCAATCAGTTAAAAAAGTTATAGATGGAACAACCTTCATATACAGTCACCTCTTTATAAATATATTATATGTTTAATTTATATTCCACGAGAACCCTCATATGGCACTATTCCCCACACACATAGCAAAAGCACTACGTGTTTTTTGCCAGGTGAAAAAATGTTAACTATAGTAAAAGGGGTCAGGTACCTAATGAAAAAATCTTTTAGGAAATTTAAAATGTACCATAAGCGCAAAAAACAATGATGTTAATCCAAAAGGAGAACCTAAATCACCATTATTAAATAACAAATATATTAAAAAGGTAAATAAAACAGTTATAATAAAAACTAATAGTAAATTTATAAAATCTGTGGTAGATAATTTTCTTTTCTCTTTTTCTAATAAATCATCTATTACTTTGTTACAAGAGCTTATTTCAAACAAACTTTTACTATATATAGTTGAACCACAAAAACTTCCTAGAAACATAGGATATTTATTAAATATAAGAATATTTAATAAATACAGTAAAAACATTGGGAACAAAACTATCACTAAAACTTTTAATGTTTTCATAATTAAATCCACTTGTAACCAGGAGTCTAGCCAATAGACATATGGTTGTCCTCTCAATAATTTTTAATTTCACTTAGGTAAGCTTCTTCCACTTATAATAATAGACTTATTTGAAATAAAATTATACACATATTAGCTTAATAGCCTATATTATGTATTGAATTTATGATGTATGAAAATAAAAATTGTTCACCACACTTCCAATTTTTGAAAAGGGTCAGGTACCTAATCAATTTATATACAATTCTTGTATAAACACATCTTCATTAAAATTTGTTTGCAATAAAACATTGTCATATTTATCTATAATATCTTTTACATTTTGAAGCCCTATGCCACGATTAGAGCCTTTAGTTGAATATCCTAATCTATATATATTAGGTATATTTACACTATCATTACAGCTATTTAATATAGTTATATTTAAAGCCTTCTGCTGCATAAAGGTTATAGCTATAAATTTCTCCTCACTATTCTTGGCTGATTCATAAGCATTATCTATGAGTATTCCTAAAATTCTACATAGCTCCATAATATCCATATTTATTTCATCTATATCATTCAATATTTCTATATAAACCTTTATCTTGTTAGCTTCTATAGTTGTTACTTTATAAGTTAATAGCCCCTTTAATCCAGCATTTTTAATTTTTTTAAGTTTTAAAATATCTGAGGGTTCATTTTCCTGTAATTTTTTATCACTGAAATATTCCTTTAATTCTTCAAAATTATTATTATCTAAGTATCCTTTTATCATAAACATTATATTGTTAAAGTCATGTTTAAATTTTGCTGTATCGTTGACTGAATCCTCTATAATGCTTGTATATAATTTCAGTTCTTCATACTCCTCTTCCTTTTTATTAATTATGGAATTCTTTTTTATAAATATTAATACAATAATCGCATAAACTATTGATATTATAAAGGTTATGCAGAAGGCTATAATACTTAAATTCTTATACAATGCAAAGTAGTTTAATATAAGCATATTTATTATAGAAATCATAAAAAATATATTAAATAAATTATTATGGTCTTTTATAGTATAAAATTTTATAAACCTTTCTTTTAAACAGGTTATAAATATAGCAATAACATCCAATGAAATAGTTAACATTATATTTGTTGTTTTATCATTGTACAATTTTGCAAAATCTATATGCAATACATTAATATAAACTGCTGTTATTAACATTTCTGAAAGCAACATTATTAAAATTATAAAAAAAGTAGTTTTAAGTGTTGTAAAAATATCTTTTTTAAAGTGAATTTTAAAAATCAAACAAGTATTTACAGTGGATAGAATTATCCTTATTTTATAAAAAAATGGTACCTGAATTAAAAAGCTAAATACTATAGATAGAACAATTACTGTTAAAAGGTTAAATAAATTTATTTTAACCTCCCATTTACTTAACTTATATGCAATGTATATACAAACATAATAATGTAAAATACTAATGCCAATTACATCCAATTTTTCATCACTTCTTTTAATCTATCTTTAGAAATCATACATTTAACTCCATCCTTCAATACTACATATGGATTATTATAATCTTTACACACATTTTCTATATAATTTTTGTTAACTATAATTGTTCTGTGAATTTGGATAAATCTATCATCTAATAAACTACTTAAATTCTTTAATGTATCGTAAAATTCTAATCTGCTATTAGATGTATATAAAACAACTTTACGGCTACTTTTTATAGTTTCTATGTAATATATATCTTTAAATAATACATTGTATATCTGTGACCCTACCTTTATCTGCAGCTTTTTTTCTGCATGTCCATTTTCTTTTTTACTCAATATTTTAGTAGCAATTAGAATACTTTCTCTTAATTGTTTCTGAAAATTATAATTTTTATCAATAAAGTCCAAAACCTTTAATTTATACTGAAAAACCTTAAACCCCATATGAGAATAATTAGTTATAAATATCATTTCCCCTAAATAATTATCTAACTCCCTTATCTCTTGTCCTAAAATCAAACCATTTTTTTCTTCATTTAAATCAATATCTAATAAATATATATTCTTCTCATTATTGTTTTTTCTCACATAATCAATACTATCATGAAAATTGTCAAAACTTACTATATTAAACTCTTTAAAGTTAATTTCCTTATAAAAATCATTGATTACATTAGTTATAATATTCCGTATTTCCAAGCAATCATCACATATCATTATGTTAATCATCAAAGTGTCTCCTTCCAGAAAAAATAATATTGTATCACCAACTACTTACTTTGTAGACCATACAACTATGGCATTAGGAAATATGGTAACTGGATTCTATGATGGAAATGTACCTGTTCCCCTTATTTACCCACCACAATATAATGCCATTGTAATGGCAGAAGATATGCCCTATGAAAATGTGAAAGTAGACTATTTTGATAATCAATTGGTGAGCAGCGATAATACATTAAAATTAAATATTGCCCCCTCTACTGAGATAATACTTGAAAATGATCAAACCTTTACCCAAAATCCTTCAAACCGATATCTAATTGTTATATATGGCCCTACCACCAGAAGTATCCCAGCTCAAACCGTACCATACAAAATTATTGTTATGTGTTAAATAAACAGAGTTCTAAGCTTTATTGGAAATAAAAACTCCCTCCAAAGCCAAGAACTCTGTTTATTTTCATAATTTCTAATACAACTATTTTGGGTAAATATTTATTTCTTAATATACAAGAGAAAAGACTTTCTTACCACTATTTTTCCTCTTCAAATCTGGCCATAGCATACAAGGCATCTGAAAGTCGGTTTACATATTTTCTAATATCTTCTCTAACATTACCTTCTTTGCTCAAAGTTATTATTACTCTTTCTGCTCTTCTTGCCACAGTCCTAGCTATGTGAAGCATAGCTGACTGAGTATTTTTCCCTGGGGTTACAAATCCCTTAAAAGCACCCGCTTTTCCCATGTATTTATCTATAATTTTTTCTAAATCATCTATATCCTTCTGTTCAATTTGTTCCTTTAGATGTTTAATTCCTTTTTCATCACTGGCAAGTTCTGCACCTAATACAAACAACTTCTTTTGTATGTCTGCTAATTCAGCTTTAAGTTCTTCATCTTTTATAAAGGAAGAAGCTGCACCTATATTAGAAATTAATTCATCTATAGTTCCATAGGCTTCAACTTTTAGGCTATCCTTCTCTACCCTGCTGCCACCAAATAAAGCTGTAGTTCCCTTATCCCCTGTTCTAGTATAAATATTGCTCATGTATAATCACTCCTTATTAATTCACAATATAAGAGAAATGGATTTATATTATTCCTCTTCGATAAAGACAATACCAAATATTAATCATTATTGCAATGCTAATTTCTTTTATATTGGGATTTCAGTTTACATTCACAATATATAACATATACTCCAGTTGCTTTAAATAATAAAGTAGATTATATCTTCCAATCTTTTACAAGGGTCAGTCCCCATACTCCCATACTCCTACACAAGTATTGGCCCAATGAATGCCCAAACCATAACCCAAACCCATAATGCCGCAGCTCCAATCCAGGCTGCTTTTAAGACTGTCTTCATATTGCTGCATCGTGCAATACCAAGCTGACCTGCAAGGTTTGCTGTAGGATATAAAGATCCTGTAATTCTTGTAGCTGCTAGAATTGCAGTAGCCCAGATTTCCATTGGTAATCCAACTGATCTGACTAAGTCGATGAACATTTTGTGTACTATTGTAATTTCAGCAACAGCAGCTGCCTCTATACCGAATCCTCCAACTAAAGAAGCAATGATTAAAACTCCTGCTTTTCCTCCACCAGAAACCAGACCCGTCAAAAGCTTACCTAATGCATCGAATCCACCACCAATATTAATCATACTAAACATTACTTCAAAGAAAATAAATACAAAGAACATATTTGTCATTTTTGATGCACCTTCAACAAATGTTTCAATTGCAGAATCAATTTCTAGTCTACTGCTGATGGTAAGAATTAAGGACAGGATTAGCATTACAATTATGGCATAATTCGTACCCTGTTTTGTAATAACACCAAAGCCAACTAAAATAGCAAATGATATTAAAAATAATATTGTTGTACGTTTTTCTTTTGCAGTTATAACCATTTTATTAATATCAACCATATCTTCAGTTATTTCATATACTTCAACACCCTTTAGTTTCTTTTGGATTTTAGTAACTGCAAAAATCGTAGCACCAAGCCATACTATGCTAAATGGAATAACAGCCCACAACATTAATTTACCATATGAAAGACCTGTAACCCCCATAGTTGCAATAGTAACTCCAGTAAGCGGCCCCATTATCAGGCCAACTTCACCTGCAACCTTAAATAAAGTGCATACAGCGCTTGGTGTTAATCCAACTGCCGCTACAACAGGGATGATAACAGGAGCAATAATTGCATTACCGCCAGCTAAGGTTCCAAGTAATCCACATATAACAATAGAGCTAATTATAACTGCTGCCATACCCTTTTTTTCAGTATTTACTCCTATCCCATTTACAATCCAGTATACAAGTGTTTGGCTTACTTTTGTTTTATTCATTAAGTAACCAAGTCCACTTCCAAACATGATTATAATGCCTATTATGGCTAAAAAAGAACCTAATGAAGCCGCAAATATTCCAGCCAAGCCTTTAATTCCTTGTCCAGTTAAAATAGCAGCTACAATTACACCTACAATTAAACCTGAAAGATTGGATTTATTTCTAAAAACCATTATTAAATATGCTAATAGTGGGATTAACGCTAATAGTGATGGTGCTGAAATTAACGCATACTTCCCTAATTCCATTTTTCTCCCCCTAAAAATTTTAATTATTTTTTAATAATACTCTGCCTTTTTTATTTTTAGTTTTTACCCCATCAATAAGTGCAGGCACTCCAGCTACAAAAACATGATAGATACCTACAGGTTTTACTGGAGAATGTACAAATGTGGACATATCCTTTACTTCATCAAAATCAAAAACAGTTATATCTGCTATATTGTTAACCTTAAGCACTCCTCTATCAGGTAAATTTATAATCTGAGCAGAAAGGCCTGTTATTTTATATACAGCGTCTTCTAATGGCATTAAATTATTTTCTCGAACCATCTGTAAAAACCTTGGAAATGTTCCAAAACATCTTGGGTGAGGATTATACTGAAGATCATAGCTAAAGTTGTATCCATCACTTCCTACTGCTATATCCATCTCCTTCATAATATTAAGAACATCAACTAAACTAAGTGAATAATATATGGCTGATACTTCTCCGCTGCACTGAATCAGAATTTTAATTACAGTATCTACTGGGGATAGGTTATAAATCCTTGAAATTTGCTCAATATTTTTCCCATCAACTTCAGGAATATGACCATGTGTAGAAGATATTCCTACACATTTTTCTCCTCCACGTCTTTCCATTTCAGATGCAATATCTAAAAGCAGCCTAGAATCTTTTGTTTTAAGTCTCCTAAGCATCTTTGAATTGCCACCATCCTGCGCCCAGCCAGGTACAAGTGCAGATAATCCAGTTGAGGTTGCTTCATATGGATATTGATCACAAGTAATATTACATCCTCTCTGGCGTGCTGCTTCAATTTTATCAAGAAGTTTCTGAGAGTTGCCCCATTGTGGTTTTCCAATAAGCTTTAGATGTGAAATATGCAAATGAACCCCTGATAGTTCTGCCACTTTAATCATTTCATCAACAGCTTCAGAGACTAAATTACTTTCACTGCGCAAGT
This sequence comes from Clostridium liquoris, assembly GCF_002995785.1. Classification (GTDB taxonomy): domain Bacteria; phylum Bacillota; class Clostridia; order Clostridiales; family Clostridiaceae; genus Clostridium_AO; species Clostridium_AO liquoris. The sequence continues at coordinate 26,630 of NZ_PVXO01000064.1, read as the reverse complement.
GTACAGTTAATATGCCATTATTTGCCTTAATTACTTTTGAAAGTTCTACAAACTCATTTAATTTTCCATAGCTGCTTGGTGGATAGATTAATCCTAGAGACATACCGTATGCCCCATTCTTTAATTCTTCATGAAGCATATTTTTCATTTTATCCAGTTCTTCATTTGTAGGCTCTCTATCATCAAAACCTATTACACAAGCTCTAAGCGTGCCATGCCCAATCAATGTAGCAGTATTAATCCTCAATGGATTTTTGCTTGCAATTTCTATATAGTCTTTCATGTTGTCTATTTCCAAAGATGTATCTTCAATGCCTATTTCAATTGTTCTTGAAAAAAATTCTCTGATCTCTTCTCGATTAGACTTATTGGATGGAATTAAAGAAATACCACAATTACCTGTAACCTCCAATGTAACTCCTTGATGTAACATACTTTCTGATTCTTTTGAATTGAGAGGGCATGCATCTGAATGGGTATGAAGATCAATAAATCCTGGTGAGATAACTTTCCCCTGGCAATTAATTATTTTATTACCTTGAATATCTGGATCATCAGTGATTTCTGCAATCTTATCACCTTTAATACAAACCGAAGCCTTATAGGGTGGCTTTCTTGTGCCATCTACTACTAGTCCATCTTTCAGAACAAAATCATACATAATAAACACCTCCATTGAATATTTCATAAAATCTCTTGCAGACTTAAATACAACTGCCACATCTACTTGCAAGTTATATTAATATTATGAAATTGTCTTCCACTTTATTCCATACTATTTATACTTAAACAAAATAACAATCATGACTAATTGCCAAAGTTAATAGAATGTAATAAAATTATAGCTATATCATATATTTGAGGTGAAATCATTATGGGTTATATTGAAAAGGGTTCAAATGAATTTAAAAAAGCCTGCATCGCACTTTTTGCAGGCGGCTTCTGCACCTTTGCAGTTTTATACAGCACACAGCCGTTGCTTCCCTATCTGTCTCGGGAATTTCATATTTCTCCCGCAGCCTCTAGCCTTTCGCTTTCAGTTGCCACAATTACACTGGCAGTGAGTCTGCTTATAGTTGGTTCTTTATCGGAGGTATTGGGTCGAAAGCCAATAATGACATTTTCAATGTTTTCTGCATCTATCCTGGCAATACTTACAGGATTTGCTCCAAATTTTAACTTTCTTTTGGTACTTCGTGTACTGCAGGGTTTTGCTTTATCGGGATTATCTGCTATTGCCATGGCGTACTTAAGTGAAGAGATTGATCAAAAAAATCTTGGAGTAGCAATGGGCATATTCATTAGTGGAAACTCTTTAGGTGGAATGTCTGGCCGTATTATCATAGGAATTCTTACGGATATTTTTAATTGGCGTGTTGCACTTTGCACCATAGGTGTATTGAGCTTGGCATCAAGCCTATTGTTCGTAATTGAACTTCCACCCTCAAAGCACTTTCAGCCCCGTACTCTAGAAATAAGGAATTTATTTAAATCCTTGCTGAGTCATCTGAAAAATCCAAGCTTGCTTTCTCTTTTTTGCATTGGATTCCTACTGTTAGGAAGTCTTGTTTCCTTATACAATTATATAGGCTTTCAGTTGATTGCTCCGCCATATTCTTTAAGCCCCACCCTTGTAAGCTTTATTTTCGTACTCTATCTTACAGGAACCTTTAGTTCTACCTGGATGGGCCGTTTAGCGGACAAGCATGGAAAGCAAAAGATACTCTTCAGTGCACTTTTTATAATGCTTGTTGGGGTATTAATAACCCTAAGTATCAGCTTGATTTTAAAAATTGTAGGCATTGCTATGTTAACCTTTGGTTTTTTCGGAGGTCATTCCATTGCCAGCAGCTGGGTTGGGCGCCTTGCAACCCATGACAAGGCACAGGCTTCCTCACTTTACCTTTTCTTCTATTATGTAGGTTCAAGTGTAGGAGGTACTGCAGGCGGAACCTTCTGGACATTATATGGATGGAATGGTGTGGTTGGCATGATTATATGCTTTATTATCCTAGCTATTATACTTTCAACCAGACTTTCACCAAGTAAAGTAAAATAATTCAATATAGATAAAAAGCACCAGGAATCATCCCTTCCCGGTGCTTTTTTATCCTATGACTCTCCGCTCTAATACTCCCCTTTTTTCATGAAGTATAAAAAGTGAAATCTATCCTCATATTGTAATAAACTCATAATTTAAATCATAGTATTATTATATAAACAAGCTTTCTTAAATGAATGTATTTTAAAATTAAAGTGTTTTTCACTTTCTAGGTGGTGCATTGAAAATGATAGATAAATTAGCTTTACAGCTTACCTCCTACATTTGTCCTGAAGCCTACAACAATGTTAAAGACAGAGCAAGAATACAGTATGGCTTAAATGTACTTTTAAGTGAAGGATTTAAAATTGTTTCTTTATTACTGTTCTTTAATATAATACATAGACAAAAATACTTCTATTTTTCCTTACTCATACTTCTATCCACAAGGGTATTTGCTGGTGGAGTACACTTAAAGGGAAATCTGAATTGTTTGCTTGTAACAACACTAATGTTTATCTTAACTAGTGTACTTGCTCCATTAATTCCTAGGCTTCCTAAAGTATATTATCTACTTGTTGGTATAGCAAGTTTTTTAATAGTTTTAGTTAGGGCCCCAATATTTAGTGTAATGAGGCCTATAAAAAGTAATAAGAAAAAGCTGCAGTATAAGTTTACCGCAGCTCTGTCTGTAGCTTTATGGATCATTATTTTATTGTTTTTAGAAAGCACTCCCTATGTTAACTGCGGCTTCAGCACTATATTAATACAAAATATACAGCTTGTGCTGGTTAAAAAGCCGAAGCTATAGCCTATTTAAAAAATAATTTACAAGCGGGGAACGAGTATAATATTAACTACTCGGTGCTTCCAGCTAAAAGGAGGAAATTTATGAAAAAATCAAAGGGTTTCAGAGGAGCAACTATGTTATGTGCACTTTGCCTTACTATAACTTCATTTGTAACTATATGGTATGGCTCTTTTCTCTTTCTTGGGGAGCCTGAAATTCCAGAATGCTTGAAAGAAGAATAGTGACTAATCTATGACAATTTAATGCTAAAAATTGTATAGCTGTTTTCAAAAGATAGTTGAATTCTGCCTCCGTAGGATTCAACTATCTTTTTCACGTTATATAGTCCGTATCCACGATTTTCTCCTTTTTTAGTAGTATATCCTAAATCAAAAATTTTACCGACATCATTAAATTCTATTCTTTCTCCTGTATTTCCGATTTCTATAATATAATTCTCTTCAAGATAGCCTATATTTAAGAATACTCTTTTCAAATCACTTTTTGAATTTAAAACGGCTTCAAAAGCATTATCCAAAAGATTATTTAAAACCTCTGAAAGTTCGTAATCCTTAAAAGGAAATGTAGAAAACCCTTGAATGGCATATTTAAACTCAATATCCTTCTTGGAAGCCTCATTTATTTTATTGTATAGAATAGCCGTTACCACAGTATTATCTATTTGAAGTACCTTATCCATGTTTTCCATGGAGGTATTAAGGGAATCCATATATTGTGCTATAGTTTCCTTTAAATTTTTTTCATCGGATACTAGAGCAAGGCTATAAATAGTATTTAGATGATTTTTAAAATCGTGTTGCCTCCTTCTTACGTCTTCTAATAGCTTCGATATTACAGCAGAATATTTCTCATACTCCTCCAGTGACTTCTTTATTTCATTATTTTTCATATTATACTCAAGAAAAAACAAATTTGCCAGAATGAATACTATAGGAATGATAAGATACAGTGCAATCACATCTAAAAATTCATTTCTTTTAAAATTCCATACCCATTTTGCAATTACTATATAAATAAGAAGATTCACAGAAAAAAAATATATTTTAGAACTTTCCTGTTTTAAAAAAATCTTTAGCTTTCCATAAGATAAATATTTATATATATATAAACTTAAAAGCATGCAAATGAGGTTTGCAATAAGTAAATATATGAAATCATCCTTCGCCATAAAGTCTGGAATAGACAATCTCAATATAATTATTAAAGTAAGCTGCATTATGCCAAAAACAGCCATAACCAAACCGAACTCTAACAATAAATACTTTATTTTTTTCTTAAATGTAAACTTAATAGCTAAAAATAAAAACAGATAATTAACAAAAAACTGCAATTGAGGATAAATGCAACTTGTAATTTGCGCTACTAATGAAGTGAAAAGTACAATGATGACACTTTTATATAATGTCTTTTCATATTTTTTATTAAACCTGTTCCACAGCAGCATAAAGCTCCCTACTTCAAGTAATATTAGAATAAACATCTTATAATCGCTCATCTATCTCTCCATCCACAACATCATTAAACTTGTCCATTATACATTTCTTATAATTGTTTCCTAATAATGCAGTTTTGTCGGTATTATAAAAATAAATTTTGTAAGCAGTTTTATCATTAGTTTTTTCAATCTTATTGATATATTTTATATTAACTAAGTAAGATCTATGGCTCTGAAGGATATTCTTATCTTCTATCATTGAATTTAGTTTCTTAAGCGATAAATAATCTATGGTGAAGGAACCATTTATGGTATGGATTATTGAAGTTCTAATAAAGACTTCTACGAAAATTATTTCATTAATAAATATTTTTACCTGGATGTTTTTTACAGGAACGATTATAAACTTCTTTTTAATTTCCGTAACGGCAGCCTGTGCACAGCTGTCTGACAGCAAAAGCTTTGTTATCCTTTGAATGTTTCCCTTATTATAAGGCTTTAATATATAATCATAACAGTGAATTTTCTTAAAGGCTGAAAGCATAAATTCTTTGTAAATTGTCACAAATATTATCCAAGTTAGTCTATAGTTTCTCATTTTCCTTATTTCGAGAGCAAAACTAAGACCTGATTCATTTTTTAAATTAATATCCACATAAAAAAGGTCAATCATCTTCTGCTTGGCTATTTCAAAAGCTTCTGCAGTATTGGTAGCTTCATATACTTGATACATGCCGTCGTCTGACTGTCTTATAATATCTGACAGGGTTCTCAACTGAATACAATCATCTTCTAAAATTAATATATTGTACATATAGTATCATACCCCTTTGTATAATTTGTGTTTAATTAAATATTCTATATTGGTTTATAAATACCTTCCTGTAAAATTAAAATTTTAGTTAATTGAATTAAACATTTCGCTGAAATTAATTACAACAATTGGTGCTTTCATGTAATTTTAAGTACAACCCAAAATAATATATGCTACAATTAAGCTACAAGCATATATTATTTACTAAACTCTATTCAAGAAGTGAGCAGATTGCACCTATCCATATCTTTGTGAAAGGAGTGTGATCTTATGAATCTAAATTTTATAATTCCTATTTTATGTATAACAATACTTGGAATTGTTGCTATGCTGCTTGGCTTCTGTTACAGACAAGATATAATGAAAGCTTTATTTCAAGCAAAAACAACTGTAAAAAATGATGAGCTTTCCTCTGAAATCACATTAAATCTTAACAAAAAAGAAAGCAATAAGTAGCTCTGCCAAGCTTCCTATTGCACCAAAGAACATTTAATTTATAATGTCATAAGCTAATTGCAAAGTCCTGCAATCTGCCCACTTTATAAGTATACCACAAATATTGGTAATAATTCAATACATATTTGGATAATAACATTTATCATCTGATTTAATTTTGCCTAATAACATCTTTAATTAATATAAAAAAAATACTATACTTATATAATACATTAGTTATATTAAATAGAAAAAACTAGATTGAGGGGTTTGTATATGAAGAGAAAAGATATCCTTGAGCTAAAAAAACGTTTAAAAAAAGATCATTGCACCTTCACCAAAATGTGTGGCTGCTATGTTAATGGTGAAAAAAATATTATTTTAAATTTTAGAGAAAACTTTTTAAATTTAGAGGAGGATGAGTACTTTAAGTATTTAGAAATTGCTAAAAAAGTCCTATCTGGAACCATTGGTAATAATATTTTAGAGCTTAACTTTCCACTTAATGAAAATCTTGAAAATGAAAAACAACTTTCTCTCATGCAGCTTAAAAAAAGCCAATTAAAGGATGATGCTCTGCTTCAAGATTTTTATAAATCCATTATAGATAGTTATGATTATACTGGTAATTTTTTAATACTAGTTTTCCATGATGCTTATGATGTTATTAATAAAACCACTGATAATGCTAAAATAGATGAATCTGAAGAAGTATATGAATATATTTTATGTGCAATATGTCCCGTTTCACTTTCGGCTCCTGGGCTTAAGTACTCCGAAGAAGAAAAAAAAATAAAATCACGTATTAGAGATTGGGTGGTGGATGCTCCAACCCTTGGATTTGTATTCCCTGCTTTTATTGATGGTGGTTCAGATGTTAACTCCATTATGTACTACACTAAAAATGCAAAGGATCCACATCCTGAATTAATGGAAAAAGCTTTAGGTTGTTCTTCAAAACAGACTGCCACTATTCAAAAGGAAACCTTCCAAACAATTATTAAAGATTACATTGACACTGATGAAAAAAAAGCTGAGAAAACTTTAATGGAAGTACAAGAAAACCTAAATACTATGGTAGATGAATACAATGCAACATATGATGATGTAGATGATGAACCTATAACATTAACGCAAAAGGATGTACAAAATCTTTTAATAGAAAGTGGAGTTCCTGAGGAAGCTACTACTAAAATTGAAAATTCTTATGTAGAAAACTTTGGAGAAGACCTGCCTTTAGCAAAGAATTTAATTGACCCAAAAATACTTAAGGCAAATGCTCAAAGAAAAAAGGAAGCACAGCTTGAAAAGAAAGTAGAAACACTTCAAGCTAGACTTGATCAAGTTAAACAAGAAACTGCTGCAGATGATGAAACCCACATGTCTACAGAGGTTAATGATGATAATGTGGTTTTAGAAGAAGCTTCCTATGACGTTATACTTAAAGTAAAACCTGAAAAAATACCTGAAATAAAATCTCAAATAATTGATGGTCAAAAATGCATAGTTATTCCTATTAATGAGAATGAACAGACCACAATTAATGGTTTAGATGATTTGATTTAAGTTATGTGAATTAATAAAGAAAAATAGCAAATCTGAAAATAAAGAGATTGCTATTTTCTTTACCCTTTATTATAATATATCTTCTTATAATTTTGCTGCTTTTATTGATGCAGACATAATATATTCTCCAACTTTTAAGTTATGCCCCCATTTTTCAGCATATTCCTTTGAGACTTCTTGGGTTTCAATGCTAATATCACTAAACCCAGCCTTTTCTAAATATAATCTTAATTCTTCAACTGAAGATGCCCCAGTAACTCATCCACAATAAAGCTTCTCATCTTGCTTCATTTCCTTGGTCAATTTTCTAATAAGAACTATATCAGAAATAGCAATTCTACCACCTTTTTTTAATACACGATATGCTTCATTATACACCCTTTGTTTATTTGGAGATAAATTTATAACGCAATTTGAAATAATTACATCCGCAGTATTATCTGCTGCAGGAATATTTTCAATTTCACCTAATCTAAAGTCTACATTTCTATATCCATATTTCTTAGACATAACCCTTGATTTATTGATCATCTCTGGAGTCATGTCAACTCCAATAATATATCCCTTAGTCCCAACTTTCTTTGAAGCTAAAAAGCAGTCAAATCCCCCTCCACTTCCAAGATCTATAACGGTTTCCCCTTCTTTAATATTAGCTATTAATTGGGGATTCCCGCAACCTAGTCCCATATTAGCTCCCTCTGGAACAGTTGATATTTCTTCGTCAGAATATCCAATTTTACGTGATATATCTATGGAAGATTTTTTAAGGTTAATACTTCCGCTACAGCAGCCATTCTCTTTTACATTTCCAATAGCTATTTTCCTATAACTATTACGAACAGCATTTCTAACATCTATCTTTTTAAAATCACTCATGTTTTTCCCTCCTGACCTCTTTCTTGAAATTTGTAGATAAGTAAAAGGTAAGGACTAAGAAGTAATAGTTGTGGTGAAAATTCAGCCTTGCTGAATTTTTTTCATAAACCCTTATTTTTTACTTATTAGTTCTTAGCTAAATAACAAATTACTATTTATAACACTCAACTTTAAATTGAAATTTATTAGCCTTTTAATCCTTTCGCTTGTCTATCCATATCCTCAATTACGATATCATAAATTTCGCCCAGAGTTGAACAGTATTCTAATACTTTCCATGGTTCATTTGTATGAAAATGAATCTTAATAAGTTCTTCATCACCTACAGCTAATAAGCAGTTTCCTTTAAAGTTGTTTGTAAAATAATCATTGATTACATCTTCATCGAGATTTTCTCCTTCAATTAATAACTGGGTATCATATCTAAATTCTAACATCTTTTTCCCCTCCATAAATTTCTATTTTGTCTTGCATTTAAAAATCATTTTCCCCATTTAATTGTAGCATATTTTGTAAATATAGTATTACTTATAGAAAAAATCTCAAAAAAATAGTAGCCACGTACGCAAATGGATAGCTACTATTTTTTAATCATATTAAATTAAAGCTCTTACCCTTGTATAACAGCAACGGTAAGGGCTTTTACTATCATAATAATATTATATTACTTATTCGGTAAGTCTAAAATCCAATCTATCCAAGCCATTACACTTTCTGATCTTCGAGACAGTGTGCTACTTTCCTTATCCACATTATATATATAGCAGCCCTTCAACTCTCTACATAAGGATTCTTTATTTAAAGGCTGAGCGGTATCAAAATATTGTCTTAATGCTACATTAAAACTTTCGTGTTCTAATATGCACCTAACAAGATATAGATACTTTTGCTTATATCTCATTTTCATAACATGTCTCCCTTTTTCACTTAAGGTATACATTATTTCATTAGTATCACTATCTTTATACTTAGTAACTAAGCCCAGGTAAATTCCTGAGTTAGTATAATAATCGGTCTGCCTCTTGGAAAACTGATAATTTGATGTAATTTCATCCTTAGATAAATCCTTATTATAAAGGATACCCAAAAGGTCTACTACTCTTTCAAATCTATTTGCTTGAGGAAAAGGTACTTTAGGTTCTTCTGCTATTTTTACATTATTAAGTATTTGGTAAATATCTTCTAACTCTATCTTTTCAGGTGCAATTATATAATTTTTCTGTTTTACGAGACTTAAAGAATTATACAAGTTGCTATCTTTAAATTCATATTCAAAAAAACTAAAAACATCATTTGAGTATGTCATAAAAGTGGGTATTACCTTTTTAGAAACTTTATCTTGCCAAAGTCTATAAGGGTAATATAACTGTCGAACCAAAAAATCTTCGACCTCAAAATTTTTCGCTTCAACAATCATTAAATTGCTATAGCTTTCAAAGCCTGCATCTATTTCACATTGGCTGTTTTCAACTTTAACAGGAAATAGTTTATTGCCGCTTTTTATGTTAAAGTCAAAGGTATTAGTTGACATTCTTCCACCTAAAGTAAAAATAGCATCTTCACCCATTAAATCACTGATAATACCACTTACATAAGCACAATGAATAGCAGAACTTTCAGAGTATAAATCATTAAAATCTATACTTTGTATGTCTGTAGGAAAATTTATAGGGATATTCTCTATATTATCACTATACCTTACATCATGGTAAGTTTGAAATTGACCTAGTATATATTTATTTCTACTTATAGGAAGTATAGATATTTTATATTTCTTAAAGATACTTGGTAAATTTACCTTATGGTCAAACTTAGCCATAAGACGACTTTCTCTAAATTCATTGATATCTTTAGATTGTATCTCATAAAAACCATTAGCATTTATTTTATCTATTATTTTGTACTTATCAAATAATTGCTCCCATGCAATATCATTCTTAGTAGCCTTTCCTGCACCCATACTCTATCCCCCAAAATTGTACTTAGTAATTCATTACTAATACCTCATCAACTTTTCCTCTTTTTAAAGCATTCGAATTAATGCTTCGGCTCGCTGATACAATTTCAATCCTATAATCTTTATATAGATCTTTTATAAAATCAGTTGAAGAATTACTTAATAATACAAAACAACCTTTTTTATTAAGTCTATCAAAAACAGACTTTAGTCTTCTTTGTTCATCCCTACTAAATCCATCTAAAGAATAACCTGTAAAACTACTTGAATCACTTACTGGATCGTAAGGAGGGTCAAAATAAATAAAGTCTCCTTTTTTTGCATCTCTTACAACTTCCTCAAAATCTTGGTTACTAATAATAATATCACAAGAATTTAAAAAGTTATGTACAGCTTTTAGAACAACTTCATCAAGAACCTTAGGATTTTTATAGTTTCCATATGGCACGTTATATTGACCTTGGCTATTTACTCTAAATAATCCATTGAAGCAAGTTTTATTTAGGTAAATAATCCTTGATGCCCTTTGCACTGCAGATAATTCATTAAACTCAGGTTTTCTATCCAGTTCCCTTATATTATAGTAGTAATCAGATGAGATTTCATGCCTTTTTAAATCCTCTACTAAATCATCTAATGAATTTTTAATAACATTATAGCAGTTAATCAATTCTGAATTTATGTCATTTATAACAGCCTTCTTAGGTTGTAAATCAAATAAGAACGCCCCAGCCCCAACGAAAGGCTCATAATAAGTCTTATATTTCAACGGAATATATTTATTTAATTCTGGTAATAGCTGTCTTTTACCACCAGCCCATTTCAAAAATGGTTGAGCTAATAAATTCTTTTTCAATGCTTTCCCTCCCTACCAGAATATCTTTTTACTATGCAAATTATATCATAAAGTATTAAAACTCGCTAGACGATAGAACATATATTCTTGTGAAATCAACATATTGATCAATTGTCATCTGTCAACTTAAAAAAATTGTATCGCAATCTTCATTTATATAATATATCTACTCAGATTCTAATATTCTGGCAGAATCATTTGTTATCTTAATTAATAATTCATATTCTTCTTTTCCTAAGATTTCTTTATAACGATTGTGTAATTTTACCCTATACTTTTGTATATCTTCTTGAATTTCTTCTCCTTTTTTAGTTAAGTATATATGAGATAACTTTCCTTCAGCTTTTCTTTCAACAAAACCATTTATCACTAATTTATCTATAAGTCTAGTTATTGTAGATGGCTTTAAATGAAGTTCTTCGCATAATTCTTTTTGTGTTATTCCAGATTTAAATTTCACACCGAGAAGTACATATACATAGGTCGGCGACATTCCTAACAACCTTGACTCGTCTTCAGCTATTTTAGCTGCTATCTTTTTTAACCTAGTTGCGGTAAAATATAAACACTGACAGAAATTTTGTTCAAGCATTATATCCCATCCCCCCTTGTAAATTCTTATAATTTATCTATATAAATGATATGTTAAAGATAATTTCGAACATTTGCAACTAAATTAGTGTTAATATTTTATTTTTTCCTTTATTTTTACTATTAAAAGAATTATTTAATTGTAGAAAAAAGTTGATTAATATTAAAATAGTAATCAACTTTTCTAAAACAACTATATTTATTTAATAATTAACTGCTCTTTTGCATGAACAATATCTGTAATTAAATCATTGTATGGTGTATTTATATTAAATTCTTTACCTTTTCTGGATACATATCCATTTATATAATCAATTTCTGTAAGACGATGATTTTGGATTAAATCTTGATGCATTGATGGATAATGTGCTCCAGCTTGGCTTGGATCGTATATCTTCTCTATTCCCTCTGCAACTTCTTCAACATTTAATTTTACTCCATATTTAGCAGCAACCTCAGCAAATTCTTTTATAATATTACGAATAAGTTGTGGTGCTTCTTTTAATTCTCCAAATTCCTTAATATTACAATCAAGAATTGTACAACTACTATTTAAGGTTCCATTTACACAAGCCTTACGCCATATTGAAAATAACACATCTTCGCTATAATGAGCATTTAATCCGGCTTGGCTTAATATGCTACAAATCTCTTTTGCTTCTACTTTCATGCTAGGATCATTGTTTTGTACTTCTAAGCTTCCATCTCCTGTTAATACAACATGTCCAGGACCTGCTAAACCAGCTGTCCATAAAGTTACTCCCATAAGTATATTTTTCCTATCCACATATTTTGCAATAGTTTCGTTATGACCTAATCCATTTAGTAGGCATAATACTCTTGTATTCTTCCCTAAAATATTTTTTATAGATTTTAGCATAGGCTCTAATCCCATTGACTTAGTAAATAAAATTATTAAGTCTGGAACTTCCTTAGCATCTTCAGGCAGCATTGCTGGTATTTTCACCTTGCTTAATGCTCCATTTTCTTCAACTGTTAATCCTTCTTTATTTATAATGTCTACATGTTGTTTCCAAGCGTCTATTAAAGTAACTTTGTTTCCAGCTTTATGCAACATATATCCATAACGTGAGCCCATAGCTCCTGCTCCAACAATTGCAATTTTCATTTCAATTCACCCTCTATTTTATATTAATTTAAATGTATTTGAAAATATTTTCATCATATAAATGTATAACTTTTCTACAGAACCAATCAATAGCAAATGCACCTACAAAAGGTATAACAATAAATGCTAATAACACTTTAACAGTTGAGGTTGAGCTGTTCATAGCAGCTAAAGGGCCAACCAATCCAGTTATTCCAAATCCAGCACTTTTAGCTGTACCCGTTATATTAAGTATGTATCCACCTATTCCACATAAAATACCGTTAGCAATAATAGGCACTGCTATTATAGGATACTTAACTAAATTTGGCATCATCATTTTCATAGCACCTAATAAAACAGATAAAGTAACTCCACTTTGATTTACTCTCATGGATCCAACTACTAAAATAGCTGTACAAGCAGTAACTCCAATAGCAGCTGCTCCAGCACCTAGTCCTGCTATTCCTATAGCAATTCCTATTGCCACAGTTGAAATTGGTGAAATAATTAAAATTGAAAATGAAATACTAATTAAAATGCACATTAATAATGGCTGTAACACTGCAAAGCTATTAATTCCATTACCTATTATTAAAGTAATTTTACTTACATAAGGAAGCATAAACATACCGATAACGCCCACACCTGCTCCACCTATAATTGGTAATAGCAATATTGTTAAAGATCCTAACTTATTTCCTATTGCTCTAATAACATACACTGCTATAGCTGAAAGCAACATTACATTTATTAAATCACCTATACCAATCATCTGTACGCCATGTTCAGTAACCTTATAAGCACCTGAACCTAAAAATACTGCTGATCCAACAATGATTGACTGCATAGGGTTAAAATCAAATTGCATAGCTACTAAAACACCTACAAGAAGTGGCACTACAAACTGCATAATATTTACTGCATTATAGAAAGTAGCAAATATTGGTGAAACATGTATTAAATTTTTAAATACTGAACCTAAAATTGCGTTTGGAATTAACCCTACAACTATTCCAGTTGCAGTTCCAGCCAAAACTTTGTTTAAATAATCTTTAGGTGTTAGTCTTTTTTTAGATGTTGATTTTTCTTCTTCTACTATGTCCTCTTGGTTTACTCTCTTCTCTTGTATCATATTTCTCTTCTTCCTATCATAAAATTTGTCCTTGACAATTGTTTATTTTTTATCATCCGGATTAAAAATTTTAAAAGTCACTTTTTATATAAACTACTAGTAATTTGTTGAAAAGTTAATTATTTCGACTTAATTCTATTTTATAAGCTCTTCATTTGTATGTACAACTAACTCTCCGTGAGTAAATATAGCACATTTAAATATAAATTGCAATATGTTTAGAACATAAAAGTTAAAAATATAACAATAAATTAAATTCGACTATTTCAATGCCAAAAAGCCGTAAAAGAAGTGCTACATCCTGCAAAGATTAGCACTTCTTTTTTTGTTTTACTATTCATTAATATGCCAGCACCTCCCTTAACTTTCAGGAGGTGCTGTATTTAATTAAAGCATCACATCCGTAAAAATATTACTTTCTGAGGAATATCTGATATGAATTTTGATTTTTGTGTTGTGTTCATATCAACGCCATAAATCTATTTGATTACTTCAACTGCATCTTGATTAATCTGTGGCTTAGTTTCAGTTCCTGCTGAATAGGCTTCAAAACCATCTGCTGCAATTATCTTGGAAATTGCTTCTGCCATCTGGGAACGGCAGGAGTTATGAACGCAAACAAAAGCAACTTTTATTTTCTCTGTCATGTATTTAAACCCTTTTTTCAAACTGATTTAACAGCATCCACCGCTGCTGCCACCAGAACAATCACAAGTAGGTTCAGTGCCCAGAAGCCATCCCATAATAACTGCATAGGCACATCCAACCCCTGAATTTACTTCAATTGCATTAAATGCACAATTTTTTGCACATGCACCACATTCCATACAGCCATCTTTGTTAATAAGTTCAACCTTACCTTGGTTCAAATCAAATACTTTATGCGGGCAGACCTCAATGCATCTTCCACAGCCAACACATTTATCTGAATTAAGTTTAAGTGTACAAACATTTTTTAAATATTTATTCTTCATAGCATCCTCCTTAAATATAAATAAAACTGTTTATCAAAAGTAATACTACCCCAATTCCTATGGAAACAGCAATTGCAGGAACTGCTATCTTCATCTCCTTTATTACACCTGAAAAAGATGTATAAGTAGAAGACCCGGTGAAGTTCATAGCATAAAATGAGGAAACAGAGGGTAAAATCAATAAATAGGCGATAGTTTTTAATACGCCATATTGAGGCATTGCAGGCCAGCCATTAAGCATATTTACAACAATTGTCCATATTAATCCCATAATCCAGCCTTTTGCAGCAAAAGCCCTTACAGGAATCCATGGAAGTAATATAGGAGTTATAACACAGCCTGCCAGCAATGCACCCATAAATGCATAAAAATCAATTACTCCAAAAGGATTAACTGCAACTAGGTTTAAAAGAAACATTATTCCAAAAACAATAATGGCAACTTTAAAAGTACTTAAAAATTCAATTGGTGTCAGAACCACTCTATCAATTATATTAAACCTGACTTCACGCATCTCTTCTGTAGCTTTCATACCTGCTTCTAAAAATTCTTTTAAATCTTCAGCTCTCACAGGCCCATACACAATTTTAAATCCAGACTGCTTTGTAACCTGGTGAGCGCTTATCCCTGGTGCTCCAAGCTGAGGAAGTATTAAAGTTTTGTGTGATACAATTTGTGGAATCCTTACTTTTGAAATTCTGTTTACTAGCTCCTTAGTTCCAAAGGTACCTTTTCCTGCTGAGCACCATACGTTTACCCCCTTTGTATCCAGCACCATTATCCATGCATTAAGTCCTTCTAACTCTTTTCTCAAACTATCAAAGGTCAGCTTATAGTTTGCCGTTACAAGTACAGGAGAAGTATTATCAGGTGTTCCTACTGCATAAATTCCAGCATTGATTTTATAATTCATTCTATTTATCCCAAAACGTACCTTCCATGTACCCCATGTATCCTCGAAGGTCAATTTGGTAGAAACCCGTGGTACCATACCAGCAGGGGTACTTATTTCTCCAATTATCCATTTCTCCTTTAAATCATATTTAGTAATGGCTTCACATGATGCACTACTCCCATTTCCACAACAGCAGGAGCTTTTAGTTTTTCCGCCCTTAGAAGAAGTAAGGCTGCCAATGGATTTTGGTTTTATTCTTACTATTTTTACTTTTGCATTCTTGTCAAGTTTAT
Organism: Clostridium liquoris; assembly: GCF_002995785.1. Lineage (GTDB taxonomy): Bacteria > Bacillota > Clostridia > Clostridiales > Clostridiaceae > Clostridium_AO > Clostridium_AO liquoris. The sequence continues at coordinate 10,843 of NZ_PVXO01000064.1, read as the reverse complement.
TTTCAGAATTGCAACAATTATTATTTCCCAATTTACTAGCCTCCCAAATTTCTAATATTTTTAAAACTATTTACATTCAGAGTCCTTTGAACACTTTCCAAGGCTCTTACAAATACAATCATCAGTATCTTCACTGATATCCTTTAGAAACTTTTCCACTGTCTCAAATTCAAATGTATTTAGAGCGTATTTCATCCACGCGCCATCTTTCCTGGCATTAACAATTTCAGAGTCAGTTAAAATCTTCATGTGATAGGAAAGTGTTGGCTGCGAAATATTAAAATATTCTAAAATGTCACAGGCACACATTTCTCCGCAGGAAAGCATATCAATTATTTTCAATCTCGTTTCATCGGCAAGTGCTTTAAATATAGGCACATATTCAGCATAGCTGCATTTCATTTAATCCACTCCATTTCCTTTGTAATTATATTAATACTATTCATCATATAGACAACTATCTATATGTATATTATATGCACAATATAGATAGTTGTCTATACCATATTTAAATAAAGCAAGCCATGCTTGCAAGCTTTACAGATTTAAGTAGCTAAATGTGGTGAAAAATTATCCTTAACTGCCAATTATCCTCTATCAACTGTCAACTGAAGAAATTGGTCACAATTTGTTCGAATATATCTTACAAAATTATATAAAACTACATCACATAATATAGTAATTTACATTATTATATAGTATAATAGTACTTAACATCATTAAGTAGTTTATGTACTAAAATAAATTTATTAAGGAGGCTTAAACATTGGAATTTGATAAAGAAATATTGAAGGGTTATATTGATACAATTGTATTATGTGTTTTACAAAATAGTGATATGTACGGATATGAAATTGCTAAAAAAATAAAAGAAAAATCTAAAAAAGAATTTGAAATAAAGGAAGCTACTCTATATGTATCTTTAAAAAGGCTAGAAAAAAAGAAGTATTTAGAAGGATACTGGAATGATAATAAAGGTACTGGAGGCGGAAGAAGAAGATACTATAGAATTACTGAAGAAGGCAAGAAATATTTTTCAGATAAAGTAGAGGAATGGAAGCTTTTAAAATCATTATTAAATAATTTTATGGAGGTTGTATTAGATGAAAAAAACTGAGAAATATAATTGTAAAATCGAGGAATATGTTAATAACATCTATGGAAATTTTGATAATGCAGATAAGAATACAAAAATATTAAAAGAGGAGACGAGGAATCATCTGTATGAAGAAGTAGAAGATTTAAAAAATCAAGGACTAAGTGAAGAAGAGAGTGTAGAAAAGGCATTGGAATCCTTTGGGCAAAAAAATTCTGTAGTAAACGAAATGAACTGTATATTAAAGAATCGTAGTATATTTGCAAAAATGCTCATAAAAGCAGGCATTTTTGTCTTTATCATAGGGTGCTTGTTTCAAGTTATCAGTATCTTTTACAATGGTGAAAACATTCAGTATTTTAGTGGAAACTTAATTAAAAATAGTTTTAAAAATATTTCATACATGTTATTCATGATTTCATTAGTCATTTGGGATATAGCTTTCTATTATTATTTCCTTATTAAAAATGGAGTGGTGGTTTTATTGGTATTTTTATCTTGTGATTTTCTCATATGTATACCTTTAGGCTTTGTATGTTTCTATTTCCCATTGCATAAGATGGCAGGTATAGCTCTTATATTAGTAACTGCTTTTATAATAACTTTATTTTTAAGAATATATTATGTTAAAATCAAAAAATGGAATTAACGTTGTAGTTTTCTTATAGAATGAGTGGCAGAAATAATAAGTAAGAGGCAAGAGGTAAGAGTGAAAAGGTAATAGCTCTTACCTCTTATTTAAGTTTAACTAGGTTTTATATGATGCAATTGGTATCAATGATATTTATATTCATTTCATTCTGTATATTTTGTCTTTATGATACAAAATATAGTAATCTATTAAGTCAACATCAATATCCTGAAATGCCATTGAATTTTTCTGGTATGCAAGCTTCTTGCCAACAATTTATTTTAACAACAGGTATAACAGCTTCTATATTTGTAAATTTGATTAGTGTTCCTATGATTTTAATAAAAAATAAAAATTTTATTTTAGAAATTCAATTTTACTATACATTAATGGCAGTAATATTTTATACATTTGTTAACTTGTTTATATTTTTAAAATCAAAGAAGAATAATGCTAAAGTATCTCCTTATTTTCATGTGGGTATAGTAATTACAATATTAAGTTCATTAGTTATTATATACTACCAAATATATATTAAAGTTGGTATGAAATATACACTAAATAATGAAGGGTTATTAGTATTACAAAACAAAATTAATAGGTTATTTATTTTACTAATGGCAATCTGCATTGTCTATAGTCTATTGATTTTTACTTTGCATAATATTTCTAATAAATACAAGAGGATATTATTTGCATTAAGTGTAATACAACACTCATCACTTTTATTCGCTGCTGGTCACAGTGTATGGTTTAATGAGGAAGTTACAACAAATGTTTATAATCTTAATGGTGTAATTAATATTGGATATATAGTAGTTGCACTAACAATAAGTATGACTTTATATTATCTGCAAACATGTATTATCAGAAAAACTGTTCACTGATAGAATGAAAGTATAATTAATTTCTTATGTTCTTATGCCACAAAAGAAAGGAGTGCCAACACTCCTTTCCCTCTCACTAACTGTTACAGCACAAAAAAACCCGCCAAACTCACACTTTTTGTTGGCGGGTATTGCCTTATATTATAGAGCTTTTACTTCTTCTGCTGCACTATTTGCAAATTGGCTATTATAAAGTTTTTCATAAAATCCTTTTTTATTAAGAAGCTCCTGATGCTTTCCCTGCTCAATGATTGTTCCATTTTGCATTACCAAAATCAAATCTGCGTCACGAATGGTAGACAATCTATGGGCAATAACAAAACTTGTCCTACCTTTCATCAAGTTGCTCATTGCCTTTTGAATTTCTGCCTCGGTTCTTGTATCCACGCTGGAAGTGGCTTCATCCAAAATCAGAATAGTAGGATCCGCAAGTATTGCCCTGGCAATTGTGAGAAGCTGTTTTTGCCCCTGAGACACATTGGAACCATCCGCTTCCAAAATTGTTTTATAACCCTCAGGCAGTGTTCGGATAAAATGATCCGCATGGGCAGCCTTGGCAGCAAGAATAACATCATCTAAACTAGCATCCATACGACTGTATGCAATATTCTCTTGTATACTTCCATGAAAAATCCAGGTATCCTGCAGCACCATTCCAAACATTGTCCTCAATGAACTTCGGCTCATTTCTTTAATATCCACCCCATCAATGGTGATTCTTCCACCCTGAATTTCATAGAATCGCATTAACAGATTCACAAGAGTGGTTTTTCCGGCTCCTGTTGGTCCTACAATGGCAATCGTGCTTCCTGCACTTAAATTGAGATTAATGTCATTCATCAAAATAGCATTATCACTATAGCCAAATTTCACATGTTCAAATGCAACCTCACCCCTAGGATTATCAATATTTTTACAAACTAACTCTTCCGGAGCTTCTTCCTCCTCATCTAATATTTCAAAGACACGTTCTGCAGATGCCACAGCAGACTGAAGCATATTCAGTATATATGAAATTTGAGTCATTGGCTCTGAGCATTGATCCACATACTGAAGGAAAGCTTGAATATTTCCTAATGTCAATGTTCCATTTACGGCGAAAACACCGCCAATAACGGCAACAATAACATAGCCTATTTTCCCCAAAAATCTAATAAATGGCTCTATGGCATAAGCGTAAAATTCAGCTTTCCTGCTTGCATCATAAATCCTCTGGTTAACTTCTTTAAAATCCTGCAACGCATCCTCTTCTTTGCTGAAAGCTTTAATTACCAACTGTCCTGTGAATGTTTCTTCAATGAAGCCATTTAGTTCACCCAGAGTTTCCTGATTATTTGCAAAATAGCCCTCAATTTTATTGGCAAACTTAGTTGTTGCAAGCATTGACACCATAAGCGTTACAGCTATAATCAGTGTAAGCATAGGGCTTATTGTCACCATGGCAATAACTGCAAGTGTCATAGTGACTACAGATGTAATAAGCTGCATTAAACCTTCCTGCAAACTATCTGCTACTCTTTCTAGATCATTTGTGGCACGGCTTAATATATCACCTTTTTTATGGGAATCATAATATTTCAAGGGCAAACGGTTAAGCTTATCACTCAATTCCTTACGCAAGCCTAATGTAAGGGTTTGAGATACCCCTGCCATCATATATTGCTCAAAGTATTTAAACAATGAAGTAGCAATGTAAATCAAAAGCAGAAGGCCAGTTATTTCTCCCATTGTACTGATATTCACATGAAATTTAACTCCCGTTGCTATAGATGCTTTTATGCCATTGTAGAGCTTGTCAATGGCTTTTCCTATGACCAAAGGCTCAGCAATTATAAGAGAAGAACTTATAAGAACTGAAATTAAAATTGCTAAAAATTTCAGCTTCTGTTTTCCTAAAATTCTTATTAAACGTTTAGTAACTGCTTTGGCATTTTTAGCTCTTTCAACTGATGTATCATCCGTTGTTTTTATCTCTTCATTTGCATTCTCGTCCATATGGTTACCTCCATTATTATTTAAGCTAATTCGGCTTCGCTAAGCTGGGAAGCTGCAATTTGGCCATAAACCTCACAGCTTTTCATCAGCTGACCATGGGTACCGCTGCCCACGATTTTTCCATCATCCAGCACAATAATTCTATCCGCATCCATAATAGAAGTGATGCGCTGTGCCACAATTATCATAGTTGAGCCTCCAATTTCCCCTTTCAGTGCTCTTCGAAGCATTGCATCTGTTTTAAAGTCCAGTGCTGAAAAACTGTCGTCGAAAATATATATTTCCGGTTTGCGAATCAGCGCCCTTGCAATTGCCAAACGCTGCTTTTGACCCCCTGATAGATTGTTTCCTCCCTGTGCAACATAGGAGTCATACCCATGCTTCATATTCATAATAAAATCATGTGCCTGTGCTATTTGTGCAGCATGCTCTATTTCCTCCTGGGTTGCATCCTTTTTCCCATATCTAATATTTTCAGCTATTGTGCCGCTAAAAAGGAACGCTTTTTGAGGAACAAATCCAATCTTATCACGAAGTTCTTTTTGGGGCAGATTCCTTATGTCAATACCATCCACCAGAATACTACCACTTTGAATTTCAAAAAAACGCGGAATCAAATTTGCTACTGTAGATTTTCCTGACCCAGTTCCTCCTATGATTGCAGTGACTTCTCCTGACTTTGACTGAAAATTCAAATTGTCCAGTACAGGTTCCTCTGCATTTTGATATTGGAATGTAACATTGCGAAATTCAACATGGGCTTTCTCTTTTATTTCTTGATTTTTTACCTCACCATCCAAAATTTCAGGAGTGATGGAAAGTACCTCATTGATTCTATCAGCACATGCTTGTGCACGAGGAATATACATAAACATCATGATGCCCATAATAAGAAAAATCAAAATCAGAAAACAGTATTCAATCATAGCCATAATATCACCAATCTGCATATCTCCAGCTGCTGCCCTTTTCGCACCAATCCATAGAATACAGATAACTCCCATGTTGATAATGAACATAACCACTGGAAGCAGAACAGCAATCATCTTATTTATTTTAATGGCATTGTCCGCATAATCAGAGGCAGCAGCATCAATTCTGCCTTTTTCATACTTCTCACGATTAAATGCTCGAATGACACGAACGCCGGTAACAATTTCTCGAAGAATACTATTGATATTATCCATTTTAACTTGAACCAGCTTATACAAAGGTATAATCTTTTTTCCAAGGAAAAAAGCAATGAGCAAAAATATGATCATTGTTGCTAGAATAATTAATGAAATTACCTTATCCGTAGAGAAAGCCAGCCACAGTCCAGCTATGGACATAATGGGTGCTGGCAACAACATTTGCATAAACATAACAGTCATTTGTCCAATTAAGGTGACATCGCTGGTGGTTCTTGTAATCATTGAATCTGTGCTTATTTTATTTAAATCATTCATGGAAAAGGCTTGTGCTTTTTCAAACATGGCCTCTCTAATATCCCTGGCAAACCCAGAGGCCATATTTGCTGACAACCAAGAACACAATATAGCTGTTACTCCTGCTATCGCCGACACCAGCAGCATAAATAATCCTGCCTTGAAAATATAATGTATATCTCCTTTTGTAACTCCATTATTTACAATTTCAGCAGTGAGTGTTGGAATATATAATATACTCAGAGTTTGTAAAAATGTAAAAAATACTATGGCTGCAACTTCTTTTTTATATGGTTTTAAAAAACGTAATAATCTTAACATAGAATTCTCCTTACTTGAATTTGTGTATCACTTATTTTATAATAATGTATAACGTAACCAGATAGTCAAGAGGAGATATTGAATTATGAGAAAAGATTTGCAGAAATACTTTACAACAGGAAAATTCGCAAAACTTTGCGGAGTAAATAAAAGAACCCTTTTTCACTATGATGACATTGGACTGTTTTGTCCTGCCATTACAGATAAAAACGGGTATCGTTATTATTCCTATAGACAGTTAGATGTTTTCTCTATTATATCCATATTAAAGGAGTTAAATGTTCCATTAAAAGAGATGAAATCATATCTTGACGAAAGAACTCCAGAGCGGCTCATTGATTTATCAACACAAAAAATTGCAGAGGTTGATAATGAAATTGAAAAACTAAATCAAATTAAGCACTTACTAGAGGAAACAATTGTCTTTACTAATAAGGGCACACATGTAAATTGTGATGAAATAACAATTGAAGAACAGGAAGAGGAATATCTCATTCGAAGCGCTTTACTAACAGAGGAAGATACTAAAAATTATATTCAATTTATGTTAGATTTTACAAGCTTTATAAACAGTACACAATCTATGGATACCTCTTTTGCAGGTGCCATGCTTAGCAAGGAAAATATGTTAAAAAACAATTACAGCAATTATTCTTATTTCTTTGTGAAAACAAATAAAGAGCGAAAAGTCCCTTCAATGTTTGTGAAACCAAAGGGTATGTATGCTATTGCTTATCACCATGGAAGTTATGAAACATTAAGCATAACCTATGAAAGGCTTTTAAAATTCTTAGAAGAAAAACACTTTCATATAGGTGAATTCGCCTATGAGGAATACCTATTAGATGAAGTTGCTGTTAAAAATGAAAGTGATTATATTACACAAATTACTGTAGCAATTGAAAAAAGCACCCCAAATTGAGATGCTTAATTTGCGTAAGCCTTGCATAAATACTACATTTTACTTTTTCATTTTTATACAGTTTTAGCTATTTCTTTTTTAACTCTTGCAACAGGTATAATTTTTAATACTATTACAGAAATTATTGCCTCTGGTAATAAATATGTTCCATTATACATTATTGAATACACAATAGCATTTTGACCATTTGCATATTGCGAGAAAAATATTACACCAGAAACTACATGGCATAAAAATCTTAAACCTATTGCAGCTAATGTACCTATTGTTATATTTTCTTTAAAGAAACCTGCTACACCTAAAGCTGAAAATGCAAGAATATAATCAATTATAAGTTGTGCTGGATGAACAACATATGCTCCAAGCAGCAAATCAGTTATGCCAAAAAGTAATCCTGAAAGACATCCTATCCTAGGTCCATAAATATAAGCAATTAATATTATTGGGATCATACTTCCAAGTGTAACAGAACCACCCATAGGCATTTTCATAATGGTAAACATTTTAAGCACTGTGCCTAAAGCTACCGCCATGGCAATATTTGTTATTATTTTTGCATTTAATTTAACATTTTTAACCACTATAAATAGTGCTGCTAAAGCCAAAATAATTGCTAAAGTAATATAGATTTTTGGATCACTAAACACTGTATTTAAAGATTGTCCCGCCTCTGGTAATTTGAATTTGAAATTTAATATGTTCATTTTTCACACTCCTTAAAAAAAAATAAGACACTGTAGAAAACAGTGTCTTTTAGTTACTTTAAATTAAGCTACTAAAATAGCGCTTTCCTACGCTGGTATTATCCAGTTCAGGTACAAGGGTTAGGTTTTACCTTCTCAGCCTTGCGGCACCCCTAGCTTTTCTTATTTATAATAATTAATTATATACCCTTATGGTAAAAAATGCAACCTAAATTTGTCTAAAGTCTGTGGAAAATTATTTAGTGGAACAAATATCTATAATATGCCTACTCTGAAAATTGAAATTTGTAGACAAGTAAGAGGTAAGAAATAAACCTTTACTTTTTACTTATTAGTTCTTACCTTGATTTAGTATTATTAAACCATTCAATGGTTGCTTTGCTATGCTCTTCAGGAATCTTATTTCTTACTTGCTCATGCAACCACGCCAAAGTCTTATTCCTCAAATATTGTCTCATCTGTTCTTCCGCTTCCCACATTACAGCTTTTACTAAGCAAGGGCATTTCGTATATGTATCAGGTAAGTTATCTTTATCTAACAACAGCTCATTTTGCCTAATTTCTACACATTGAAATAATGGGGAGCTTCCTTCTACTGCTTCAATTATATCCCAAAATGTTATGTCTTCGGGATTACGTGCCAACGCATATCCTCCATTAACACCTGGAATTGACTTCACAATACATGATTTTCTTAATTTTGTATATACCTTTGATAGATAAGTCTCTGACACTCCTTGATATGTTGCTAGATCCTTAATCCCAACAGATTTTCCTGGCGGAATATCTACCATATATAATAAACAATGTAATGCATATTCTACTCCTATAGAAAATTGCAATAAAATCATCCTCCTATCTAACAATATAATCTTCCCACATAATACTTTATTATTTTTTGTTAGTCAATATCTGCGCAATAATATTACGTATAATATTTATCTATAATATATTTATTTTGTTGACTTTTTAAAAAAGCAATTATATAATAATTGTAGATAACAGTTGTCTGCAATATATGCAATACATATTTTCTTTGGATTTGATTATTCTATTATATGTATTTCATAATTCTAATGGTGTTGTTTAATAAATTTTGAGGAGGAAATATAAAATGATTACAGAAAAATTTTATGAAGTATTAAATCATGAAGGTGTAGTTTCAATTGTATCATGGGGTGTGGATGAGGCACATGTAACTTGTACTTGGAACTCCTATCTAGTTGTAACAGAAGACGAAAGAATTTTAATCCCTGCTGCTGGAATGCATAGCACTGAAAATGATGTAAATCATAATAACAAAGTAAAAGTTACTCTAGGTTCTAGAGAAGTTATGGGATATAATAATTACCAAGGAACAGGTTTTGAAGTTGGAGGAACAGCAAAATTCCTCACATCTGGTTCAGAATTTGATATAATGAAAGAAAAATACCCATTCCTAAGTAGAGTCTTAGAAATAACAGTTACATCAGCAAAACAACTGCTTTAAATTTCACACTTGATACTTATTTAGGTATTACAATTTACGTAACACGTAACTTTATATCAAATAATAATTAATAGCAACAAAAAAAGAAGGACAGTCTTAGCACATGTTGAGATTTCCTTCTTTATTATTTATGAAATATTTCTGTACCTTTTTGTTTATACAGTATTATACACCAAATAAATCAAATACATCTCCATCATCAATAATGCGTTCACTCTTCTTATCTGCATTTTTAAACATACTTTGCATTTTCTCTTCCATTGATTTTTTGAGTAATTCTTGAAAGTCAATGTCTCTAAGCTTGAAGAATAAAATTGGATCTTCATCTAATCGTGCACCAATTCCATATAAGGCAGCTGCTATATGCTTGCACATTCTTGCAGAATCCGGACAACTGCACTTATATGGAATAATATAGACAAATAGTATCAACTTTTAGTTGAATTATCTATATTATATTCTAATTTTTTGCTATTAATCAATAAGTATTATAGGCACATTCTCTAGACACAGAGCATATAATAATGTTGTAAGTCTATGAAAGGAATGAATACTATGTATAATGCTTATAAAACATGCCCTTGCCCTTATTTCATGAACACACCAATGTATATGTATAATTCTTACAGATCATATTTATATCCTAATACACCAATGTATAGAGCTAATTTAATTCAGCTAAAAGATTATGGACCCAAACCCTTTGTAGTTAATATTAATGAGGCTGCCAAGCAAAATACTAATTATCGTACAGCTCTATGGACAGGAAACCACTTACAACTTACATTAATGAGTATCAATGTCGGTGAAGACATAGGTTTAGAAGTTCATCCTAATCTTGATCAATTCATACGTATTGAAGAAGGTCAAGGACTTGTTCAAATGGGTAATAGTAAAGATAATTTGGATTTTCAGAAAAAAGTATATGATGATTTTATCTTCATCATACCAGCTGGTAAATGGCACAATTTAATCAATACAGGTAATAAGCCAATTAAATTGTACTCCATCTATGCACCGCCTCAGCATCCATATGGTACAGTTCATAAAACTAAAGCAGATGCACAAGCTGCCGAATAGAACCCCAATGGCTAATATAAAAATATGTTTTGTACTAATAGAACAGTTTTAATCATAACTTAACTTAGACTTAATGCCATATAAATCCCTTAATTTCATTCTTAATAAGAACTCCCTCATTAAGTCTCCAACGTATCACATTATTTTCCTTCCATCAATGCCACACTTAGAGTATAATTTTAGTAGGCAAAAGTAGTAATAATTACTGCTTAAAAAATTAAAAGGAGATACAAAAAGTATCTCCCACATACATAAAAAATCCATTATAATGTAAGTTGATATTACTATACA
>NZ_PVXO01000063.1 GCF_002995785.1 Clostridium liquoris | reverse complement strand
TATTGGTCCAAGACCTGCAATGTTTAAAAACTGTATTAAAAATATTTTCCATTCTGGCATAGGTACATAATCAACACCATCTTCTAATCTAATGGCAGGTGTTTGTATGCTTTCATCTGCTCCAAAAGCTTTTTCTACTATTTTGCCATAAATGAAATACCCCACTACTAATGCAATTAGTGAAAGAATAAACGATATCATATAATAACCTCCTTTAATGTTTTAAATAATATTTCAAACCTTTTTATCAATTTCAAATATTGCATTTAAATTATATTTTAATTTAAATTTTTCATGAATGTTTTTCCCCTTAACTGAAAAAATTTTAGGGTGAAATGCAAAATATATGGAGTGAATAGTCAAATTAGATATACTAAAGTCATTTAATTATTATTTTTTTTATGTATAATTGTTATATTGATTTTATTATATTTGGGAGATGTATTTATGATATATATTCAATTACTAGAAAGCATGTCATTAATCGCACTGGCTGCTTATATATATTGTCAAATTTCAGTGCGGAAGGGATTCTTTTATGATGATGGAAATACTAAACTAAGGACTATATTTTTCTTTAGCCTACTCTCTATTATAGGCACCTATACAGGAGTAAACATAGATCAATCATCCAATTTTAATACTACAATCACCATTAATCCATATGCTATAGCTAATACCAGACCAATTGGTGCTATTGTAGCAGGATATATAGGCGGCCCATTTGTCGGATTAATTGTAGGAAGTATAGCAGGACTTCAAAGATACAGCATTGGAGGGTTTACGGCTCTAGCCTGTGCTATATCTACTATAGTAGAGGGATTATGTGGTGGATTAGCTAAAAAATATTCAAAAAAAACATATTTAGATCCTAAAATAAGTTTTATAGCTGCAGTAATAGCAGAAATACTGGAAATGCTTATTATTTTAGCAATTTCTAAACCTTTTAATGAAGCTTTATCCTTAGAAAAAATAATTGCCCTGCCAATGATATTCATAAATTCTTTAGGAGTTGTAATTTTTATAAATATAATTAACAACGCCTCAGAACAATATAATAGAATTGGTGCAATACAAGCTCAAAAAGCTTTAATAATTGCGGAACAAACATTAAATTATTTAAAAAATGGGTTCAATAAGGAAACTGCAGTAAATGTAGCTAAAATAATATATGATAACAATAATTTTAAAGGAGTTTTTATAGGGAACAATAAAGAAGTATTATGCTATTGTGGAAAGAGAATTCCCATTGAACCATTAAATGAAGCATTAAAGTCTTATTACAACAATCCAGATTATAAAATAATATCTGTTCACAATTCAGATAATTATGGTAAAAAATATTTTTTCTGCGTTCCAATTTTCGATGAAAATAAATTGGAAGCTGTGGTTGGTTTAAAAATAAAATCAGAAGGATATATTGATGAATATTTTATACAATTTGCCAAACAATTAAGCAGCCTTTTGTCCACACAATTTAAAATATATAAGTTAGACAAAATTGCTCATGAAGCTTATATAGCAGAATATAAAGCTTTAAGGGCTCAAATTCATCCTCATTTTTTATTTAATGCCCTAAATACAATTTCTTCTTTCTGCAGAATAGACCCTAATAGAGCTCGCGAACTCATTATTGATCTTTCAAATTATTTTAGACAAACATTGAAAAGAGATGAGGATTTCGTTACAATTAAGGAGGAATTTAATTTTTTGAATTCATATTTATCCATAGAAAATGCAAGGTTTGGAGACAGACTTAAGATAAATATAGATGTACCTGATATTTTAATGGAGTATAGGATACCAGTTTTTATACTTCAGCCAATTATTGAAAACTCTATAAAACATGGAATTTTACCAAAACCTTGTGGAGGAGCAGTTTATATTAAAGCTGCTTTATCAGAAAATGGACTATTTTTTCAAGTAAAAGATGATGGCGTAGGAATATCTGAAGATAGGTTAAAAGAAATCTTTAAAAGCTCCAGTGGAATAGGACTAAAAAATGTAAATGATAGACTAAGATTACTATATGGAGAAAACTGTAAGCTAAAAATAGAAAGTTCTCCAAATGCAGGTACCTGTGTAAGTTTTTTAATACCAAAGGAGATGAAGGTGTGAAAAAAATAAATTATATGATAGTTGAAGATGAGATTCCTGCAGCAGAAGAATTAAAATATATATTAAGCCGATACGACTTTTTAGAAATCTGCGGCATGGCCCATGATGGAGAAAGCGGCATTGACATGATAAGAGAAAAAAAACCTGAAGCAGTTTTTTTAGATATAAATATGCCTGTAAAGAATGGTATGGAATTAGCCATGGATATAAAAAAATTCAATAATGATATAGAAATTATATTTGTTACAGCCTACGAAGAACATGCACTACAAGCCTTTGAAGTGGATGCATTAGATTATATATTAAAACCTTATGACGAAAAAAGAATAGAAAATACTATACATCGTCTTTATAATAAAATACTTAAAGATAAAGATATTGAAATACCAGAGGTAATAGATAAATTAATTAATCAGTTAGATAATAAGCAAAATATAATTCAAAAAATCCCCTGTGAACACCATGGAAAGATAATATTGGTTCCCCTAAAGGACATATTCTATTGTTATACAGAAAATGAAAAAGTATACATAAAAACCTACAAGGATAAATATTTTACCAGCTATACTATGAATAAGGTTCAAAATAAGTCAAACTTTTTTAGGGCTCATAGAAGCTATCTTGTTAACTTAGATAATATAAAAGAACTGTATTCCTGGTTTAATGGTACTTATAAATTAGTAATGAAGGACAATGAGAATTCTGAGGTACCCATAAGCAGAAATAATGTTAAGAGGTTGAAAGAAACATTGGGACTTTAAACAGAGGACAGAGGACAGAGCACAGAGCTATAAGTGAAGAATGTGGATAAAACAAAACGCCCTATCAAAGTGATAGAGTGTTTTGTTTGTGATATCTAAAAGGTGAATTTTTTTAAACTGCTTTTGAACTTGTACCCAAACTTTCTGTTTTTTCCTTTGCTTTAAATAAGAATATTCCTAATATAACTATTGCTCCTATTATTCCCATTGGATATCCAACTGCTGTAGACATTTTAAATCCTTCTGGTGCAACTATAATATAACTTATACTTACTGCAGTCATAAATGTGGCTGGTAAGCTTGCAATCCAATGAGACTTCTTACTGTAAACTAAATACATAGCTGATGCCCAAAGCACTACTGTAGCTAATGCCTGATTTGACCATCCAAAGTATCTCCATATAACGTTAAAGTCTATCTTAGTCAATATAAATCCAACTACAAATAAAGGTATACTTATTACTAATCTATTTTTAATTTTTTCCTGATTATATTTAATTGAATCTGCTATAGTAAGTCTTGCACTTCTAAAAGCTGTATCTCCTGAAGTTATTGGGCAAGCTACAACACCAAGTATGGCGAGGGCTCCTCCTACTTTCCCAAGTAATGAATTACAAATAGTATTTACTGCCCATGCTGCATTATTATTATTAGCTACCATAGCTTCATTTAATTTTGCAACTCCATCTGTTCCATGAGGTCCTGCGAAGAAGCTCATAGCTGCTGCTGCCCAAATTAAAGCTACTATTCCTTCTGCTACCATAGCTCCATAAAATATTCTTCTACCTTGCTTTTCACTGGTTACACATCTTGCCATTAATGGTGACT